>JAIRSY010000002.1 GCA_031255215.1 Christensenellaceae bacterium | reverse complement strand
AATACCCAATGCGTTAAATGCGTCATCTGTGCTATCGTATGGTTTTCTTTTTCCATTTTTTATGTCGTCAATGATTTGTTTTCCATCTTCAAATGACCTTATCGTTTCTTCATTGTATCTCGGGAGTTTTAATTCAAACGGTAAACCCCTTTCGGCAAGTGATTTTGCAACAAACATATTGACAGCATCCGTAAAGGTAATGCCTAAACTTCTGTATAATTTATCAACAGCAACTTTATCCGCCTCTTTCATACGAATATAAAAACCGCTTGTTTTTTGTGCATTCATAATTTTATTCTCCTTTTAATAGTATATTCATTATGCATGCATTGTATGCACAATGTCAAGCACTTGTTTGAACTTTTTTAATCACTTGCAAAAATTATTATTTATGTTGTAACCCGTTTTGTGGACGACAATGTGCTTTTGCGTGTGGGGTTTTGTCCGTACATCGATGTTGAACGGGTAATTGAGTTTGTGATTAGGCAATTACAAGGGAAACTGAAAAAAATGACGATTGAAATACAAACGAATGGACAAAACGGCGAAACGATGGCATAATGCGGTATGGCGACAACACAAGATTATATTGAGTTCGTGGTTGAACAAATCCACACGCATTACCCTGTGCGTCGCCAAAAGATGTTTGGGGAGTATACCGTGTATGTGAACGAAAAACCGTTCATTTTGGTATGCGACAATACTGTCTATGTGCCTATACTGCCCGAAATCGCAGAGTTAATGGCGAATGCAGGCAAAGGTATTCCCTATCAAGGGGCGAAAGAGCGATACATTTTGGATATAGAAGACACGGACACGGCGAACAAGGTGATTGACATTTTGGCAAGGGTTGTGCCGATGCCGAAACACAAAAAGGGAAACAAACAATGACTTTTTGGGATTTCTGTGCGTTTATGTATGACCACACAAACAACAAAGCGGGGGGCGTTCAAGGGGATGCTTTCGTATATCCGTGAGTATGTGCCTTCGGGTGCGAAAGTGATTGGGTTGGCAAGTGGCACGGGGTCAATTTCGGTGCGGCTGCTCTAACAAAATCGCCGTCCAATGCAATATAACGGTATCCGTCATTGTCGCGTTTGTCTATATTGGCCTTGCATTCATGCTTTGTAACTGCATCGTCAAAACCTGTGACAAAACTCTGTAATTTTTCCGTTCTGGATTTTGGAATAAAATAGGAATTTCTTAAAGTCTTTGTGTTGCACGTCAACAACAAATGAAGTTGACGCAAATTTATTTTCCTAAACAAAACCTTGAAAAGATTTCATTAAGTGTCCTCTCCGTTACTTCCGTTCCCGTTATCTGTCCCACAAGAAGCAGGGCGGACGTTATTTTATTTTCAATGATATCTATGTTTCCCGATTGCTCCTCCAATATCTTCTTTGCGTCCTCTAAAATCCTTTTGTGCCGATCGTTTATTACTATCGAAATATCGTTTCTTTGCGGCTCGCCAATCACGGCATCCAAAATTTCATCAAGAAGTCTGTCTATGTTCAAATTGTTTTTGGCGGATATTTCGGGGAAAACCGGATTTTTGTCAACTTTATTACAAACTACAATATATTTTTGTCTTTTTGTAAGCCTGACAATACGACTTGATTTCCCACATATAGTGTTTGTTGTGTTCACGAACACTACTATATCTGCCGTTTTGACACTTTTCTTGCTTCTGTCTATGCCTGCCTTTTCGATTTTTCCTTTGCCCTTTCTTATGCCGGCGGTGTCAATGAAATTTATTCTTATCCCTTTGTGTTCGATTGATTCTTTTATCAAATCGGTTGTCGTTCCCGCCTCGTTTGTAACTATGCTTCTATCCTGTTTTAATATTGAATTGAAAAGAGACGACTTCCCGACGTTTGGTTCGCCGATAATTGCGACGTTTATTCCCCGTTTGATTATCGCACCCTTGTTATACGTGCTTAGCAGGGTTTTTATACTTTTTATTGTCCTTGCCATTCTAATTTTTACTTCCGCCAAAGCCTTACATTCATTTTCCTTGTCTGTTTCGTCGGGATAATCAAATAGTGCGTCAAGAATTGATTTGCATTCAATAAGGTCTCTCTCTATTTCATTAACCATCTTCATTTCCGCATTTTTTCTCGCCGCAAGTTCAATCTCAATTTCACTTTCCGCGTTTATTATATCCATAACATTTTCCGCTTCATCGAGCGATAATTTGTTGTTGAAAAACGCTCTTTTCGTAAACTCGCCTCTATCCGCGGGATATGCCCCCGTATCAATAATCGTTTTGTATATTTTCCTTAAAAGACATTCCCCGCCGATCGCCTGCACTTCAATGACGTCTTCCCCGGTAAATGATTGCGGTCCCTTGAAGTATATTATGATGCAATCCGTGCCGAAAATCTTTCGCAAATATGCGTATCGTGCCTTTTTGATTTCCGTTCCTGCCGATGCGGCACCGTCTTCATTCGTTTCTTTACCTTTTAATAGAATTTTGTTGATAATAAGGAGCGAATCATCGCCCGAAATGCGTATAATCCCAATCCCCGCCCGTCCGTTCCCCGTCGCGATTCCGGCAATCGTTTTCTCTCTTGAATTATTCTCCTTCTCTTCCTTCATTGCCCAAAGTGTAGCACATTATTTTCCTCGCCGCAATCCTCTCCGTTTCTTCCCGTGCCTCCCCTAAATATTTCCTTGGGTCAATTTCGCTTTTGTTTTCATCAAAATATTTGCGTATTATCCCCGTGATTCCAAGCCGCAGGTCGCTGTCTATATTTATTTTTCTCACGCCGAATTTTATGGTCTTCGCTATCTCCTCTTCCCTTATTCCGTATGCACCCTCTATTTCCCCTCCAAATTTGTTTATAATTTCCACATATTCCGATATGACCGAACTTGCACCATGCAAAACCAAAGGAGTTTTTGGTATAAGTGCGTGAATTTTCTCTAAAATATCCAACCGAAGAGGGCATTCCCCTTCCTTTATTTGCGTTTTATACTTGTATGCTCCGTGTGCCGTCCCGATTGCTATCGCCAAACTATCTACACCCGTTTTTTCAACAAATTCTTTCGCTTGTTCCGGATTTGTATAGGGCATATCCCGTATATAGTGTTTGTTATGTTCGCAAACAACACTATTTTTGCCTATATCGTCTTCAATTCCTGATATCGCACCAAGCTCGCCTTCCACCCAAACGTTGCGTTTGTGTGCATAATCAACCACCTTTTTTGTCAATTTTATGTTTTCTTCAAATGAAAGTGCCGAACCGTCAATCATCACAGAGTCAAAACCGTCGTCTATACATTGTTTGCAAATTTCAAAATTCTCCCCATGGTCCAAGTGTAAAATTATCGGTATTGAAGCCGATTTTTTTGCCGCCTTGAAGAGCGATAAAAGGTATTCCTTGCGTGCGTATTTTCTTGCCCCCGCGGATACCTGCAAAATTATCGGTGCCTTTAATTTCTCTGCCGCCTTTGTAATCCCTTGAACCGTTTCAAGATTGCTTATGTTAAATGCCACCATTACGTTCTTCTCAAATAACTTTTTAATATATTTAATTGACATATAAATATATATGCTATTAAACTGGATTGGTGCAGAAGATAAAAAGTTTCGGTATCTTTGGTGTAGATGGATATATTGTCGACGTTGAAGTCGATATCACAAAGGGTATCCCCGTTTATACCCTTGTCGGTCTCCCCGATTCCGCAATAAAAGAAGGAAAAGAACGCGTGAAGTCCGCAATCACCAATATCGGGCTCACTTTCCCTAACAAAAATATCGTTATTAACCTTGCCCCCGCCGATAAAAAAAAGGAGGGCGTCTGCTATGACCTCCCAATCGCTATCGGCATCATGTCCTCTACCGGCGATATAAAATGCAATATGGACGATTGGGCGTTCATAGGCGAATTGTCTTTGAACGGAGATTTACGCAGGGTAAAAGGCGTCCTCCCGTCCCTGATTACGGCGGTCGACAAGGGTATAAAAAATGCCGTCATTCCTATGGCAAATAAGGAAGAGGCAAAGTTTGTGTCCGGTATAAATGTCTATGCCGTCCCAAATTTAAGAGATATCTATAATATGTTCCGTGAATTGGAAATAACCAACGGCAACCCGACAAATACTATATATAGTGGTGTTCGTGAACATAACAAACACAATTTTTCAAATAATCCTCTTGAAAATACTAATCTCTCTATGATAAAAAGATTTTTAGTTTCTCCCGTCAAATTTGAAGACATAAAGGAAAAGGCAAGGTTCGCCGTCGACCTCAAATATATTCGCGGTCAATATGTCGCGAAAAGGGCGTTGGAAATCGCATCCGCCGGCGGACATAATATCATCCTCATTGGTCCGCCGGGTTCCGGCAAAACTATGCTTGCAAAATGTTTTTCCAGCATCTTGCCTTCAATGACCTTTGAAGAAAGTTTGGAATCTACTAAAATTCATTCCATTGCCGGAACTTTGGGCGTATCCGAAACGCTTAATACAAGATTGCCGCCCGCCGAATGGAAAAAAGAAACGGATCCCGGCGTTGAACCCCTGGGAATTATTTTAACCCGCCCGTTTAGAAGTCCGCACCATACCGCATCATCCGTTGCCCTTGCCGGCGGGGGATCCGCCTCTAAACCGGGCGAAATATCTCTCGCCCATAACGGCGTCCTCTTCTTGGACGAAATGCCGGAATATTCGCGTGCCTGCCTTGAACTTCTGCGGCAGCCGCTTGAAGACGGGCAAATAACCATTTCCCGTGCCGCCGCAACCGTTCAATATCCCGCCTCCTTCATTTTAATCGCCTCTATGAACCCTTGCCCTTGCGGCTATTTTGGAAGCCGAACGGGCAAATGTGTCTGCTCACCAACGGCAATCCATAAATACATCTCTAAAATTTCAGGCCCCTTACTTGACCGAATTGACCTTCATATAGAGGTCGACGCCGTTACATATGACGACCTTTCAAATACTCGTTTAGAAGAAGAAAGTGAGGTCGTTCGCAAACGTGTAGAGGCGGCAAGAAATATCCAAACCACAAGATATAGTGGGTATTACGAACATAACAATACCTATAACGGGATCCAAAACAAGATTTCGCCCGATGATTCGCCGACGGCGGATAAATCCAACGGCACCATAATTGAACCATCATTAAAAGTCCATTGCAATGCCCAAATGACAACTCCAATGATGAAAGAATATTGTAAATTGTCGCCCGAATGCGAAAAAATTCTTAAAAATGCTTTCGAAAAACTTAATCTGTCCGCACGTGCATATTCAAGAATTTTGAAGGTCGCACGCACAATTGCCGATCTTGATCAATGTGAAAACATAGAACCAAAACATATCGGTGACGCCATAACTTATCGCTCTCTCGACAGGTTTAATAGGGGGAAATGATGGCGGACTTTCTTCTTCGAATCGGCGACCCGAATTATCCAAAATCCCTTCTTGACCTCAATAATCCGCCGCAAAAATTATATTGCCGGGGGAATCTTGAACTTCTTCGAAAACCCGCCGTCGCAATCGTCGGGACAAGGAATTGCACAAGATATGGGGTGATTTGCGGTCAAAATATCTCTAAATGTGCCGTCGAAAACGGTTTTGCCGTCGTATCCGGCCTTGCCGGCGGTATCGACACATCCGCACACAAAGGAGGGATAGAGGCGACGATTGCGGTTCTGGGCAACGGACTTGATGTCTATTATCCAATTTCTAATAAGAATTTGCAGGAACAAATCGGCCGCGAAGGCCTTCTTATTACCGAATATCCAAATAACTTTCACGCGGAAAATTGGACTTTTCCCGCACGCAACCGAATCGTCGCCGCCCTCTCAAATGCCGTAATTGCCGTTGAAGCCGATATACGGAGCGGAACAATGATAACCGTGGAAATTGCCGCCGAAATCCATCGCGATATTTATGCCGTCCCGGGTTCAATCTTATCAAATGCATCAAGGGGAACCAACAAACTTATAAGGGATAACAAAGCAAAAATCTTTGACGATGCGGATGCCTTCTTTGGCGGACATATAAAGAAAAAAACAAAACAAATTGAACCTTTTACATTTGATGAACAAAAAATTATAGATGTTTTGCAAAGCGACGAAGTCCATTTTGACGAATTGGTCGAAAAAACGGATTTCGGCGTTGCCGTTCTCTCAAATCTGCTTACAACCATGGAATTAAAGGATTTAATAGAAAAATTGCCGGGCAACCTTTACGTCTTGAAATAATTTGCGGTAAACTTTGTGGGCGAAAAACTTAAAACAAGAAACACCGAATGCGTTTTGGAAAAGTAAGAGAATTGACCCCCGACGTCCATTTCTAAAAAAAACTTGCATTTTTTTTTAAAACTCCGTATAATATTAAAATATCGCGGGGTGGAGAAGTCCGGTATCTCGCAGGGCTCATAACCCTGAAATCACAGGTTCAAATCCTGTCCCCGCAACCAATAAGATGAAAAGAAGGGCGGAGCCGCTCTTTTTTTTTATTGTCCGTTTTGATTTGGGTATTTGAGATTGAAATTTGTTGTTACGGCGTTATACACAAAAATGCGGTTGTCTCTTGACATTTTCATGAAATTGTGCTATTATTATCCTGAAAAAGTTGTCTGCTTGTTTGCAGCACAAGAAAGGGGAATATTTATGTATAATTTTTTAACGGGGTTTCTCTCTCTCCTTGCCGTTGTTTGCTTCTCTTCTTTGGTGCCGATTATCTTGACGGAGTTGAGTTTTAACGATGATCCCTATGAAATGATCGTTGAAGATGCGATTAAAATCGTTGGACTTGAAACGGGAGAACGGGAAGGTCAGGTTAAAAGCGTGACGTTTGTCGATCATATCGAGGGTAAAAACAAAGGTCAGTTTACCTATACTAACGGTTTATGTACTTGGGATAATAAAATCTTTATTAAGCAAGGCATGCCGAAGACCCAAACGATTATGGTTATCTTTCACGAACTTGTCCATGTCGCCGACCATACCTTGACCGAAAGTCAAACAAATAAGAGGGCGGTAGAGTTGATGGAGGAAAACGGATATGTTTGGGAGGCGTTTGTAGAAAGATTTGCAAATGTTTACCGCCTTGGGGAATATCGCTACTGACTGTGATATACTCGTTCTATGGTTGGTATCTATCTTCATATCCCTTTTTGTAAAAAACGCTGCACTTATTGCGATTTCTTCTCTTCAACCGATTTGATTAAGGTTGACTCTTATGTGGAAAAACTGCGTAATGATATCAAAATATATTTTGCAGGTCAAAACACGCCGCCCGCCGTCGGCACAATCTATATTGGGGGCGGAACTCCAAGCTTATTGACAAATGAACAAATGATGAGGTTGTTCTCCGTCTTGCCCAATGCAAATGAAATCACAATTGAATGTAACCCCGAAAGTTTAACCGAGGAAAAACTTCTCTGCTATAAAAAATTGGGTATCAATAGGGTAAGTATAGGGGTGCAGTCATTTGACGGAAAAACCTTGCAAAGATTTGGCCGTCTTCATACCGTCAAAGAAGCAAAAGAAAAGATTGTTCTTGCAAAAAAGTTTTTTGACAATGTTTCAATTGATTTGATTTCAACGGACAAAAGGGTTAAAATCCCTAACTCAATTCTTAAAATAATTACCCATATTTCAATCTATGACCTTACCAAAAATGATAAAACCGTTTATGATACAAACTTTCACTACAAATTCAAACACTTTCAAAGATATGAAGTCTCTAATTACTCCAAAATTTCTAATCGTGCCGGTTCTTATCAATGCCGTCATAATTTGAATTATTGGAATTGCGGCGAATGGCTTGCCTTTGGTGACGGTGCAATCCCAAGCCATGAATTTAATCAAAATGAAAAAATCATGATGGGCATGCGTACAATCTACGGTGTCGATAAGGATATGGTCCGTGCCGACGGTTTGTCTTATCTCTTGAAACAAAAACTTGTTCAAATTTCCGGCGGAAAAGTCATCGCTTCAAAAAAAGGTTTTGACTTCTTGAATAAGGTAATATATATATTGATATATGGATTATGAAATTATTACGGACACAGGAGCCAACTTGTCCGATGAATACATCTTGAAAAATACAATAAAAATTGTGCCGATTTTTACCATCGAAAATGGCGAAGAAGTTACCTTGACCGATAAGGAACTCTATCAAAAAATGCGTGACGGAATCCATATCTCAACCGCCGCACCAAGTGATACCGAATGTAAGGATATCTTTGAAAAGGTTCTTAAAGAAGGTCGGGACTTGCTCTATTTGGGATTCTCATCCGGACTCTCCGCAACCTTTTCGGTCTCTAAACGCGTCCTTGATGAATTAAAACAAACCTACCCAAACCGCCAAATTTATTACGTTGACAGTTTATCCGCAACCTTGGGCCAAGGAAGACTCTTTATAGAAGCATTGAAAATGCGTAATGCCGGCGGCGATATTAAAACCGTCTATGATTGGTTACTCACAAATGTCCCGAAAAGTTGTCATCTTTTTACCGTTGAAACCCTTAAATATCTTCACCGCGGCGGAAGACTTAATAAATCTTCGTATTTGATAGGCAGCGTCCTTCAAATTAAACCGGTAATGCACGTCAACAATACCGGCCATCTTGAACCGATAGGTAAAGTAATCGGCCGACGCAGGTCTCTTAATTCAATCGCGGAAAAGGTCGCCGAATCAATTGAGGAACCGGAAAAACAAACCGTCTATATCGTTCATGGGGATTGTGAAGAAGATGCGAAATATCTTGCCAAACAAATTGAGAACAGGATAAAGGTCGCCGGATTCGAATATTCAATGCTCAACGCACTCATAGGAGCCCATGCCGGCCCGGGAACAATCGCCGTTTTTTTTGCCGGCAAGCAAAGATAATCAACCAACCTTTACCAAGACACCCGCACTCCGCCGCGTTGCGGCTCCGTAAAGGTAGACGCAGGTGCTTAAATAGAACTCTTGCAAAGGTATTGTTTTTCGTTTGCCATGGATATTTGTTTCGACTCACACTCCGCCGCGTTGCGGCTCCGTAAAGGTGGACGCTTTGCGTAGGGAAAGAATGGGGTGCGGTGGGTCGGATTTGCGTGTTGAA
>JAIRSY010000033.1 GCA_031255215.1 Christensenellaceae bacterium | reverse complement strand
CACGAAAGAGAACACGGCAACGCGTTTACCGCTGAACAGCAAGAAAGGTTCTTGTCTCATGCAAAGGCACACAGCAAATACTACAATTATTTTTTGTTTTACTTTAGCACGGGGTGCCGAACAGGTGAAATTTACACGATAAAGAAAAAGGATATAGACTTCAATAATAGGCGGGTTCACATACACGGCACAAAGACAAAAGGTAGTAATAGAACAATCCCGTTATTTGACTCGTTGCTTGAATTGCAAGACAAATTTGATGATAAAATAGATAGTGAGTTTGTGTTCGTCGTTACTAAAAAATATATTCGTGAAGAATTCAAGAAAATAGTGAAAGCAATAGGACTTGACCCCGAAGAATATACGGTATACAGCATGCGTCACTCATTTGCTACTCGATGCGTTGAAAAACACATCGATATTAAAACAATTTCACTTTGGATGAGTCACGCAAACATTGGAACGACATTAAATAACTATGTTCATATAATGAGTGACTATGAACAGACACAAGCCGAAATATTTAATAAAAATAACGTGGCTAAAACATAAAAAACGGCAAAGGGAAAAAATAAAAAAACAACTGATTAAAAGTCGTCGGAATATAGGATAAAACCCCGCATTTTTGACCCTAAATTTGACCCTAAAAAATAAAAATAAATTTTTATTTTGAAACAGCGAAGTATTGAAATTACAAAAAAAAATTAAGATTTTGCATGCAAAAGACATAAAAATCATAACATCTTGACAATATTAAGGCAATTTTGTATAGTATGTGCTGTGGACTGGATAGAGTACTTGGCTTCGAACCAAGCGGTTGGGGGTTCAACTCCCTCACGACGCACCACATAAATCTCAATATGTTAAAGGAGAAAGAAATAATGATTGATATAAAGATAATAAGAAATAACCCCGAAATTGTTAAACAAAATATAAGGAAGAAATTTCAGCAGCCGAAACTTCCCCTTGTCGACGAAATTATTCAACTTGACAAGAAAAATGCCGAAATTGTATCAAAAATTGATGCAATTCGTGCAAAACGTAACCTTCTTTCTAAATCGCAGGACGGACGCGAAGAAAACCAAAAATTAAAAACTGAACTTGAAGGTCTTGAAAATGAACAGGTTAAGATTGCCGGCTTGCTGAATGAAAAAATATTATTGATTCCTAATATAATCGATGAAACCGTCCCCATTGGTAAAAATGATACGGAAAATGTCGAGATTCAAAGGTTCGGCGAACCTCGTGTCCCGGACTTCCCTATACCTCATCATTGTCAAATCGTTGAAAGGTTGTCCGGACTTGACCTCGATTCCGCTCGGAAAACATCCGGTAACGGCTTCTATTTCCTATCCGGTAATATCGCCGTCTTGCATTCCGCAATCTTATCTTATGCACGCGATTTTATGATAAAAAAAGG
The DNA here is from genome assembly GCA_031255215.1 of Christensenellaceae bacterium. Classification (GTDB taxonomy): domain Bacteria; phylum Bacillota; class Clostridia; order Christensenellales; family UBA1242; genus RGIG8050. The sequence continues at coordinate 7,112 of JAIRSY010000033.1, read as the reverse complement.
TTTTACATATTATCTTCCGCCGTTTATGGTAAGGTCAAATGTTGTCGAAGGTGTTATGTCGTTTACCGAAATGGACTCTATGATGTATAAAATTGAAGGCGAAGACCTTTACCTTATCGGCACAAGTGAACATTCGATGATTGGACGCTTTATTGATACGATTATTGATTCAAAAAATCTTCCCCTTGCCCTTACCTCCTCTTCCCCTTGTTTTAGAAAAGAAAAAGGTGCTCACGGAATTGAAGAACGGGGACTCTATCGTGTTCATCAATTTGAAAAGCAGGAAATGGTCGTCCTTTGCCGCCCCGAACAATCCATGGATTGGTTTAATAAAATGTTGGGCTATTCCGTCGATTTCTTTCGCTCCCTCGATATCCCCGTTCGAACCCTTGAATGCTGCTCCGGTGATTTGGCGGACTTAAAAGTAAAATCAATTGATGTTGAGGCATGGAGCCCAAGGCAGAAGAAGTATTTTGAGGTTGGTTCTTGTTCGACCTTGGGTGAGGCACAATCAAGACGGTTAAAGATAAGGGCAAAGGACGAAGACGGCAATAAATTTATCCCGCATACCCTTAACAACACCGTTGTGGCATCGCCGAGGGCGTTAATTGCATTTTTGGAAAATAATTTGACCGCCGACGGCTCTATAAAAATTCCTGCCGCCCTACAACCATATATTCAAGGGAGAAATGAAATAAAATGAAGAAAACCGAAAACATAAACACTATAATAAATCTTTGCAAGACAAGGGGTTTTATTTTTGCCGGAAGCGACATCTATGACGGTTTGGCAAACACTTGGGACTATGGCCCTCTCGGTGTTGAACTTAAAAATAAAATTAAACAACTTTGGTGGAAAGAATTTGTTCTTGAAAATCATAATTCCGTGGGTATCGACGGCGGAATCTTGATGAATCGCAATGTTTGGGTGGCAAGCGGACATGTGAGCGGTTTTAGCGACCCCCTGATGGATTGCCGAGGTTGCAAGTCCCGTTTGCGTGCGGATAAATTGATAGAGGAAAAATTCCCGGACGTAAGTGCCGACGGTTGGGACAACCAACGGCTTCTTGATTATGTAAACCAACATGACATTAAATGTCCGGTCTGCGGAAAACGCGATTGGACGGATATCCGCCAATTCAATCTTATGTTTGAAACTTACCGCGGTGTCACCAAGGATAATTCCGCCCAAATTTTCCTGCGTCCCGAAACCGCCCAAAGTGAATATATAAATTTTATTAACGTCCAACGTGCAATGCGTCTTAAAATACCCTTTGGAATCGGTCAAATAGGAAAGGCCTTCCGCAACGAAATTACACCGGGGAATTTTATTTTCAGGACAATCGAATTTGAACAAATGGAACACCAACTTTTTTGCAAAGATGAAGACGCCTTACGGGAATATCAAAATTATAAACAAAAGACGCTTGCTTTTTACACACAAACGTTGGGCATTTCGCCCGAAAACCTTCGTTTTCGCGACCACGAAAAATTGGTTTTTTACGCGAAGGCGGCATGCGATGCGGAATATCTTTTCCCTTTCGGTTGGGGCGAAATCAACGGAACCCACCACCGCGGAATCCATGACTTATCATCTCATCAAAAACTATCCGGCAAGTCTATGGAATACTTTGACCCAATCACAAATCAAAAATTTATCCCAACGGTTATTGAAAGCTCCCACGGTGTCGACCGGATTTTTCTCGCCCTGCTTTGCGATGCCTACCACATCGACGGCGACCGAACCGTCTTGAAATTAAAACCGTCCCTTGCCCCATATACGGTTTGTGTTTTACCTCTTCAAAAAAAAGATTTAAGCGAAACGGCGGAAAAAATCTTTCGAAATTTACAAAAACATTTTTCCGTTTCTTATGATGAATCCGGAAGCATCGGCAAACGTTACTTTCGCCAGGACGAAATCGGCACTCCGTTTTGCGTCACAATTGATTATGATACATTAAAAGACGGCACCGTGACCGTTCGCGAACGTGATACAACCGAACAAACCCGCATCAAAATCGCCGATTTACCCAAATATATAACGGATAAACAATGAAAAAGTAATAAGTAAAAAGGAAGAAGTAAGGAATCAAAATATTGGTTTTCTGCTTCAATAATGTTTTCTTGCGGTATTGACATCGGCGTGACCGAGGACCTTGGAGCCACCGCATATTAAAATTGTTGCGTATTGCCGCGGACTTTTTCTATTGGTATAATCCTGCATTTAATCATTTTCAAGCCTTGCATTTTTGCTTTACAAATTCTATGTAAGCCGTCAAACGGAACAAGTTTTTTTACCCTGGGATTAAGCCCCAAATCTATTGGATATGATAAATCGGCGTCTTTAATTCTTGTATAATGATTAAGGTCAATTTCGGGATTATTTAACACTTCGTTCGGTGTTAATGGATTTTCGTCGGTGCCGAACCAATCAACGTCAAGCAGCCACTCTAATTTTCGCAATTCCATTTCCTCAAATGGAACATCGATTTTCCAAATTTCATGTTCATCCCAATCAAAGGGGAAATAATAGTCTTTTTTATTTAATTTCATTTCGCCCCATCCTCACAACATTACATCATTTTGTTTCTTTATGTCAACATAAAGTTATTTGTGCGGTCATCATCGACAATTGCTTTGTCAACGAAATGTTTAATGATAGATTTTTGGGCAGTCTTTTTTTTGTTTGGGTTGTATTGCAAAATTCGTTTGTTGTTTTCTCTCAATTCTTGTGATATATTTTTTGCATGCGGACGGCGGTAGGACAATTTGCAATCGTTAGGTGGTATTGTCTGTGAAAAACAATATCGCAAGTTTTTTGATGAAATATGCAGATGAAAAACCGGACAAATTGGCACTTGTTGACGATAAAAATAATATTACTTATGGTCAATTGTTCAAAAGAGCGACCGAATTATCAAAAAAATATACAACAAAAAATAAGGGTTATGTTGTCAAGGCAGAACGCAATATAGAAACGATAATTGATTTTTACGCAATATTATTGTCCGGCAATTATTATGTTCCCGTTGACCCACAAATTCCGAGGGAAAAATTGGATTATATAACCGAAACAATTAAAACAAACAATTATGAAAATACACTCTATATAATGTTTACAAGCGGTTCGACAGGTCTTCCAAAAGGCGTTGTGAAATCTCATGAAAATTATTTGGCTTTCGTGCATAACTTTATAAAAACTTTTAATTTAACAAGTGATGAAATAATTGCAAATCAAACACCGTTTAATTTTGATGCAAGTGCGAAAGATATCCTTGTGTCACTTGCATTATGTGCAACACTTGTTATCGTGCCAAAAATGTTGTTTATGTTTCCAAATAAATTGATCGGTTTTTTGAACGAACACAAGGTCTCCGCCATCTGTTGGGTTCCCTCTGCCTTGATTATTATTGTAAAGTTGAAAACCCTTGAAACTATAAAACCGCAATTTATTAAAAAAATATTTTTTGTTGGTGAGGTTTTCCCAATCAAATATCTTAATCTCTTAATCGCCGAATTGCCAAATGTTGACTTTATAAATTTATACGGTTTGACGGAAATTGCAGGAGTTTGCCTCTACTATAAAATACCAAAAAATAAAATATTAAAAGAAGATACCGCGTTGCCTATGGGTCTTCCATTATTAAATAATAAAGTTTATTTAGACGAAAACGGCGAAGTTTGTGTTGAAAGCGAACAAGTTGCCTTGGGATATACAAATAATCACGAGAAAAATAAAGAAGTTTTTGTAAATGGCATGTTGAAAACGGGCGATTTTGCAAGAATTGATGACAATAACAACTTCATCTTCGTAACTCGCAAAGATTTTCAAATTAAACATATGGGTTATCGCCTTGAATTGCAAGAAATAGAGACTTTTGCGAATGCAATTGAATATGTCGATGCTTGTGCTTGCCTTTATGACAAAGCGAATGAAAAAATTGTTTTGTTCCTTGTCTTGTCAAAATCTCGTGACGATCCAAAAAAAGAAATTATACTTGATTTACGTAAAAAACTTCCCGCTTATATGATACCAAATGTAATAGAAATACTTGACACAATGCCGCAAAATGCAAACGGTAAAATTGATAGGAATAACTTGCAAAGGAGAATAAACAAAAATGGAAAAGATAATTAAAATATTAAAAGAACTTCACCCGGAAATTGATTTTAATAAAGAAGAACATTTAATTGACCACGCAAAATTGGATAGTTTGGATATCGTAACGCTTGTCGGCGAATTAAGCGATGAGTTTGATATTGAAATTCCGCAGAGCGAACTTGTCCCTGAAAATTTTAATTCCGCAAAGGCACTCCTTGCAATGGTTGAAAGGTTGGGAGGATAATATAAATGTCGTTTACATCATTGTCATTCTTTGCCTTCTTTATATGTGTTTTTGTTATATATTGGCTCTTTCCTAAAAAACAAAGATGGATTATTTTACTTCTTGCAAGTTTAGGGTTTTATGTTTTTTATGATTGGCGAATATTGTTTTTCGTTTTGACGACATCAATAATAATTTATTTAACGGCATTATTGTTGACAAAAATAAAAACACAGCAAGAGCGGTTTTTTGAACAGAATGCCGAACTTAAAAAGGAAGAGAAAAAGAAAATTAAACAAAAATTTAAGGCAAAACAAAAGTGGCTTTTGACTTTTGGTGTTTTGTTAAGTATTGTTATTTTGTCCGCAAGTAAATATTTTGATTTTTATTTTTGGGTTGATAAAATTCCTGTGCTATGGCAATTTGAAACAAAAAGCATTTTTGCCGTCTTGGGAATTTCCTTTTATACATTTTCCGCCCTCGGCTATCTTGCCGATGTCTATATGACAAAAATATCGGCAGAGAAAAACTTTTGTAAATTTCTTTTGTTTATTTCATTCTTCCCTAAAATAATGCAAGGACCGATAACAAGATACGAAGAATTAAAAGAACCGCTATTTGCCGAACATAAACTTGAATATAATAATTTGGCACACGGAGCAACACGCATTTTGTGGGGCTTGTTCAAAAAAATGGTTATTGCGGATACCTTGGCGGGTATCGTCCTTGCCGTTTTTGGTGCCCCAAATGCATACGGCGGTTTTGAAAATTTTATAGGCGTCCTCTTTTATTTGATACAAGATTATTGCGATTTTTCCGGTTATATTGACCTTGCGTTGGGACTTGCGTTAATGCTTGGTGTAAAATTACCCGAAAATTTCCGCCGTCCATATTTCGCAAGAACGGTTGATGATTATTGGCGAAGATGGCATATAACACTTGGCACGTGGTTCAAAGACTATGTCTTTTATCCGCTTTCAATGTCTAAATTTTCATTAAAACTTGGGCGGTTTGGTAAAAAAAATTTTGGAAAAGTCGGCAAATTTTTGCCCGCAATATTTGGTTTAATTGTTGTATGGTTGTTGACCGGACTTTGGCACGGTGCAAATTGGAACTATATTGCTTGGGGTGGTTTTTATGGAATAATAATAATTTTAGGAATTTGTTTTGAACCTTTATGGAATAAAATTTACGGCAATTTTAACCGTAATACTTGGTGGTATAGAATTTTGCAACATATCCGCACAATTTTTATTTTGTGTGTCGGGCGAATTATTTTTATGACAAATTCTTTAAAAGACGCTTGGATAATGTTTGCAAAATGTTGGTATTGGGACAAAACGGCGGACTTTACATTATGGAATTTCATAGGTTATGCGTCGTTTGGTGTCGCCTTGGGTTGCTTTGGCCTTGTTTTAATTATTGATATCATAAACGAAATTCGTCCGCAAACAACAATGTGTGAAAAATTACAAAAGGTTCATGTCGTTCCAAGATGGACGCTCCTTGTTTTATTATTCGCCGCCGTGATAATGTTGGGTTATTACGGAAGCGGTATTCATTCCTTTGATTTTGGATATCAAAGGTTTTAGGGAGGTAAAATAAATGACAAAACAACAAATCGCAAAACTTATAATATTTCCGCTCGTAATCATTGGTGTTACGGCAATTTTGGCACTTTATGTTTGTGTGCCATTGCCCATGGGACATTATGGCGGTTTTTATATGGAAAAAGAAAACACTCTCGACTTCGTGTGTATAGGTTCATCAACCGTTCGAGAAGGTTTTTCGCCGACACAAGCGGAAAAGGAATTTGGATATAAAAGTTACAATATAAGTTATTCACCCATACATCAGGCGATTGTAAAAATTGCAATGCAAGAAATTGTTCGCACTCAAAAACCAAAAGTAGTTTATATCGACGTTGTAAATTTAACTTATATAGAAGAAAAAAATGAAAATGAGCGAAAATACGATGCAAGAATGGCAAGCGAAGATTACATTGCGTGCATAACAAACGAAGGCGTACGAAAAAAATATTACAAGGACCTTGGTATCACGCCCGACATAAAATATGGAAATCCACTATATAGTTTTTATAATTATCACAATCAATGGCGAAATTTTGAGGGTTGGGACGATAAAGGTTTTGTTGCAATAAATAGATCATCAACTATCATGCCAAAAACTGATTACACACCTGAACCTATTGAAATAAGTGATTACAATAAAAATATGCTTGGCTTTTATATATCATATGCAAAAGAACACAGCGAGATAAAATGGATATTTGGGAATATGCCAAAATTTATTACAGATGGTTTGGTGGAACAAACAAATAAAGTTGAATGGATAAAACAAAAAATTCGAAGTGGAGGGTTGGAATTTTACGATTTTCAAGAATATATGGGCGAAAACGGAATAAACCTTGACCCCAAAAAAGATTTTAGTGACGGTCAGCATATGAATCGTCACGGAGCAGAAAAATTCACTCGCTGGTGGCTGCAACATATGATTGAACATCATTTTTAAGAAACAAAAAGGCAAGCAAAAAACAAAAAGACAATTAAGAAACAAAGAGGCAAGCAAGAAATAAAAAGACAAGGTGAAACTTAAGGAGAGAGTAGTTTGGGATGACCTGCAAGTTAAGATAATAGACAATAGGAGTCTTCTGTTAAAGACAAGGGAAGGGAGGTACTTGGTAGCGACGGACTACTACCGCATAGAGTACTTTAATGGGGAGAGTTAGGGGGGTGACTGGTCAAACAAAGCCGCCGGATAAGATTGA
>JAIRSY010000006.1 GCA_031255215.1 Christensenellaceae bacterium | reverse complement strand
CACCTTGAAACTGTCCAAAGAAAACCCGGACACGCCGTTTACGAATTCCCCCGACATCTTCACCCTTTCGCTTATGTTTGATTCTTCAAAAAAGATATTCGACGTGTTGGGCGGCAATCCCCCTCTTCCAATTGTCAAAACGTCAAGGTCCCTTTCAACACCCAATTTATCAAGCGTAATTTCCTCTTTTTCAAATCCCGCCCACATAATCGGATTGACGACAACGATTGTTATATAAAAGTCTGTTTGCAATCCCCCATATACATCTTCATTTATTGCAAAAAGCCGAACGTGAAGCACATTTTCCCTGCCAAACAAGGTTTCCGTCCGTGCATCAAATACCGAAGCACCCGCGATTTCCGCACGGGCATCAACCCTTGCCGAAAAGGTATTGACGTTAATGTGGTATTCCGCACCAATACGCACGAAAGCATATAAATCCCGACCGCCGGAAGAATCCTCGATTTCACCCGCCTTGTAAATGTATCCGCCGTTCGCCGATGTCACCGTCAAACTCATGCTCGTAACAATCGGGTAAACCTTGATGACCACCTGCTTTGACGCACTTGGATAATTAAATGTCAATTTTATATCCCTATAAAGGTATTCCTGCGGAAAATCTTCTTTTACGGAAATCTTATATGATGCCGTGTCTCCACTCAACCCACCCGTAACCGTAAAGTAATCCTTGTAATCACTTTCAATTAAATTATCATTAAGATTATATTTATTCCAAACGTATCTATTTATAAGCCCGTCGGCGAAAACAATTTTAAGGTCCTCACTCTCTTCATCATTGTTGACAAGGTTCAAAGTATCAATTGCGTTTATTTCGCTTACCGCCTTAAATCCAATTACTCTGATACTGCTTACCGCCCGATCCCCCGTGGTCAAATTGAATTTTGTTCGTGCCTCCAAATAAAATTCGGTGGTATCCGGTAAATCCCACCATCCAGGGAATTGAGTAGCATTGATTTCAACCGAAAATTTAGAGTTATAGACCCCGCCGTTCACACTATTCCCATCAATATATAAATGAAAGTAGTCCCTCGCGGCCACATACGTCGACGGCGGCCCCCCCCCTACAAATTTTACAAACCGAAATTCTACCTCATTTTCATAATCCACAGGAAGTTTATTGACGGCACCCAAAGAAAACTGTGCAAAAAAGTTTGTCATCGTTCCGTTTTCTTCAACGTTCTGCGGAACATATAATTCCGTAATCTTATTTCCGGAGTAATCGACAAACTCTAACTTCCCCGTCTCGGTTTTATCATCGCCCGCTTTCCGAAATTCATTGCGAACACGGACGGGCAGGACAACCTTCATTTGGGCGGCGGCGTCATTTTCTAAATTAAATTCAATTACCCGCTCGTCCGACCCACGCCTGATTCTTACAACCGGATACATAATAATATCCGCCGTTCCCAACCCCAAGTTGATTGCGGTGAAACTTTCCCCATCAATATTGAAGATAGTATTGTCGTTGTTGCGTCTTGCCACCCCGAACGTTACGCCGTTTGTTCCCGATATATACGATCTCGCCGACGGCTCAAAACCTATACTTTTTCTATCTTTGCCGGAGTCATGTCTATTCAATATAAGGTCAATCATTTTCTCATTCACCGCCGCGGTATAAGGGTCATCATAGAGAGGTTCCGTTGAGTTCATCTCTCCAAAGTTTTCAAACACAAACACTTTCGGCTTCTTATTGGCATCAATAAAATCAACGTTTGTGACATTAACGGTCACCGCTTCACCCGTGGAATTATAACTTTCCGCATCTATACGTATGTTTAGACTTTCGCCGTCGGCCGAAATGTCTATTCCGTTATGACGTTCAACAATTTCAAACTTCAAAGACTTTTCCGTAACCGTGAAGGCACGCGTTTTATCGTCTTTATGAGCATAAAAGTTATACTTTGCGGGGTCGCTTAAATTCAAATTCGTGTAGGCATTTGCCGCCGCCGGTTTTAAGACACCGAAGTGGGCACCGTCTTTAACCTCAACCGCCTTTGCGGGAATTTTCACATTGACATCGACCAAGGCGGTTTTCATACCCGAAATCGTAACGATTTCAATTTGTGCCAAACCCCCGTTTTTCCCTTCTACTCTTACCGTTGAAACCTCACCGTCATGTGAAATCACTTCCGCAACGGCAATATTAGGAGACAAAGATTTCGCAATTATTTTGGTAGACACACCGTTTGGCAGGCCGGAGACACTTACGTCAAATATCGCACTGTTGCGTCCGTTATCATTTATTACAACGGGGACGGCGGCTTGCATCGTATAATCGGGGTTGGAAATTATGTCCAAATTCAAATCAATATTCTCTACCGAAGTGGAAACGACCATTGATGCATAGATATCTTTTTCGGCTTTTGAGAGAACAATTCCAACGACAATCCCTATTACCGCTCCTATGGCAATAAGTGACATTGCAATGATAGTCCACAAACGTCTTTTCATCCTTTGTCCCCCACTTTTATTTAGTATGCTGTCATTTTAATTTATTATAATATTTTTGGCAAATGTTTTTTGACGGCGGCGGGGACAAATTTACTTTATTATAAAGACGGACGGAGTATCAATTTCAATCGTTTGATTGGCCGTTTGATCGTCCAGTGTTCCAAATATCCAATCGCTTATGTTGTCCAAAATTCTGTTATCAAAATAATTCTCAATGAACTCCGTGTTCCTTATCTTCAACGTAAAATTGTCGCCGGCGTTGACATCGACCGAAATCTTCGCAATATCCAAATGTCCTATTGGATAGCCCGACGCAATAATCTTGTTGGCACCGATGACCCTTGCAAAATGCAAATCAATATTCGCAAAACCCGCCGCTCCTTTTTTTGTTTCTATATCAACCTGACCAAGGATATTTCCAACCGTTATATTCCCATCATATCCCCTTATATAGAGGGTTGGATTTGTGATAAGCCCAACCTTGAATTTCAAATTGATAGGTTTGCCCCCGACCGCATCACTTATCATTCGAACATTGCCCTTGATTGCATTCGCGGTAATTGCCGCGTAATCAGATTCGACGGTCAAGCCGCCGCATTCTTTCATAAGAACCAACTCCCCAAAATCACATGTCCAATTGACATTTCCGGTTACATTTCCCGATGCCCGCAAGACATTATTTTCACCGCCCACCGTCAAATTACCGCCGACCTCATATAACTGCACATTAACTCCGCTCCCTTCAACATTTACATTCCCTTTAACTTCACTTTTAGAGATATCAAGAGCCGTCAAATCACTTTTTACAACGACATCCTGCACCGTTATATTCTGGGAATTAAGATTTACAAATCTCGCATTTTCAACCGTAAGTTTGTCTATGAAAAACTTCTTTGAATTGTCGGTGATATTAAAATTAACCTTTGAAAAATTGGTATTCAAAATAAATCGGTAACGCACGTTCTCATCAACTTTTGGATTGATAAAGACTTTCGTAGGTTTATCCTTCACGACCGCACCTTTTGGTTCAAGGATTTTCAATTTATAATATTTTACCTTTGGCGTAGCCGTATTTGCGTCATCATCAACTAAAACTTCCGTCCATTCAACATGGGTATGGTCGACAGAATTAAACGAAATGCCCATCGCACTTTCTTCGACGCTAATCGTATTCTCCGCCGCCTGCCCTTCCTGCGTCATCAAAATTTCTATTTCTGCCGTTTCACTCTCAATTATAATGTTCCCCGACGGGAAAATCGTCTTCTTAATTATATCATCCTTATACATAGTTTGGGAGTTTCTCTCATTTACCGCCGTTATTCCCATAACATTAAGTTCGGGGACCACAAAAAAGACACCGAAAACCACAGCGGTGACCAAGATGCCCCCAAGCAAGATGAAACCGAGCGTTGCAATGAATTTATTCGCTTTCAATACTTCACATATAACATATCAAGTGAAAAGTCCCAAACATTATTTTGAAATTCTTAATCGCGGCGGCCGCCCTTGACTTCTCCACGCCATGTCTTGAAAAAATCTTTTATAATGTCTCCGCACTTTTCACATTGAAAAAATTCTTCATCAACCTTCCAATTCAGGTCACTTGTCGTCTGTGCCCCATAATAAACCTTTTTAATCCGTGCATTTGTAATTGCACCCATACACATTTGACACGGTTGAAGGGTCACAAACATTTCACAATCATCAAGACGCCAACCCTTTAATTTCTTACACGCCCTATCAATTGCAACAATTTCCGCATGCCAAAGTGCATTGCGTTTTCGTTCCCGGCAATTAAATCCACGCGAAATTACTTTTCCTTTACAAACAATTACCGCACCGATTGGCACTTCACCAATCTTCAAAGCCTTTTCCGCCTCTTTGACCGCCAACTTCATATATTGATTTTTTATTTCATTATCATCACCCATAAATTCCTCTATATAATGTATATAAGGTCATAACCGCACCGACAAAGTATAGAGAAAAAATCCAAACACGTTCCCGTATCGTTGTTTTTGGGATAACAAGGTTTGGGGTCACGATTATTGCGTTGTTTTTTATTCTTCGTTTATCCATATATTTCAAAATCATGCCGGTAAGGACATATGCCAACACGACCAAAATTATAAAACTAAAAGCATTATTCAAAAATAAAGAAAACGGATCATAGAGGTTTAACTCTTTTGCAAAACCCATGTATACCGAAATTGCGTTGTTCGTAAAATGTATTATTACCGCACTCCAAATTGAACCTGATACCACAACGGACATGGATAAATACCAACCAAGAACCGCCGCATAAAAGAATTGCTGTATATTCAAATGAACAAGTCCAAACAAAAGTGCGACCATGACAATTGCCCTTTTTACGGGGAACCTTGTTCTAAATGCGGAAAGGAGCATTCCGCGGTGAGTGATTTCTTCCCCAAATGCGGGTAATACCGCAACCAATAATAAGGTCAAAATCATTCCCCAAATTCCCGAAAACGTGTTTCCGCCGGAAGAAAGTTTATACCCAAGGCTTTCCAAAAACGCATAGGAAACACCGGCTACAAAAATGTTCAAAATATATAAACATACACCC
>JAIRSY010000043.1 GCA_031255215.1 Christensenellaceae bacterium | reverse complement strand
TATGGCAACGGCACGAGAACCTTATCTTTTAACGGGTAAGTTATTTTGTGGACATTGTGGCACAGGTATGGTTGCAGACGGTGGCACAAGTAAAACAAAAGTTCAGCACCATTATTATGCTTGTAAAAATCACAAACGGAAAGGACAATGCACGAAGAAAAATGAACAGAAAAATAATTTAGAAAACTATGTTGTGGAGTGTGTGCGAGATTGGTTAAGCGACCCGAAAAATGTTGATATAGCAATTAAAGATACTTTAACATATTATGCTAAACGCACCGATAGTGAAAGTTTGAAAAGTATTGCAAAGAAAATTGCCGAAACGCAAAAAGAAGTTGAAGAACTTGCAACAAGTTTTGTTAAGGCAAAATCTACATTGCTACAAGAAACGATAGAAAAGAAAATGACCGATTATGAAACATTACTTGATGATTTATATACTCAAAGAGCAAAAATAGAACTTGAACGGGGTTATCATATTGACGAAGATGATATGCGAGAATTTATAGCAGACATATTAAAAGGCGACCCAAAAGATAAGGAGTATCAGCGTTCAATAATTGACAATCTAATTTATCGTGTTGTGGTTAGTGATGATAATACTTATGTTGGAATTATAATAGACGGACATAAACCCGATAACACCCCCGAAAAATTTGACAATACAGAGTTAAAGAGTATAATAAAAAATGGGATAAGGAGTTCAAACGCAATTACTTCCCCTCCGCCAAAAGGAATAGCGTGCATAATGTTTGCAAAAAACTTATTTCTCAAATCAAAAAAAGTAATATCTCTTGCAATTATCTATTTTGAAATGTATATTCGATAAAAAGTAAAAGGAGAATATTATGTTCCCAAGTGATAAAAGGCGAGCGGTCGCCAAAACGCTTCTTCTTGTTTGGCCGGCAATTGAAGAGGAGCGAAGAGTATTAAACGGCAAGATAGATTATTATTGTTCGAGGGGGATGAATCCGGCATGGAATACGGAGCAGTTGATGGAGAAGATAGCGGAAGTTTCCGCGAAATCGGCAATGCTTCAAAATTTGAAAAAAGAGATTGACGGTGCGGTTGCACAATTGCCGGAGAAACTTCAACGAGTAATAAACGCATATTATACAAGAAGAAAATTCAAAGAGAAGGTCGTTTCTGCGGGGTTTGCGGAAACGACCTTTTTAAGGCATTTAGATTTAGCGATAAATGCGGTATCTCTTCGGCTTGACGGTATAGGCATAAACGCGTTTACGTGGCAAAATTTACTTGCAAATTTCACCTTGATAAGGTCTATTTTTGAGAAACAGAAAGTAAAGAGGGCGGTAGAGAATTAGTAATAGAACGTAAAAGTTATTTATGATTTGGTTCAACCGAAGTAATAAATTTGACCGTCAGGGGTTTGGAAGTGGAGGCGATTGCCTTTGAATTCGCAGGAAGTTTGGTTGAAGGCGGTTGGACTTGTGTTGTCGATAAAAGTTAGAAGGTAATTAGAGGATTCCTTTTGGTATTGCCCTATACCGACAAAGATTATTTGTTCGGTATCATTGGAATTATAAATTATTTTGATATCAAAGGTGCCATTAGAATACAGATTCATAAAAGATTTTGAAAAGTTTTCCTTTTTCAAGGTAGTATTTTCATTGCGTCCAAGTTCAACGATACGGAGCGAATTATTTTTGAAGACGAAGAAATAAAAGCAAAGGGCGACCGCGGCGACCACCAAAACGAGAGAAATCAAAGTAATGATCAATTTTTTCGAGTTCATTTTGACTCCTTTTTGAAAACCATTATAGTAGAGTTATAAGATATTTTTTCGGTCGGAGTTGGATTTTGTTGCGTGATGGCAACGGAATATTCTATAACATTTTTGAAGACGTAACCGTAATTAGTTTCCGTCATTTCAAGAGTGACAAGTTCATTATCGCCGTCTCTTATAAATTCAATTTTATTTTTTTGGAAGACAATAAATCTTATATCGGAAGCATTTTCGAAGTGAATTACTCCGGTTTTTTTATCTTTTGACAATTGCAAATAATTATTTTCATGTATTGAGATATTAGCAAAGAAAAGGGGACGAAGTTCGGTCATATAATATTTTTCGTTTGACATCATTATTGCATCGTCTTCGATTTCGGGTTTATTATTTTCATCTATTATTACTATCACTCCCGTTATTGCACCAATCAAAAGCAACACCGAAAGGACGAAAATTGCCGTTTTTATTATCCTGCTTTGAATTATTGTCATCAAATCCAATATAACGTCTTTATTTAATTTTGACAAGAGATTTTTACGTTTAATAAATTATTATTCAGCAGAATCCTTTGCCGGCTTTTTCTTTTTGGCTTTGAGAAGGGCTTTTTGGTTTTTTTCTATCTCCTTGTCCTTTATGAAACTTGTATCTGCACGTGTTATGTGAGCATTGAATTTTGATTTACGGACAAGGTAAAGAACCAAGGTCAATATAATAGAAATTGAAGTCAATAAAGACGGAATAAGATACCACCAATTTTTGCCGAAAAAGTCGTTTTCATCGGCGGTATTGCCGGCGGGGTCATCGGTTTCGGAGTCTGTTTTAACGGATAAAATCACCGCCTTTGCATTGTCTTGAAGTCGTGCCTCTTCAAATTGAGTTTCGGTAATAGATGTGAGAGAAATTGATTCAATCGTAATGTCACTTTCAACCGGTTCATGAATTGTTATTTCATTACCGTCAGCATCAAAGATAACGCCCAAATTGATTAAGAGTTGAAGGCTTCCGTCGGCGGATGCATAGAGATAGAAGACGTATTCGGACGCGGTCGACGACGGGCTTTGACTTATTAAAAGTTGTTCATTGTAACCGCTAACGGAAAGTGTTGCATTGGAGCCAAACGCCTTTATGGAATATTTATACCAATGCTCGGCGGAAATTGTATCGGGGAAATTCTTTTTTATTGTAGAAGAAGTCACATTTGGAGTGTTGTAGATATAAATGTTCGCCGGGTTTACAATCAAATTTGGCGTATCAAATGAAAACCTTTCGGTGATTGAACCAAGTTGGATTGTGTCGTAATTTTGAGTCAAAGATTTCGCCGCGAATTTGAAATTGTCAAAAAATGCCGGCGTATCACTTGCCTTGAACGTTATGGTGATTGATTTAGAGGATGCGGTGGCGTTTTCGTTAAGATTTATTTCGAATTTGAACCATTGACCATTTGTTGACGATAATTCAAGAGTTTTTATCTCTATTTCGCCGCTTTTTATTGTTGCGGTTAATTTTTTGACCGCGAAGTAATCAAATGACAGGAAATTGTCGGAGTTGGTTGCCGTGGTGTAACCGGCCGCGGTAATTGTTCCGTCTTGTAACATAAAAACATTGTTATTTAAGGAATAGTTTTTAATCGTGACGGTCGGGACGGGTGCGGATTCCTCTTCATGATATGCTTGATTAACGGCGTAATTAAGTAAGGAAGTGCTTGTTATATCGGCAAATTCATTATTTGATGAGACAAGGACGGTTGCCGCAGATGCGTTCGCATAATCATTTGTGATTTTTTGAGCGGCAAAGTCGCTTATGGCAACCCAAGACGGTGATGAAACGGGCATGTCATCCCGACCAACATAAAAACCGACCTTATAACCGTCTTTTGGGTTGGTTAAAGTATTGCCGTATACTATAAAAGTATTAAGCTGCCAACCGTTATGACGCTTGTCGGCGGGGTCGGTTTCAATTGTTGTATAAGTATCACCGAATTTGAGATAGAAATCATTCGGGGTAATAGAGTAGAAAGAAATCAAGTAAATATCATTATAGTTTAGTTTTAGATTTGAAGAAAAATCATAACCTTGATAATTATCGGCGGTTTTAAGTAATAAAACATTCGAAGTGCCGCCGTTTTGAGTATAAAAGTAATTTCGTTCTTTGAAATTTAAGATTGACGGAACGGCGTTATTGTTTGTTGCATAATCCAAAATGATTGATTCGGGTGCGGAAATTTCATTGGACGTAAAGTCTATGTCTGCGGTGCTTCTGCTTTGAATGGCATACAAATTAAAGTCGTCATAGTAAACGGCTCCGTTGATTATCGGCGAATTCGTTCCGCGGCCCAAACACAATTCAACGGTAATTGAAGAAGACTCCAAAATATCGGTTTTTATCGTAAGTTCATAGGAACGCCAACCGCCAAGATTCGACAAGGGAAATTCGCGTCCGTTTACGTAAAAGTAGTTTGAACCTTGGACGGAATAATAATTGAATGAAAGTTTGTAATAAGAATTTGATTCTAATGTGTAGGCATCGCTTGTGTATTTTGCATATGCCTCCGTGTTTTTCTTTGCCGTTAATATTACGGCACCGTTATGACCTATGAAATCATTTGGAAGAGATAACAAGTTGGCGGCATTAAAACTTTCAAATGCAGTGTAGTCGGTAAAGGCGGTTGTCAATGCCGTTGTTGATTTTGATGACGTCCATGAGGAAATATCCGCCGTATCAATTTTTTCGCCCGCAAATTGGGTCGCGTTTTGCGATGGTGCAGAAAATTCCGCAGCATTTGCAGAATAAGCAAGAGATATAGGAGTTTTAGATTCGCCGACAAAATTGAGCGGAAGCATTGCCGCACAAATCATTAACAGTATCAAAAGGCATTTTTTCATTTCTTCTCTAACATAACACATTACTTTATTTTTAGCAACTACAAAAGTTTTATCAAATATTATCCGCCTGCCACCCCCTTCCGCTCACTCCTGTTTGACGCGTTTAACCAATGCCGACAAACTTTCTATTGTTGTATTTCTATTTACCTTATTAAGTCCCGTTGAAGCGTAAGCGAAAACGGTAGTGAGAGAACGGAGCGAAAGCGGAGTGAACGAAAATCTTTTGCGAAGCGAGACAAAGTCGAGTGCAGCAATATATTACGCAAAGCGTTTACCTTTACGGAGCCGCGAAGCGGCGGAGTGCGGGGGTTCTATTTTAGCGACAGCGTTACCGTTTCGCAAAGTGAGCAATAACAAGGAGCGTAGGCGACGCAGTTATCTATTTTGCGTAAGCAAAATTAGGGTGAGCGTAAGCGAACGAAGCGAACGCCGCGTCCCTTTTCTTTTTTACGCAAAGCGTTTACCTTTACGGAGCCGCAACGCGGCGGAGTGCGGGGGTATGGGCTTTGAAATTGAAAGTAAGTATTAGTTTGTTGTAAATTCTATTTGTGCTCT
>JAIRSY010000068.1 GCA_031255215.1 Christensenellaceae bacterium | reverse complement strand
TACAAAAGGGTGGAAAGCGGATCGAAAACAAGATAAAAAACGAATTAAAAGAGACAGAGTGCAGGGGCAAAGGAAAAGTTTTTCGTTGGGCTTCGGCAGGAAGTTGGACGGTGCCGGTCCGGTGACCATTGAGTGGCTTTACCTTTATTGGCGAAAATGTTTGTGGCACCCCGTCACGAGACAATTGTGCGTAAGCATAAACAAACTTGCAAGAAACGCAATAGCGGTGGGGACAACGGGGGCGGGATACCTTGGGCTTAATGTAGTTACTTTTATGAAGATACATTTTGATACGATAGGTGCTTGTTTGAAATTGATTGACAGTCCGGTTTTGACCTTTGTCCCCGTAAAACCGCTGCTAAACTTTATTTTGAATTTTCCGATTTTGCGTGTTCCGTTGAAGGCATTAAAAAAGATTGCGACGGTTGCCTTGTCTTATACCGACTTGGGTCTTGTTAATTTAGCAAGTAAGGTCAATGGTGCGACAAATGCTCTTGTATAAAGTATTTTATATAAGATGATGAATGTTTGAACCATATATAGTGTTTGTCATGTTCGCGATAAACACCATATGTAGATATAATTATATTTTCAAGGCATTTAACCGTGTAAAAGTAAAGTGATAGAGAGCGGATAAGATTGAGATAGTGATATAAAGATATAATTAGATTGTCATCAAGATTAGTTTGTGATAAGATGTCAATGTGTTGATAGAGGGACGAAATTCGGTGGGGCAGGCACTTGACGGGAACGGAACGGTTGATAAGGTTCTTGTGTTTTATGGGTTGAAGGATGAAGCACTTATTGCCAAGGTTAAAAAATCGGGGGTTCAGTATCAGTTTGTGGATAGGCCGGCACTTGACAGAGTAAGTAAAACGAAGAATCATCAAGGGATTGTCGCTTTTGTAACGGATTATAAATATTTTGACATTGACGAAGTGATTGAGGATGCATACAGGAAGGGGGAGCAGCCGATTATTTTGATTCTTGACGGGGTTGAAGACCCTCATAATTTGGGAAACATAATCCGCACGGCGGAATGCATGGGGGTTGACGGTCTTATTTTGCCGAAGAACCGTTCAGTTTCGGTAAATGATACGGCGATGAGAGTTTCGCAGGGGGCGAGTTCGAATTTACAGATTTGCAAAGTGGTAAACATAAATAATGAAATTGAGAAGTTAAAGAGGAGAGGTTTTTGGATTTATGCGGTGGAGTTGGGCGGCGGCGAGATTGCAAAAGTTAATTTGAGG
The DNA here is from genome assembly GCA_031255215.1 of Christensenellaceae bacterium. Classification (GTDB taxonomy): domain Bacteria; phylum Bacillota; class Clostridia; order Christensenellales; family UBA1242; genus RGIG8050. The sequence continues at coordinate 4,094 of JAIRSY010000068.1, read as the reverse complement.
GGGCCTATCGCTTTTATATTGGGGGGTGAAGGTGCAGGAGTTCACCAGTTAACGAGGAAGTTGGCGGACGGGATTGTTTCAATTAAGATGCGTGGAAAAATCAATTCTCTCAATGTCGGGTCGGCGTGTGCCATGGCACTTTATGAAGCAAACAGACAAAGAGACGCGGCAGGTTCGGCATAAATGCGGTGGGGTCAGTTTCCGTTGAGGACGAGGTTTTGTTTTGCCGCATGAATTATATTATTTCGGGGAAGCAATTCTTCTTTTGTAAGTCTGCGAACCTTTTGAATAGTGTTGTCGATTTTCTTTTTGTTGATTGAAAGTTTTGATTCGATTTCTTTGTAGCTGTAACCGTTGATAAAGGAAGAAAAGATTAACTTTTCGATTTCACTGCATTTAGTGTTTATTACATTGAGAACACCACTATATATAGAAATTTCATTGAAACGAGCTTGTAAATCGTTGCCCGAAAAGGCGTCGGCATCTATGCCGTAATTGTTTTCGTTATTTTTTTGTGTTCGTAAGATATCGATAATGCGGTTGTTGATGATTTTACTTGCATAAGTTTCAAATTTAACGCCTTTATCTTTTTCGAAAGTCTTGCGTGCCTTTAGCAGTGCGATAAATCCTTCTTGGGTCAAGTCTTCTTCTTCCATATTGTTGAGATGGATTCGTTTGTCCCTTCCGTTACGAATCAATTTTGTAACGACAAGGTTTACCAATGTTTCATCCGTCATAACTTTCCATTATATCATGTTGTTAGAATCAAGTCAACAAAAAATATGGGAGGTTGTGTGTTGCTTGCGGCAAGACTGCGATAAAAATTATGTTGTTTATTATGTGATGAGAGTGTGATATAATATAAGTTTGGCGAAGTTTTTTTTAGTTTTGGCATGAACCTATTTTGAAATGAAAAAAGACAAAAGGAGAGGAGATGAACTTGAAAGGGAACGGAAATAATGGTGGGGGCATTTCAATCGCGGTCGGCGGAAATCAAGGCGAAAGTCAAATTAAGGTGACGGGTGCGAGAGAGAATAACCTTAAAAACGTCAGTGTAAATATTCCGCGTAACAAATTGGTTGTTTTTACGGGCGTTTCAGGGAGCGGCAAGAGTTCGCTTGCTTTTGGGACCATTTTTGCGGAAGGGCAACGTAGATTCATGGAGAGTTTGAGCTCCTATGCACGAATGTTTTTAGGGGACATGAAGAAGCCTGACGTCGATAAAATTGATGGGTTGTCGCCGTCGATAGCGATAGACCAGAAGACGACGAGCAAAAACCCGCGTTCTACGGTCGGGACGATTACGGAGATATATGATTATTTGAGGTTACTTTATGCGAGGATTGGGATTGCACACTGTCCCAAATGCGGGAAAGAAATTACGAGACAAAGTGTTGACCAAATTATCACGCAAATTTTCAAAGATTTCACGGGGATAACGCCGGACGCGGCCGAGGGCGTTTCCGGAATGGGTAACGATGGTTCGTTTTCATCGGGCGAAAAGGATGACGTGCCTTTTGTAATGATAGAATGCCCGATTGTGAAAGGGCAGAAGGGGCGATTTGAAAAAGAGATGTTAGATTGGAAGAGGCAGGGGTTTGTGCGTGTCAAAATTGACGGCAATATGTGGACTCTTGACGAAGAGATTCTTCTCGACAAGAACATAAAACATGACATTTCGCTTATCATTGATCGGCTTTATTTAAGGGACGATGATGAGCATAGGGGCAGGCTTGGCGAAGACGTGGAGAAGGCTCTCAAACAACATATTGGGGTTGTTACGGTCACGACAAACACAATATGTAGGAATTATAGTGATAGGTACGCATGTGTAGAGTGTGGGATTTCGTTATCGGAATTGGAGCCGAGAAGTTTTTCTTTCAATGCTCCTTTTGGTGCATGTCCAAAGTGTGCAGGTATTGGCATAATTGAAAGGGTAGACACAAACCGATACAAGGGGAATGCCGAGGCATTGAAGAAAATGTATAACAATAGCAAGAACGAATGGTTCCAAGGAGAAGTGGGAAAATTGATGGTGAAAGAGGTTTGTCCTGAATGCGGCGGGAGGAGGCTTAAGCCGGAAATTTTAGCGGTTACGGTCGGAGGAATGAACATTCACGAATTTACAAGTCTATCGATTGATAGGGCATTGGCCGCCATTGATAAAATAAAGGTTGATGAGGTAAGCGTTTCTATTTTGAAAGAAATTCGTGCACGGTGTCAATTCCTTGTGGACATTGGGTTACATTATTTAACACTTGCAAGAGAGGCGGGCAGTTTGTCGGGAGGGGAAAGCCAGCGGATAAGGCTTGCGACGCAAATTGGTGCGGGCTTGGTTGGGGTTTTGTATGTGTTAGACGAGCCGAGCATTGGACTTCACCAAAGGGACAATGAGAAATTGTTGAGAACATTAAAGAAGCTACGTGACATGGGCAACACCTTGATCGTGGTGGAACATGATGAAGATACAATGAGGAGTGCGGATTTTATAGTAGATGTCGGGCCTCTTGCAGGTGTAAACGGAGGTGAGATTGTTGAGGCGGGCGGAGTAGATAAAATCATGGCAAATGCGAAATCCATAACGGGAAGGTTTTTAAGCGGGGCGGACAGCATTGAGATACCTATGGTTAGAAGAAAAGTCGAGAAGTTTTTTGAGGTCAAGGGCTGCAAAAAAAATAATTTGAAAGGGATAGATGTCAATTTCCCTTTGAACGTTTTGACGGTCGTTACGGGCGTTTCGGGGAGCGGCAAGAGTTCGCTTGTCAACTTTGAATTGATTGAATCCGCGAAGGCGTTGATTGACGGTAAGGGCAGTCAAGACACAAGATATAGTGGGTATCGTGAACATAACAATACCTATATAGGCGGAAAAGACGGTTTGGAAGGGTCAATGAACGAACGTTCTATTGAAATGCCGTTTGATAAAGTTATTTCGATAGACCAATCGCCGATTGGGCGGACACCGAGGAGCAACCCCGCCACCTATACGGGGGTTTTTACTTCTATTCGAGAATTATTTGCGTCTACTAAAGATGCCCAAGAGCGGGGGTATGGGAACGGGCGATTTTCGTTCAATGTCAAGGGCGGGCGGTGCGAAAGTTGTGAAGGCGACGGCATGAAGAAGATTGAGATGCACTTTTTGCCCGACATTTACGTGAAATGTGATGTATGTAAAGGTGCAAGATATAATAGGGAGACCCTTCAAGTCAAATACAAGGGGAAATCAATTGCGAACATACTTGATATGACGGTTGATGAGGCGGTTGTTTTTTTTGAGAAGTTGCCCGCGATTTGGAGAAAAATCAAAACCTTGCAGGATGTTGGATTGGGGTATGTAAAGTTGGGTCAACCGTCGACGGCGTTATCCGGCGGGGAGGCACAACGGGTGAAATTGGCGACGGAGTTATCGAAGGTGTCGACGGGAAAGACCCTTTATGTGCTTGATGAACCGACGACGGGGCTTTCGACTTTTGATGTGAAAAAATTGATTGATATATTGAATAGATTGGTTAATGCGGGGAATACTCTTGTGGTTATTGAACACAATTTAGATGTCATAAAAGTTGCCGATCATATCATTGATTTGGGTCCCGAGGGAGGAAGCGGCGGCGGGGAGGTTATCGCCGTCGGAACTCCGGAAGAAGTGGCACAAAATGAAAAGTCATGGACCGGGAAATATATAAAGAAATCATTGAAGAAAGTCATTGATTAAAGGCGGTCAAAAGCACTTTGTCTTGTCTTGTGCCAAACGATATAAAACCATATATAGTGTTTACTGTGAACATAACAAACACTATATGTAGGAAGCGGGCGTTTAATTCAAGTGCGGCGGATGGAGTTGGGGTTAGTTTCAATTGTGGCGTTTTGTGTATTTAAGAGAAAGATAAACACACTCCGCCGCTCCGCGGCTCCGTAAAGGTAAACGCTTTGCGTAGTTAAAGAGATGGGGGCGCGGCGTTCGCTTACGCTCACTTTGCGAAACGGAAACGCTTCTGGCTTCGCCGACCCTCGCCGCTCCGCGGCTCCGGTTCGCGTAGTTAAAGTGAATGGGGCGCTGTGTTCGGCTTGCGAAACGGTAAACGCACTCCGCCGCG
>JAIRSY010000045.1 GCA_031255215.1 Christensenellaceae bacterium | reverse complement strand
ATTTTTTCTCCTTTTATTACATAGTATTACTTTGATACTATGTATTATACGGACATAATACTATATTGAAATTATGTTGTCAATAGTTTTTTGAAAATTTATTCAGGACGCGGTATTATATATATTCTTCATAAATTGTGGCGGGGCGAGAGGAGCGGCGATGAACTCGGTAAGCGTCCCGCCGAATGGGCGGTGCCTACGATAACCGCAAGACGGAAGTGTGGCGAGTGGGTTTGACGGCAAATCGTCATGGTTGGTCGGGGTGGTAGGAATTGAACTTACGGCCTCTGCGTCCCGAACGCAGCGCACTACCACTGTGCTACACCCCGAAGATTTATCGTTGCTTTGTTAACGATTTTGTAGTATAACTTATTCGTGAATATAAAGCAAGAACTTGAAAAGAGATTACAAATGCCCGTTTCGGTAAGTGAATTTGATGGGGTTGATTTTCAATGTAATGAATGTTTGAAAAGGTTTGACCTTGATGCACAAACCATTGCGGATAGATTTAACAAGGATAATGCGGATTTTGCGAAGGCATTTATTAAGAATAAATTTATAAACTTTATTTTATCAAACAAAACCTTGACCGATGCGGCACATTTTATTTTAAGAGAAAAAAAGCTGCCGCTTGCGGCCGTTAAACCTCAAAAAGTTTTTTTTGATTATGGTGGGGCGAACATTGCCAAGGCGATGCATATTGGGCATTTACGGTCGGCGATAATCGGGGAGGCACTTAAACGTCTTTTTGAAGACTTTGGACATACAACGGTAAGTGACGTATATTTAGGCGATTGGGGGCTTCAAATGGGACTTGTAATAGCATATCTTTTAGAAAACAAATTAGATATTGACGGCATAACCCTTAATGATTTGAACGAGATTTATCCGGCGGCAAGTAAATTAAAGGACGAGAGCGAAAGGTTTTATAACCTTGCAAGTGACATTACGGCGAGGCTTCAAAAATTGGAGCAGCCGTATTACGGTATATGGGAAAGATTAAGGAAGATTTCATTGACGGACATAAGGAAAAACTATGAGTTGCTAAATTGCACATTTGATTATTATAACGGAGAGAGCAGTTACCAAAAATATACGGCGGAAGTTTTAGAGAAGCTGCGTCCCTATACAAATTTAAGTGACGGTGCATTGATTATTGAAGTCGGGTTGAATGTGCCGATGATTTTACAAAAGAGGAACGGAGGCAATTTATATGCCACATCGGACGTTGCCGCAATTTACGCACGTGCAGGGGAATTTACGCCTGACAGATTCATATATATAACCGATTCAAGACAAGCATTTCATTTTAAGCAGTTATTTTCGTGTGCGAAGATTGGCAAGTTGGTTGGCAAGGACACGGAGCTTACCCACATACCTTATGGTTCAATCAATGACAAAGACGGGAGACCTTTCAAGACGAGAGAGGGCGGAACGATTAAGTTCAGTGATGTTATAACGGGGGATAAGATTCAGCTTGCGGCGGTAAAGTTTGCGGATTTTATAAACAATGTTCGAAAGGATTATATTTTTGACCTTGATAAAGCGACGATGAACGAAGGGAAGACGGGCGTTTACCTTTTATATACGCTTGTAAGAATAAAATCAATTTTATCGAAAGCGGGGAAGTTTGACATTGACCTTGACGCAAATTTAATTGACGATGATACGCGAAAGATTTTTACAAGCATCATCAAATTGGCGGAGAGTTACACCATTGCACTTAACACTTTGACCTTGAATAACATTGCCGATGGGATTTATGATTTAGCGGCTGCTTTTTCAAGTTTTTATGCCAATAGGAAGATTTTGAAGGAGGAGGACGGCGGGCGGCGAAATTTCTACTTATCAATATGTCTGGCCGTGAAAACGGCACTTGAATTTGGGCTTAAAACTTTGGCAATAACTTTCGTTGACAAGATGTAAATCTTTTGTATAATGGTAATATGGTAATGAGCGACCAAACAAAGGAGGGAAGAAGTGATGATGAAAGAGGGCGGTGATTTGTCGATGGGGACAAATTGGAGAAGCAAGAAAGTTATTTACCCGAGTCTTGCAACCCTGTTGCTTGCGGTATTGATTTTGTCGCTGACTTTTGCGGATTGGACGATATACGATAAACCGATTCATGTTTCGACGGCGGAATTTGTTTCGTTTATAAATAAGGAACCGAAAAACGATAAAAACGCGGACTTATCAATCGTTGACATAAATAAGGCGTTAAGGTCGGGGAAGGAGGCTTTTTTCGATGATGAATGGAGTGCGTATTGGCTTTTGGAAAGTAAAACCTATATTGATGTTGTAAATAATGACCATGCAACGGACATAAGAATTGAAACCTTCAAATTCGATGGGGAGAAGGCAACGCAGAGTTTTGGCTATGGGGCAAGTGTATTATTAGGTTTGGAATGGCAGCATTATTATTTGGCCAACGGCATTGAAATATCAATAATTGGAGAAAATGAACGGGAAGAAGAAGTAAACAATGAAAAGATAAAGAGAATGGTTTCCATGGCGGATTTTTTGACGCGGGAAAAAGTCAGCGACGGAATGATTGAAACGGTGGACAAAAGCATGCCGGCAATAAGCGGCGACTATGACTTGCCTAACCTTGTATCAATGACGGCGAATATAGATTTTGAATTTACAAAGACAATAAGCAAGAAAGAGGATAAAGTAATTTACGAAGCGAAAGTAAACTTGCGGGGTCATGACGGGGCGGGTCTTAATACATCTTTTGATGTGCCGATGACGATAAAATGGACATTCAACAAAGCACGAAAGTTCTTACGGTTTGATTTATCCATTAAGGACTACCCCGAGGGGGCGGAAATTGAGGAAGGCAAGCCTCCGTTTTTAACAAATGTTGATTATTCGATTATTCCTTTAACACATAACGTTGAAATGGGGACACCGTTTGCATAATGAAGAAGTAATAAGTAAAAACAAATAAGGAAACAACATATTGGTTATACCTTGACGGCGTCGGCGGCCTTTTTGCGGATATCTTCCGTAAGTGCGGCATAATGTTTTCTTGTGGTATTGACATCGGAGTGGCCGAGGACATTTGCAACGACGTATATATCGCCGGTTGCCTTATACAAGTTTGTGCCGAACGTGGAGCGTAATTTGTGTGGGGATATCTTTTTCAACGGTGCAACAATTTTGGCATATTTCCGCACAACGTCATAGATTGCCCTTGTTGACATTCTTTTTTTACATTTTGTGAAGAGGGGCAAGTTTAATTGTAAGTCATTTTTATCATCATTTGTTTCAAATTGAGAATCAAAGTATTGGATAAACTTTTCTTTTAATTGTTCACCCATATAAAGAATCGAACGTTTTCCGCCTTTTCTTGTAACCAAAAACGTTCCTGTTTTTATATCAATATCCTTGTAATCAAGTCCGACGAGTTCACTTACGCGGATACCGCTTAATAGGAATAGGGTAAGGATCATATTATCGCGTAAATTTTGCCGAGAGATTTCAAGAATTTGGGAGACTTCATTATTGTTAAGACGGACAATTTCCTTGTCGTGAATCTTTGGTAAATCTATTTTAGTGAGAACATTTTGAATAATTTCCCCGCGGCGATAGAAATACTTAAAGAAGGAGCGTAAGGACGCCATTTTACGCATTTTACCCTGTTCACCATTAGTATGAAGTTTGCCGTCGAGGGTATAAGTGGTCAAATGATTTTGATAAATTTCGAGGTTGCCGACGGTCAATTCGTTAAGATCATCGGGGGAAATGTCCTCAAATTTTTTACCGACAAAGTATTCAATTTCCGCGGTTATAAAATTGAAGAAGATATAGAGGTCTTTTGCGTAGTTCAATCTTGTGAGCGGGGAAGTAATTTGGGATATACCTATAAAGAAGTTATGGCAGAAAGGCGGAAGTTTCAAAATTTCCCTATCCAATTGTTGAAGGTTTTTGACGTTTCGCTCCTCATGATACTTCATAAAACAAAAAATATCATATTTCGCGAAAGATGTCACTATATATTAGTAACATGGAAATAATGGTAGAGATTGCGGTAATTGAGAATTTGTTGGTAGACTTCGTTTTACTTTATTTTGCATGTAAAACGATAAAGCAAAGGATAAAGACATGGCGAATTTTAGTGGCGAGTATAATAGGGGCGGCATTTGCGATAGCGTTACCTTTATTTTCATTTAATGACGCCGCGGATTTCTTGATAAAACTTTTTATCGGGGCATTTATGTGTTATATAGTCGTGAACAATAATTTCGTAAGGTTTGGGTTATGTTATCTTTTGTTCACGATATATACGTTTGCCTTTGGGGGTGCGGTTTTTGCATTTGGTTCAATTTGGGTTTTACCATTGATGGGCATAATTTTCATTATTCTTGTATCGTTTTTAAATTTAAGGCATTCGGTTGGACAAAACATGCGGGATTGTGTAATTTATTACGGCGGCAACAAGTTCAAGATACTTTCATTTGCGGATACGGGGAACAGGCTTATTGATCCAAGGAGCCGAGCCCCGGTCTGCATAATTTCATTATCATTATTTTTGAAGATGTTTCCGGACGTCAAAGTCGAAAACCTTATTATGAATAGATTGGGGGATGAGGGGATTGAGGACGGACATTACATAAATTTTGCGACGGTGGCGGATTCATCGCAGAAGATGTTTGTCTTTGCACCGAATAAATTACAGATTGACGGCAAGGTGATAAGCGACGTTCGGCTTGGTGTAGCGACAAAAAAAATAAGCAGCATAATAAAGTATGATGCGATATTAAATGGGGGGATAATATAATGAATATATTTGAGAGGGCGATAAAACTATTTAAGAAAATCAACAGCGAAAACCTTTGGAACGAAAATCTTGTTCATTTTATACATGGAACGGAAGTTTTGGCGAAACCATTAGAGAAGGACGAAGAGGAGAATTTATTGCAGGAATTAGAGCTTGGCAAGCCCGAAACGCGGCAAAAACTTATAGAACATAATTTGCGGTTGGTGGTTTATATTGCGAAGAAGTTTGAGAATACGGGATTAGACATAGAGGATTTAATTTCGGTAGGAAGCATAGGGTTAATAAAGGCGGTAAATTCATTCAAATATGATAAAAACATAAAGTTAGCGACATACAGCAGCCGCTGCATTGAAAATGAAATTTTAATGTATTTAAGGAAAATGAATAAGAATAGGAACGATGCAAGTTTAGATGAGCAGATAAACACGGAAAGTGACGGAAGCGAGATTCGGCTTGCGGATGTGTTATGTTCCACAAGGGATATAATTGAAGAGGAACTTGACACCGGCGTTGAAAAGAATTTGTTATGGCTTGCGGTTGATAAACTATCAATAAGAGAACAAGAGATTATGCAGCTTCGGTTTGGATTAAATGGAGGGGAGGAGCGGACGCAGAAGGAGGTTGCGGAGATGCTCTCAATATCACAATCTTATATATCAAGATTAGAGAAGAAGATACTTGCAAGACTAAAAAGAGAATTCAAAAAAATTGACGCATAATGCAAAAATGGTTTATAATGTTTCATGCACAAGTTATTTTCATTGGCGGTAATTATTTTCGCGGGCATTTTCCTTTCGCTTTTTCCTTCGATTGATTACCCAAATGACAAGATAATATTTTCATTATTTGAAGATGAAGGGGAGGAAGAGGAGGAGGATCCAGAGCCGGCAAAAACTCCCGTTTCCGTTCCTCATTATTCCGTGATATATGACGGAACGTCAAAGGATTTCCCGATTGACCCAAGCGATTTATGGACGGCGGCGGGTGAACTTTCGGGCATTAACGCGGGAGTTTATGAAGTGACCTTGACATTAAAAGACGAGGATAATTATTGTTGGGAAGATGAAGAGTTTAACGGGCAAGTTAAATGGAGAATAAATAAGGCACAAGAGAGAAGTTTTACCCTTGTCGATTTTGTTAAATGGGTTTACGACCCGTCGGGTTCTTACCCCGACATTTCGCTAACCGAACCTCTTTTGGAAAACGATGCGGTAAGTTTTGAATATTCCGTTAATAAATCACTCTATCCTGCAACAAATGTAAGGCCTTCCGGCGTGGGAAATTATTATGTTCGGGCAATGGTTGCAAATCCAAATTATGAAGCATCATATACCCCGATTATATTTTTTTACATTGAAAAAGCACGGCAAACCGTCACGGAACCCGTTGTGGAAACAATCGAAGAGAACAAGATTATTTTAAGGACGGTCGTTGGTGCAGAATACAGCAGGATAAACGGAGTTTGGCAGGACGAGCCTATCTTTAACGATTTGGATGCGGATACGGATTACGTCTTTTTGATTCGGTTAAAGGAGACGGCAAATTACTTTGAATCACAAATAGCCTTTGCCGTCATAAGGACGCAAGGGCATATTTGGGGCGAATGGATAGTTGACCGGGAGGCAACATTAGAAAGCGAGGGGGAGGAGCATAGAGTTTGTATAAATTATGAAGAAGAGGTTGCCTATTGGACGGTTGAAAATGGTTTTGATGAAGAAACGATTGCAAAGAACATCGGTATTGAAGTGCGGACCATACCCAAAATCGTTCCCGAGCCGCCGCCACCGCAAGACCTTTCCGTCTTACTTGTGACGGTCCCAATTTTAACATTTGCGGTCGGCGTATGCGTTGCAATTGTCGTGCAATTGATAAATGAAAAGAAACAGAACGAAGAGTAATTATCCTTGTTGTTTTGTTTCTTCTTGTTGTTCGCCAAAACCCAAGGAATTAATTATAGCAGTGATTGCGGCGG
>JAIRSY010000029.1 GCA_031255215.1 Christensenellaceae bacterium | reverse complement strand
GGGTTTCATTTAAGGTTGCATCTTCATTTGTTGGGGTTTGACCTCCTGGGGTGGTCTCTGTTGGAAATTGCTGCCCTGTTGCGTTTCCACCGGCACCATTCACTTCCGTTGATGGCAGAACACCCTGCGTAGCCGCCGCGTCTTGCTTCAATGAAGACGAACCACTCGTTTGTTCACCTTTATTATATAGTTGACGGTTAACATGTAGTTTACCGTCTTTATCCCAATGAAACTCATCAGTCATACATGGGTTGCCGTTCTCATCTGTATATACAACATATTTCTTACCGTCAGCATCTGTAACCAGAAAACATAGGTTACCGTCAGCATCTGTAATTGTTATTGGTTTGTCATAGTATTGGTTACCGTTTATTGTATCCTTTCCAATTCTCACACCACCGCCGCGGTGAACTATGTCGCCCTGTTCATTTCTCACATAGACCCACTCACCTTTTTTGTTTTGAGTCATACCATAACCATTTCTATCCCATAAGAGTGTTCCCGGAGATTCCTTAGCCGGATTTTCGCACCGCACCATATTGTCATAGAATAACTCAAGCCTCTCCGTTTTCGCCTCAAGATTCGCCGCCCCGAGGGTAAGAAGGCCAGCGAGAGCCGCCGCCGCAATAAGATTTTTCTTTTTTTTCATGAATCATTATAACATTCAATATTGCCCAATGTCAATACCTTCGGTAAAAATAAAACCGCGGCAAAGAACTCTTGACCTCATGTATAAAACATGTTAGAATCTTACCGTCAACTTGGCGTTTGCTGTTTCAAAAACAGAGGAAAGTCCGGACAACAAATGGCAGGATGCAATCTAACGGATTGCCGCAGTAATGCGAGGGAAAGTGCAACAGAAAATATATCGCCTTATGTAAAAATAAGGTAAGAGTGAAAAGGAGCGGTAAGAGCGCCCCGCGTACTTGGTGACAAGTGCGGCAGTGTAAACCCCATCCGTTGCAAGGCAGATTCAATCAAGGCCGCCTGCCGCTGAATCTTACGCCGCGTGAACTTGTTTGAAAAGACAAGTCAAGATAGATAAACGCCCACGACATAATCCGGCTTACGGTTGACCTTGAAAATGCCCTTTGGGGTGTTTTTAAGTAATAAGTAAAAAGGAAGAAGTTTGGATAATAGAATTGGTTTTTAAGTTAAATAACGTTATTGTATGGCAGCACCGATATATTTTTTCTATTTCTTTTTTAATTAACAATATTTTTTCTTCAACCATAGAATATAGTTATGGCATTTGGAAAATTAAGAGTGGAAGTTTTCTCCGCGGAGAACCTTCCCATAGCTGATGCAAAAGTAAACATATACGGAAACGGGACCCTCCTGTTTCAAACACAAACCGATGCAAGCGGACAAACCGATTATATGGACTTGACCTCCCCCGATGTTGACAGGACCCTTGACCCCGCCCAAACGTCCCCCGCTTACAGCAATTATGACGTCGAGGTTGACGCACCGGGTTTTAACATATCATACATTCATGATGTCGAAATTGTCTCCGACGTTTCTTCCACCCTCCCCGTTCGTCTTATTCCTACTTTAAGTCCGGACATTGAAACCCATACAAGGAGGGTTATTCACAATCATCTTCAAATGGATGAAAATACGGTAGAGGATACGGATTTACAAAGCGACATTGTCATAACTCCGCATGGTTTAACACCGGACAATACCGTTACACAGCGTGGTTCAACAATTGACAATGGGGCGGCCGCTTCGCCCGAAGTTTATGGCGTTCATGATGTTTATATTCCCACCAATATCACCGTTCATCTCGGCACACCTTCAAACTCGAATGCAAGAAATGTAACCGTTCCATTCGTTGATTATATTGCCAATGTGGCAAGCAGCGAAATTTACCCGACTTGGCCGACACAGGCACTTTATGCAAATATGTTTGCAATTACAACTTATGCAATCAATAGAATTTATACGGAATGGTATAGGAACCGCGGTTATAACTTCGATATAACAAACAATACCGCCTATGACCAATATTTTGTTTACGGCCGCAATATCTATGACAATTTAAGGGAAATTGCAAACGAAATCTTTGATATGTATGTGCGGAGAATCGGTTTCAAAAATCCCCTCTTCACTCAATACTGCTCCGGCACTTCCGTTACTTGTCCGGGATTATCTCAATGGGGAACCGTAGATCTTGCGAAGAGCGGAATGAATGCCCTCCAAATTTTGAAATATTATTACGGCAATGATATTGAAATAACGGAAACCGACAATGTTCGTGCAATTACGGAAAGTTACCCGGGAACATCAATGCAGCAGGGAAATTCAAGCGAACACATAAAACTTATGCAAAATTATCTTAATCGAATCCGTTTGAATTATCCCGCCATCCCAAATATTGAAAATCCCAACGGATATTTCGGTGCCGATACCGCCGCGGCGGTTCGAAAATTTCAACAGGTCTTTTCCCTTTCACAAGACGGTGTCATCGGCCGCGGCACTTGGAACAAAATATCCCAGGTCTATGTCGGTATCGTTAAACTTGCCGAATTGAAAAGCGAGGGCGAACGGACGGGCATCGGTTCAACCCCTCCCCAAGTTACACTCTCCACCGGCTCTACCGGCTCTAATGTTCAATTACTTCAATATATCTTGAATTATATCGGTGAATATTATGATTTTGTTCCCAATGTTGTCGAAGACGGTGTCTTTGGAAGAGGAACCGCCAATGCGGTCATGGAATTTCAAAAGAACTTTGGAATGCCCGCCGACGGTGTTGTTGGACGTGACACTTGGAATAGACTCTATGATGTCTACAATAAAATAAATGCAAATAACTATGTCCCGCTTCCTACAACCGACAATGAATTATTAAACTATCCAAATCAAGTCTTCAAAGTCGGCTCTTCCGGTTCAAATGTTCAATACATTCAAAATGCAATCAATGCAATCAATCAAACATATCCAAAAATCCCTGCGGTTTCAATTGACGGACAATATGGGCCAAACACCGCCGCCTCCATTAAGGCATTTCAAGAACAATTTGGTTTGACCCCCGATGGAATTGTGGGCAACGCAACGTGGAACAACATAAACTCCGTATTGACCGCAACCGGTGATGCCCTTCCTGCCGAACCCAAAAAACCATACCCGGGAACCCCTCTTCGCTTTGGAAGCCGCGGAGAGAATGTCAGGTATCTTCAACAAAGACTTGGTATTAACGCCGACGGAATCTTTGGAACCCAAACGGCAAATGCGGTAACCAATTTCCAAAGAAGAAACGGGTTGACCCCCGATGGAATTGTCGGGCCGGCAACATGGGCACTTCTTTAACATAATATTCGCACAAAAAAAAGGAGTTACCTCCTTTTTTTTGCGTTAATAAAGATTACTTCTTGCCTTTCTTTTTGTCGGAATCCAAGCCGTCTTTCTTCTCTTCAAAAACCTCTTCCTTTTCCAATTCTTGCAAGATCAAATCTTTTGCTTCATCTTTCGTAATCACATCCCGTTCCTGCAAGTTTTCAATGTATTTGATCTTGTCCGTCTCTACAAGGCTTTGTTTGTTATCGCTTTCAATCTTTACCTCTTGACACCCGCATTCACATTTAACGTCACATACTCCGTTTTCGCAGTCCGTACAAGGGCAACCGCCTTCATCACCCATATCATTAAACAATTCCGGGTGAGACTTTACATAATCGTCATAGTCCTCATCTTCCCATTTGTCTTTCCACTCGTAATCCGCCGCATCAAATTCTTTGTGTCTATACCTCTCTTCGTGGTTTATTTGGTCTATGTAAATTAACGCTAATGCCATTGTAACCAAGTTCGACATGGCACCCAAAACCACCAACCATTTCGCTTCCCCTACACCTCCGTCTTCACATGAAAGCAAAAGCCTGATTCCAAACATTACGTTCAAAACTCCAACCGACAACAAATAAATTACCCAAAATATAAACCAAACAAGCACACCATAATCGACGTAGTTTGAATAAACCCCTACCCCGACGTCCGAAGATGGGACCGAATCCGTCCACGGCGAAGTTATACAACTTCCAACCAAGAACACCAATCCCGCAAAAGCCATAATTGACCCGATTATGATGGCCAATACTCCTGCACCCTTTTTTACCATATTATTTTTCTCCTATTTAACCCCAATACTCACATATTATACCATAATAAATATTCAATGCAAGATGTTTTTTATACATAAGTAATAAAAAAGAAATAATAAGCAAAAAGCAAGGTAACAAGAATTGTGCTTCCTTGTTAAAATCTCTTGCTTATTACCTTATTACTTCTTTCTTGTTGCTTCTTGCTTAGTCTATCTCCGAAATAAATACATTCGATAAATTCAATTCGCCGTTGTTTACATCTTTCAAGGTTTGACAAATTCGAAGCATTTCGTCGGTCTCTAACGCATCGCCCGTTTTTACAAGAACGTTGATGTTTAACCCGTTCTTGGAAACAACAACATCATCGAAAATGTCTTGACACGTCAATTTAAGTTGATATTCACTGTCCGTCTCGAATTTAATCTCTGCCGCAAGTGCCGCAAGTTCCGCCTCCGCATTCGCAATCGTCGTCTCGTTTTGGCTCGTCGCTAAAAGATTTTCAAGTATAAGCTGACGGCTCGCCCTCGCATCTTGACGGGTCGAAGCATAGGATTGAAACAGGTTGGTCTCACTGTCGGATGCGTTTGCGTTTATCCCCGTTGCATCTTCATTTAATCTAAAATTTAGATAACCGGTCACCACAAGTAATGCCAAAAGTCCCGTAAGGAGCATGACCTTCCGGCCTTTACTTCCAAACAATACCTCCCAACTCCTTTTTATCCAACTCTTTTTCTTCGGTATAGAATTTACAACTTCCATTTTCCTTTTTCCTCCTTACGAATATTTTATTAAATGTTTTTTCTTAATATGCAGCGAATTTTGTCGATACCGTATTATTAAATAAAAAAAAGAAACATTAAATAAAAAACAAGGAAGAAAAGAACAAAAACAACGTCCGCCAAAATCAAAATTGCTTTTCCCTGTTATTCCTTATGTTTTGTATCCCTCTAACTTTACCGAAACAATCTTGCTTATCCCTCTCTCCTCCATTGTTACACCATAAAGTGTATCCGCCAATTCCATGGTGGGCTTACGGTGTGTGATGACAATAAATTGTGTTTCATAAGAAAACTTGCGAAGGTAGTTCGCAAACCGGATTACGTTTGCATCGTCAAGTGCCGCCTCAATTTCGTCAAGCAAACAAAACGGCATTGCCCGAAGTTTCAAAATAGCAAACAAAATCGCAATCGCGGTCAACGCTTTCTCTCCTCCGCTTAAAAGTGCTAAATTTGAAAACCTTTTCCCGGGCGGTTCCGCAACAATTTCTACCCCCGAATTTATTAAGTTTTCCGGCTCCGTCAACATAATTTCCGCTCTTCCTCCGCCAAAAAGTTCCTTGAAAACTTCGCCGAAATTCTTATTGATTTTATCAAATGCCGTCAAGAAATCATCCCTCATTGCCGTATCAAGTTCCTCAATCATTTTTTCCAAGTCCGTTGACGCCGCCGAAAGGTCGTCGACCTGTAACTTGTAACTTTCAAATCGCTCCTTGTCTATCCGTGCCTGTTCAATCGCATCTAAATTTATATGCCCCAACCGATTGATTTGATTCCTCAATTCCGCAATCTCACTTACCGCACCATCCGGAACAAAGTCCTTATCCCTTTCATTATAACATGCCGAATAATTAAGGTTATACTCCTCTAAAATCCTCTGCGATAAATTCTCAATTTCTATATCAACACGGGATAAAATGTTATTGGCATAGTAAAACTTCACCTGCAACTCCTCTATCTCTTGCGTTATATCACCTCTTCTTTTTATCTCCTCTTTCATCTTTTCATTTAATTCCGTCCTTATAACGTTTATGTTCTCTAATTCCATTTGAACACTTTCAAGACTTCCGTCCTCTATCTTCTTTATCCGTTTCGCTTCAAAATCTTTTATCTTTTGCATGCAGGTTTCAATCTCTTGCTCAATTCCTTTGATCTCCTCCTCAATTTTTTCCGTATCCATAAGTAAATTTGATGAATAACTTTTACTGCCCCCCGTAATACTTCCTTTCGTCTCTATTATGTCTCCGTCAAGCGTAACAATTTTTAATGAAAAATTCAATCTTCGTGCAAGGTCAACCGCATCGTCTATGTCCTTGCATATTATAACCCGCCCCAATAGGGACATTATCACATTTTTTATCTCTTCCCTATATTTAACAAGGTCCGCCGCAACCCCAATACATGCCCCGCTCAAAATCTTTCGCTCCTCAAAATTGATTACCCTCTCCCGAACGGAATTGACCGGCAAAAATGTTGCACGCCCTATATTATTGCTTTTAAGATAATTGACCAGCCTCTTCGCATCTTCTTCGTTCCTCGTTATGACATTTTGTGCTCCGCTTCCAAGTGCAACCTCAATCGCGGTCTCTAATTCCTTCGGCACGGAAATCTCCCTCGCCACCACCCCCATTATTTCTTCGCCCCTCTCCTGCATCAATCTCTTGATTGGATATTTGAACCCTTCCGCCATTTGACGTTTTGCCAAAAGTTGTTCGCGGCGAAGTTCAACCTGCTGCAAATAATCTTTGTTTGAAAGATAAAGCAGCTTCTCCCCCTGCTCCTTTTCACTTGCCACCGATTTTTTCAAGAGTTCGTCCCGAAACTCCGAGGTCTTTTTGTCTAAATCGTTTATTCTTTCGACATTCTCCGTGTTGCCGTCCTCAATCTCTCTTAATTCTTCCTTCAATTTCTCTATCCTGCCGTTATATCCGTCAATCTCGCCTTGTAATTTATTCTTCGTCATCGCACCGTTATCATATTTATAAATATAAAGGTTTATCTCTAACTTCTTTAATCTCTCTCTCAAAATTAAATATTTTTCCGCATTCTCCGCCTGCCGCAAAAGAGGTCCCAAATTTCTCTCTATCTCCGTTATTACATCTTTCACTCTTTGCAATTCCGCCGTCGTCCTTAAAAGTTTCCGCTCCGCCTCATCTTTCCTCATTCTAAATTTGGATATTCCCGCCGCCTCCTCAAAAATCCCACGCCTGTTTTCCGGCTTCGCGTTCACCAAATCCGCAACTTGCCCCTGACTTATAATTGTCATTCCGTCACGGTCAATCCCGCTGTCATGAAGTAAATAGTTTATGTCCTTCAATCGGCTTGGCTGCCTATTTACCGCATATTCACTTTCACCGTCACGAAAGAGTTTACGCGAAATTATAACTTCATCAAATTCAACGGCAAATATCCTTTCCCTATTATCAAACACAAGGGCAACCTCGCAATAACTTGTTTGCTTCCTCTTCTCCGTCCCCTTGAAAATTACATCCTGCATGCTTGTCCCGCGAAGCTGCTTGTAACTCTGCTCCCCCAATACCCATTTTATCGCATCGGCAACATTTGATTTTCCGCACCCATTCGGCCCGACAATCGCCGTAATACCGTCGCAAAAACCAATATCAATTTTATCCGCAAAAGACTTGAAGCCCGTCATTTCAATACATTTCAATACCACAAGTCCATTATTATACAAACCTTTCAAAAAAGCAAAGCATTTTCATTAAAGGAAAAAGTAATAAGTAATAAGTACGGATAAAAATATATATCTATTAAAATTCCTAACTTATTACTTATTACTTTTATTGTCGTTCAAAATCGCCCGTGCAATAATCGTACACAATAACAACACCGCCGAAAGCCCGAACAAGGAATATAAAATCCCGCTTGCTAAACTGCTCCCGAATAAAAACGCGACAAGATTAAAACCCATGATTCCCATTAAAAGGTAATTAAGACCGCCGATTATCAAAATCGCAAATGCCGCCGTATTTAACCATTTCATAAATTTTTTCATAAAATTATAATTCGCAAAAAAACAAAAATTATACGGTTTCTGTAAGATATCCCCCTTATCCTTTCGTTTCATTTTTCGCCAGTAATTTTTTTGCCGCGGAGTTTCCTATGAAAAGTTATTGCAAACCTGTGTGCTTCGTCCCGCATTCTTTGGAGCAGCCGCAGGGCGAAATTGCCTCTGCTTAAAATAATAGGCCGGTCATCGCCCGCCTTGTAAATAATTTCAAATTTCTTTGCTAATGAAACCGTTGGGATTCCGTCCGTTTCAACCGCCGAAAGCTGCCCCTTTCCGCCGTCAATGACAATGAGGTCCGGCGTTGCCCATTCCTTATGTTTGAGCCGCCGCGTAAGAGTTTCGTTCATCGAAAGAAAATCGTTGTTGCCCATGCCGTGCTTGATTTTGAACTTTCGATATTGAGATTTGTCCGCAACCCCGTCAATAAAAACAATCATAGACGCAACCTGGTTCTCTCCGTCCGTATGCGATATGTCGTAACATTCAATTCGACGCGGTGTTTTTTGCAAACCCAAAATTTCCCCAAGCTCCCGGCATGCACCCAACGTAAATGCCGTCGCGTCCTCCGGCACATTTGCCACCCTTCGCCCCAATCTCGCCAAACATTGCAATCCATTTCGATATGCAAGTGCCAATTCAAACTGCAAAAGTTCACTTGCCTTGTCCATTCGGGACCGCAAAATCTCTGCAACTTTTTTAGTATATTTGCCGTTTAGAAACTTCTCCGCTTCGTCTTTATCATTGTTGAAAATGGTTCGTATGATATCCAATAAAATGCCCGCCGAAATACCGTGAAAATACGGACCGAAACTCCTTTCATCCGGTTTGCGGACAATCTTGATTTTATCAAGTAATGATATATACGGAAAACGTTTATCATCTTTAAGTAAAACATTGTATTTCGGTTTATGTTTGTTGACAAGATTTGATTCCAAAAAAAGTGCGTCTTCCTCCGTGTTTACGATAAAAAACTCGAAATCTGCAATGTTTTGAACCAATGATGTTGTCTTGTTATCTTTTGCCCCGACGAAGTAACTTCCCACCCTATTTTTCAAATTTTTCGCTTTGCCGATGTAAATTATATCTCCCTTGATATTTTTCATAAGATAAACACCCGCCGATTTGGGAAGCGTTTTTACCTTATCTTTAATCCCGCGAAGCCTCGTCAAATATTCCATTTTTTCCCCGAGGAAATTTCCAATATTTTATCATAATTATCATCGGGTGCCATTTTACAATTTACATAAGCACCGCACGAGGCACAATGATAATTTATAACCGTTCCTTTGTTCCCCGTTACCGTTACACCAACCGGATATAAAACTCCTTGGCACGCATTCGCCCTATCCCCCGGATTATTATCAACATGAAGAGAACATAAACAATTTGTGCAGTGGTCGCGGCTGCTTGTCAATAATGGTGCAACATACGCCCCGCACTCCGCACAAATAAAACCCGCGTCATTTTTTCGAAACTTCTTTGTCTCCATTGCTCTTTCCCTTCTTTACCTTTTTACTTTCGGCTCCTTTGCCTTTTTGCCTACCCTTCGCCGCTTTCTTGCCCGTGTTCTTTGACCCCTTTTCTTTCTCCGCCTCTTCTTTCTTTTCGTCTAAAATATCATAGTTATCCAAATTGTCAAGGGTTGGAACGGGCGGAAGTTTTACATGCAACGCGACATATTTCCTTGCGATTTCAAAATTCTCTTTCATCTTCTTGAAATTTTCTTCACTTATAAGTTTCGCGTCTAAAAATGTCCGTGCCGTCTCTTCACTCAACTTTATCCTGTTTTCTAATTCTTTTAACAAGGAATCAACCTTGTTCCGCTTATTTGCGTCATCTTCAATCTTTTGCCGTGCAATTGTTTTCAAAAGGACTTTCTTCTCCGTCTCTCCGTTCATAATCATCGCAATTTCATCCGCATAAATCGTTTCTGCCTCCAAAAGAACTTTCGCCATAACTTCTACCTTCGATTTTTCCCTGCTTAAAATCTTTTCGCATTCAACCTTCGCCGCCATTATTAACGCCTTTACTTCTCCGTCAATTATGGATTGTAAACTTTCACTTGTATGTTTATCATTGTAAAGCCGAAGTGCCGCCTCGTCGCTCTTTCCATAAAATAACGGCCCCAACTTCTCACTCATTCCCCATTCCGTTACCATTTTCTCCGCTATCTTGGTCGCAACTTTTATGTCATTACTTGCACCCGTACAAATATCCTTTATAAAGATTTCCTCCGCCGCCCTTCCGCCAAGAAGCATAACCAACTTGTTTTTTAGTTCCCCGCGTGACTGATGACTATGTTCATTATCTTGATCGTTTGTAAGGGTATATCCCGCCGCCATTCCGCGAGGGATGATGGACACCTCCTGGACGGTTTGTTCCGGCATTAAAATCCTTGATACGACGGCGTGACCCGCCTCATGAAATGCGGTGATTTTTTTGTCCTGTTCGGTAATTATCCTTGACTTTTTCTGCGGACCCATTAAGACCTTGTTTATACCCTCCATAACGTCACTCATTGAAATAAAAGTCCTGCCGTCCTTGGCGGCTATTATTGCACTTTCATTTAATAAGTTTTCAATGTCCGCCCCCGAAAAACCGGATGTGATTTTCGCCACCCTTAAAAAATCAACGTCTTTTCCAAAAGGTTTTCCGTTTGCATGCACGGACAAGATTTGTTCCCGTCCCTTTACGTCCGGCATCTGCACTATAATTTGTCTGTCAAATCTTCCCGGTCGAAGGAGTGCGGGGTCAAGAACGTCGGGCCGGTTTGTGGCACCAAGAATTATCACCCCATCGCTTTTTGAAAAGCCGTCCATTTGCACAAGAAGTTGATTCAAGGTCTGCTCATTTTCCTCACTTACCCCCGAAACGCCTACACCACGCATTTTGGCAATTGAATCTATCTCGTCAAAGAAAATAATTGAAGGAGCCGAAAACTTCGCCTGCTCAAATAAATCCCGCATCCTGCTTGGACCTACGCCGACCAACATCTCGCTGAAATCACTTCCGCTTATCGAAAAGAACGGAACGCCCGCCTCTCCCGCTATCGCTTTTGCAAGAAGAGTTTTACCCGTTCCCGGCTGCCCAACCAATAAGATTCCTTTTGGTATCCGTGCACCCATGTCAAGATACTTCTTTGGAAACTTCAAAAAATCAACTATTTCCGCAACCTGCTCCTTCTCTTCCTCTATCCCCGCCACATCGGCAAATCTAATCGGTGAATTAAAAACAAGCGTTGCCCTGTTCTTTGACATCCCTGTTATTCCGTTCCTTCCGCCGATTCCCTTGAATAAAAAGATAAGGAAAAAGATAAACATTAAAACGTAAACAATCGGCATAATAATGTCCCAAATCGATAAACCAATCTCTTGTGCCTTGTATGCAATCTGCTTGTCCGTATTCTGTAAATTTTGTTCCATAATAAGCCGCACCACCTCATCGCTTTCATCATAAAGAACATAAGTGCAATACTTCTTCGGGTCATTAAAAAAGTTGGTTTTATATGTTATCTCCGGATACGGTGCGGTTAAAATATAATATGTGCTTCCAATCTTACATACACTTATAACCTCATTCTTCTTTTCATCAAAAACAATCGCCCCCGTTTGATCAACGGACGCCCCTATCTTATTTATAAATTCCGTAGTGGAAAGAACCGGCTTTTCTTCGTCCGCATCCATAAGTGATACAACCAAGACAACCGCCAAAACGCCGATCAAAAGCCACAGCCAATTAAATTTCTTTTTTTGTTCCATAATTCTAACAGTATATTATAAACAATTACCTTTGACAATATCTTATTAACTCTTTTCCTCATGAATTTGTTTTTCAAGTTTTGTGACAAGTTCGTCAACGCTCATTTCTTTACCGTCAACCGAAACCGTCGCCGACGCGGCCTCCTTTGCACCGACAACAATTTTTATCGGTATCTTCTTCCTTGCCGCTTCGCGTATTTTAAGACCCAATTTTTCGTTTCGAAGGTCAACCTCGCATCTAAACTTTTCCGTTAAAAGTTTTTTAACCTCTAAACAATAATCGTCCTGCTCGTTCGTCACTCCCATGATTATTATCTGTATTGGTGCCAACCATAAAGGTAAATTCCCCGATGTTTGTTCAAGTAACATCGCAATCGTCCGTTCGTAACAACCAATTGACGTTCGGTGAACCATATAAGGCATCACCTTTTCCCCTTTATCATTTATATAACTTAAACCAAACAATTTAGGAAGTGCAAGGTCAAGTTGTATCGTAATAATTGTGTCCTCTTTTCCGTGAACATTTTTGGTTTGTATGTCAATCTTTGGTCCGTAAAACGCCGCCTCGCCGTCCGCCTCTGTAAATTCAAGTTTGTTATGAAGTAAAACCTTGCGTATCGCGTCTTGGCTCTTCTCCCACATCTTCGCATCATCTATGTATTTTTCTCTGTTCTTTGGGTCCCACTTTGAAAGCCTGAATGTAATCGCCTTGTCAAGACGTAAAATGCGAAGTAAAAACATGGTGAGATCCAAACATTCGTCAAATACTTGCTGCACTTGGTCTTCACGTAAAAATATGTGTGCATCACTTATGGTGAATTGCCGAAGTCTTATGATTCCGTGCATCTCTCCGCTCGACTCTTTCCTGAATTGCGGACTTGTCTCCGCATATCTAATTGGAAGCTCCTTATATGAATGCAAATCATTTTTATAACACAAAATTTGAAATGGACAAGTCATCGGCCGAAGTGCGAAGACCTCCTCGTCCAAAACTTCATTCCCTAAAATAAACATGCCGTCCTTATAATGTTCCCAATGTCCGGAAATTTTAAATAAATCACTTTTTGCAAGCGACGGCGTCCTCGTTCTTAAATATCCGCGTTTCGTCTCTTCGTCTTCTACAAATCTCGTCAAAATCTCCATAAGTTTCGCCCCGTTCGGCATAAAGAGCGGCAACCCCTGACCAACTATCTCACTTGTCATAAAGATTCCCAACTCTCTCCCTAACTTATTATGATCCCTCTTTAACGCCTCTTCCTGTTCCTTTTCATATTCCATAAGAAGTCCCTGCCTGTCAAACGCAACCCCGTAAATTCGTGTAAGCATCTTGTTCTTTTCATTCCCTCTCCAATATGCACCCGTAATTTTGGTAAGTTTGAATTCCTTTATTCCCCCAACCTCTTCAAGGTGCGGTCCGGCACATAAATCACCAAATTCACCAATATAATAAAAGGAAATCTTCTCATTTTTTGCAATATCGTTAAGTAATTCCAATTTGTAAGGTTCTTTCAATTTCGTTAAAATCCTGCTTGCTTCCGCCCGTGTCATTTCCTTCCTTATAACGGGTAAATTTAGTTTAATAATTCGCCCCATTTCACTCTCTATCTTTCGAAGGTCTAATTCTTTAATGGGGGTTGCAAATTCAAAATCATAGTAAAACCCTCCGTCAATGGCGGGACCGATGCCCAACTTCGCCAAAGGGTAAATATTTTTTACCGCCATCGCAAGCACATGGCTTGCCGTATGACATAAATCTCTCTTAAATTCCATTCTTTCATCTTATCATCTTATAAACATAATTGCAACCAAAAAACAAATACATCGCAATCAAATCCCACCCGCCAAAACATCACCGTAAAGTAACAAAGCCGCACCGGAATGCCGGGCAAACTGTCCATATCGTTCTTATGACTTCTTCGCTACACGCATAAGTTTTTCGCTTTTGTCAAGCATGACGCCCGCACCGTAAATCAAATCGTTGTCCTTCTCGTTTGATACAAAACATTCAATCCCCAAAACGGCCGTAATCGCTTCTTTAAGTCCCCGTATAGACGCCCCGACACCGCCGATATAAACTCCGCCTTTCTTTATATCTTGAATTTCCGCCAAAGATGCCTTGTTTAGAACCTTGTTTATTGCACCAAAAATGTCCTCGTAAAATGCGGAAACAATCGGGCGGATATCTTCGCCCGCAATGTCAAATTTACCAACCTTGAGGTGACGCATATCGTTTGGCACCAAACTTGCAACTTCATCTAATACAAGGGCGGCGTCATCCCTATTTAATTCATAATTTTTCGCAATTGTTTCAATTATATCATCCGTTCCGGAATTAAGGGTCCAACCGCTCACAATGTTCTCCCCCGTTATAATCGCAATATCCGTCCCAAATTCACCGATAACCACGACAAAAATAGACGTTGGAGAATCGAATGTGTATCCCGCGAACGATGCCAAACAAACCGATGGCTGCAAAAGAATCACCCTGCCCAATTCTCCGTTGGACATCAAATTCCTAACCGCATTCAAATTGGTTCCATGACGGGTCATCCTTGATTTATTATTTTCGGATTTTGATAAGTCAAACGTGCCGCTTCTGCCCATGCCGGCGGTTTCCGCTTGACCGCTTCTTAAAATGTTCGGTGTAACAACAAGAAAAAGCTGCCGGATATCCGGACAAATGCCCTTTATCTCTTTGGCTATCTTCTTCTCATCGACAAAACCATTAAATATTATTCCAACATTGTTTTTGTACAGAACAAAGTTATTGCCCTGAAACTGCCCCGCATAATCTTCCATAACAAAAGATTATAGAATAAATAATAAAAATAACAAAACGTTTTTTAGTCAATTCGTTATTTGGTTACTTCAATTGAAATTTCGGTTGACCGTCACGAAATTATACATTACTCTTCTGTCATGAAAAATAAAGTAATTTGTGCAATAATCGGTGTCTTCTTTGCATTTTCATTCCTTGCTTTCGCTCTCTTCCATTCACCTTGGAAGGCGTTTGGGTTCCTACATATATATGGTTTACTTATGAGTTTAGCACTTCCCTTCGCCATCGCTTATTTATGTTCCAAAGATATAAGTCTTGCCAAAAGAATTGCCTTGATTCTTTCAATAATTTTGGCACTGTCCCCTCTTACCCGTCCATTTTTTTTACCTTTGGTGAGAGAAAACATGAGCGAAATAAAGAGTTGGGACATGGCAATCCCGTTCAACCTTTGCAATATCTCCGCAATTCTATATTTGATTGCGGTTTTGACGGATAACCAAGTAATTAAAAACTATATGATAACATTCGGTCTTTTTGGAGGTCTTATCAATAATGTTCAGGCACATAACACCGACCGCGGCACATTTTGGTTTTATCTTACATGGGAATCATATTTTGTTCACGTTTTGATTATCGTGATACCTATCTTTATGCTTCTCACAAATCAAATCAAGCCAAACATAAAGAAAGCCATGTGGAACGTTACTTGGATTCTGCCGTTTTTCTTGCTTGCGGGTTTTCTCATCAATCCCGCTTGGAAAACGAATTTTCATTTCACGGTTCCAAATTCTTTTACAAAAGCCGTTATCCCGACAATGACCGAACCTTGGATAATTTTTGGTCAACCCGTAGACCCAATTTTTATGATCGGAGTTTTAATAATGACGGCAATCGCATGCACCTTGCTATACATATTAAGTTGGTTCATTTACAAACGCTGCCGTCCAAAATTCTCCCAAATTCCCTCCTCACCCAACAAATAACACCCCCGCACTCCGCCGCTTTGCGGCTCCGTAAAGGTAAACGCTTTGCGTAAAAAAAGAGGGGGTTTCTGGTAAAGAGAAATTATTTGTTTATTTGAGGTCACTATTTATGAGGACGCGGCGTTCGCTTACGCTCACCCTAATTTTGCTTACGCAAAATAGATAACTGCTCCTCCTCGCCGCTCCGCGGCTCCGCTTCGCGAAACGGTAAC
>JAIRSY010000032.1 GCA_031255215.1 Christensenellaceae bacterium | reverse complement strand
GTGCCCTCGCCTAAATTTTTCATAAGGTACAACTCTGGGTTCAAAACGCTTTCGGGTTCGGCATAACCAAGTTTTATTAGCGACTTGCTGCTGTCTTCAATCAATTTTGTTATTAAGGTTTGATATAACAAATAATCTTTTGAAACATTGTCCGAGATAAAGGCGTTGCCCAAAATTGTTTTAATTCTTTCCGCAATATCATCATGCCCAACTTGCAGCCGCAAAAGTTTCTTCGGCTCAACAATATTATAATTTTGTATGTCCAAATTTTTAATGATAGGTTTCAAAACTTCTTTTTCATTCGCGATAAGTTCGTCCGCCTGCCGCTCGTCAACGCCGTAACCTTTGCCGTTTAAGATATGTGTTATTTCTTCCGTGCCTTTATTTTCTGCCGTTTTAGCTTTAAGTAGCATTGAGAGGAAGTCTAACCCAAGTCCCATTGTTGGGATAGAACCTTTTTTTGAGATGCCCGTGCCAAAATATAGCCGATTTAATTCTTTTAATTTTTCCATTTTAATATATTTCCTTTTAATTTGTTTTAGATATAAAAAATAGCCGCACAAGAAGTTGTTGGCGGTTAAGTTAAAAGCAAATATATATTGCAAATAAAAACCGCCTATGTTTCTGCATAGACGGTTTCGCTGTGTTTATATTATCTATAAATCGCGAAATTTACTCTATGCAGATTGCATAAAGTAAAACCAATAACTTCTTTTCGCGATCAAATTTTTCATATCTGTCACTGTTATATAATATAAAACTTGCTTTGTCAACCACGAATTTAATCTCTCCGCACAATTACATCTAAAAAGCGTCACTTACAATGTAAACAACGCGGTTCTTATAAGACAAGTTTTGGTGGAAGTTAAAGGGCTCGAACCTTTGACCCTCTGCTTGTAGGGCAGATGCTCTCCCAACTGAGCTAAACTTCCACGGGGTTATGCTATTCTACAACGGTTTTTCGGGTTAGTCAAGCATAATTATGCGGTTTTAATGTCTCATTGTAAATAATTATGATATTCTTTTTCCCATGTCATAAGTCTGGTTCTCTATTGCTCCGCTGCTCCTTATATAATTTCCAACACCGTTCATCTCATCATTAACCCAAATACCTTCAAAACGGTCTCCGTTTGAATAAAAATAAATCCCTTTACCATTCATTTTATTGTTGACAAAGTTTCCGTCGTATTTTTCGCCGTTTGCAAACAACGCAACTCCATGACCGTTTTTAAGCCCGTTTTTCCAATTTCCGTCGTAATAATTGCTGCGTCCTGCGAATGCCAATTTCCCAACGCCGTTAAAGTTATCGTTTGCCCATTGTCCCGAATAAATATCTCCAAAGGCAAATTGCATTATCCCGCTTCCGCTCTTTTGTCCCGCTTTCCATTCCCCATCATAAATATTTCCGTTAGCATAATAATACTTCCCTCTGCCTTCAAATTTACCGTTTACGAAGTTTCCGTCATAATTGTCACCGTTTGAAAACTTATAACTTCCGTAACCATTGATGATGTCTTCTAACCAAATACCATTAAAGATATCCCCGTTAACAAAGTAATACGTTCCCTTGCCGTTCCGCTTGCCGTTGACCTCTTCACCAAGGTATCGGTCGCCGTTATCGTATATAAATTCTTTTTCCATTTTTACCCCCTTCTTACATAATACTTTTGCCAAAACTTGGATTCGGCGGAATCGGAGGAAACGGTCTTATGATGTTCCCCCATTCATATTCATAAATCGGCTCACTATCCCCCGAAATTACACCCGCGGTTATTATTATTTTCTTTAATTTTTGCTCTCCGGGAGCCTTATACATAATATCCCGCATCGCATTTTCAATTACGCCTCGCAATCCCCTCGCACCCGTCTTTGCAAGCATCGCCTTATCCGCAATTGTTTCAAGGGCGTCCCTTTCAAATATAATCTCAATCCCGTCAATCGCAAAAATCTTCTTATACTGCGTTATCAAGGCGTCTTTCGGTTCCGTTAATATATCCATAAGTGCTTGCCTGTCAAAACCTTGCAGGGAAACAATTACCGGTATCCTTCCTATAAATTCCGGTATAAATCCAAATTGGGCAAAGTCCTCCGGTTTCGCATCCTTTATAAGATCACTCTCCGTCTTTATTGAACTCGCCGTCTCCGTTCGCATTTGTATAAGTTGGGATAACCCGACAAACGCTCCGCCGACAATAAACAAAATGTTGCTTGTGTCAATCTCTATCTTGCCTCCATCGGTAGTTGGAAGCGTGTAAACACTTCCTTCAATAAAACGCAGAAGTGCCTGCTGAATCCCCTCGTTACTTGGTCTATAACGCTTTGAAATTTTGTCAACTTCGTCTATGTATATGATTCCGCGTTCCGCCATCTTTATGTCACCTTTCGCCTCTTCAATCAATTTCGTCAAATGCGATTCCGCTTTTATTCCCGTAGTTATAAAAGTCGTCGCATCCGCAACAACAAACGGAACGGACAAAGTCCTTGCAAGGGTAGAAGTCACATATGTTTTTCCCGAACCGGTCGGTCCGACAATCAAAATGTTGGATTTAACAAGTTTTACGCCCCCGTTTTGCCCCTCTTCACTTACGGCATAATTCGCACGTTTATAATGATTATAAACGGCAACAGACAAAACTCTCTTCGCGTCTTCCTGACCAACGACATACTCGTCAAGGCGTGCCTTAATTTCCGCAGGGGCAACAATTTGAAGTTGTTTTTGGCTCATAAAGATATTATACAACAAAAGAAGAGAATTGGTAATTTTTTTTCACTCTTCAAAACCCTCACACAAACAATCCGCCCCCACGCACTCCGCCGACCCTCGCCGCTTTGTGGTTCCGGTTTGCGTAGATAAAGAATGGGTCTCTGGTAAAGAGAAATTATTTGTTTATTTGAGGTCACTGTTTGTGGAGGGGGCGCGGCATTCGCTTCGTTCGCTTACGCAAAGGATAAACGCTCGCTTCGCGGCTGCACTTCGTGCATAAGGAATCGCTTTGCGTAGGATATAGTTTCGTTTGCACATGTATATCTGTTTCGACCCGCACTCCGCCGCTTTGCGGCTCCGTAAAGGTATACGCTTCTGGCTATCGCCGACCCTCGCCACTCCGTGGCTCCGGTTCGCGTAATATATTGCTGTGCTCGACTTTGTCTCGCTTCGCAAAAGATTTTCGTTCACTCCGCTTCGCTCCGTTCTCTCACTACCGTTTTCGCTTACGCTCCAACGGGACTTAATAAGGTAGGTAGAACCTCGTGGTGTGGGGAATACAAAATAGCGAAGGTCATTTCACGCGTTGCTTGTTTCAAAGATAAGGATACGCTGTCGCTCAAATAGAACACTCACACTTCGCCGCTTTGCGGCTCCGTAAAGGTATACGCTTTGCGTAGATAAAGAATGGGGGGTATTGAGAATATTTATTCCGTGTTGCGTTTTGCCCATTTCAGGAAATCTTTATATTTACATTTACCTGTTGAAATGCCTATTGCCATATTTACGATCTCATCTTTTGATGCGATTACGGAGACACCATTCATTTCAAGAAAAGTAATAAACACATACATGCCGGTTCTTTTATTTCCGCTCATAAAAAGTCGATTAGACATGATATAATACCCAAGTTGACAAGCCTTTTGAAGCGTAGACAAGTAAACATGTTTTTCGCCGCGTTGTTGAAACACTTCATTCAACATAACATCCAATAAATTCGCATCCCTTGCCCCTGCATTACCACCGGTTTCATAGACCATAGATTGCTGCAACAAAAGCATTTTTTCTTTATCCATTTTAATCATCTTTTGTCTCCTTTACCGTTTTTTGTTAGTCGCCTCTTTGTGCCAACTCGACAAATACATCGCGGCATCTATTGAAGACACGGCTTGAAATAATGCTAAACTTTTCCGTATCTGTCAAATCAATAATCGCATTGTCTTTTACTTGAGAAACTATGAGAATGGGTTCGTTGTTTTTGAAAATCAATGCCGTTCCGCATTCCATGACATATTTTGACACACGAGAAAAGTTTTGATTTGCCTCCGTCAAGGAAAATATCTTGTTTGTATTTATAATCACCGTTTTATTTTACACCAACAAACGACATAAAATCAAGACAATTTTCAATCACCTTAACTTCGATCATTTCAATTTGCCGTCATAAGTTTTCAGTCCAAAATATCACTTGATTGTAATAACGCAACAATATCTTTTTTTCTAACCAAGATTCTGTCAAACAAGGTTTCATTATTTTCAAATTTTTTATCAAATATTTTTGCAATTTTTTCATTATCATCGGCGAAAGAGATAAGGATTGACTTGTTTGTTGACATAATATTTATGATAGACATAACGCAATAATATTTTGTTTTCATTTCAAGCAGCGTCTTTTTTATGTCTTGAAGTCTTGCCATTATTGCATCGGGATATTTCACGTCTATGTTTGCAATGAAGAATAATTTATTATGAAAAACAAATTCTTTTGAATCCAACAAAATCAAATCCATATCCGTAAGACCGGATATATTACTTTTTGCATCTAATAATTCTTCCCAAAGAGAATCGACATCGCAGCCCAATTCCCGGGATATTTCACGGACGGCATTTTTGTCTTGTTCAACGGTTGTTGCCGCCGTTAAATTAAAGGTATCGGATAAAATGCCCGACAAAATCAAAGACAAGATCGTTTTTGACGCTTTTATACGGGCAAGAGAAAACATTTCATATAAAACGGTGCAAGTGGCACCATACGGCCGCACCCAAATTTCGGGGACGCCGGCGGTAACCAATCCGCCTAAATTGTGATGATCAACAATCATTTTTATGTCGTTTCTTTCAATACCGTTTGGCAATTGCATTGGATTCGTAGTATCAACAATCGCAACGGAAAAATCATTTATTTCTTCAACGGAAGACAAAACCTTCGGTTCTTTCACTCCAAATTTTTTTAAAACAAATTCACTTTCCAAATTTATTTTTCCAAGAGTAAAAGGAACCGCGTCCTCACCGCGTCCGGAAAGAAATTCTCCAAGAATAATCGCAGACAAAACGGAGTCACTGTCCGGATTTTTATGCCCAAAAACCGCCACTTTTTTCATAATTCAATTATAATGATTATCTATAATCAAAGCAAGAACAAATTTGCCGCTTCGTATCACACCAAATTACATGGCGATTGACGGTATTTACAAGAAGGTCAAAGCCGCAAGAGCGGATCACAAACGTGACAAGTGGTGTTCCGGGTGCGATTCGAACGCACGACTTACGCCTTAGAAGGGCGTTACTCTATCCAGCTGAGTTACCGGAACATCTTCGCCGTATTATATCGCCATTTCGTAAAAAACACAAGGAGAAAAACACGGCAGGTCATAAGAATAACGCCGAAAAAAATCTTTACAAACGACAAACCGTCTATTTAAGAACGATAATTAGTCAATTTCCAAATCCTCACTTTCAAAGATTGGGTCACTTACAAATTCCGCCAAACTTATATTAAGTCCGCGGCAAATTTGAAATACCGTTTTGAAATTTACGGCGGAACCGCGGGTTTGCATAATATTGGTCATAGTGTTATGCGGAATCGCCATATTTCTTTCCAAACGATATTGAGACATTTTTTTTTCGTTCAATAAATAACGCGTCCGCCGCGCAACCGCCTCTACTATTTTCACAATTATATTATTCTTTATGCACGTATTTTTATGCGTATTAAAAATTTGGCGTAATCGGTCGTTTATAATATTTTTTTTGACAATAAGTATTTAATTTAATACGTGAATAAAAATTTCAATGTAATAAAATAACAGAATGGAAAATGAAAATTTGACGGCGATGGCACACGAATGTGCAAATAATTTCTCGCTTATTCTTAAAGATATAATGGATGAAAGAAAATTAAACCAATTAACGCTATCTGCAATCTTGGGAATTTCACAAAGCCAAATCCATCATTGGTTAAACGGTAAAAGTTTGCCGGGATATTTATCTTTGGAATTGTTAATTAAAAAGTTGAATGTAAAAGCGGAAGAATTGTTTTATTAACTTAATAAATGTTTACGAATCAATATACACATGCCGTTTTGTTCTTTCGGCTTAATTATTCATGGACACGAAAAGTTATCAAGACATAAGATGAATTATAAAAGGAGAAAAACAATGGAAACAAATCCTTACAACAACCCTAATTTTAGACCGACACAACCACACCGACCGCCGTTACCGCAACCCCGTCCGCCTCATCCTCCGTCACCGCCTCATCCTCCGTCGCCGCAACCCCGACCGCCATTCCCCCAACCACCCCGGCCAAGACCGCCGTTTCCTCCTCCGCCTCCTCCGCGTTCTCAAAGGCGTGATATTTGGTGGTTACTTCGTAGACTTTTTGACCAATAAACACGAAAAAATCGCGTATTTTTCAAAGATTACACCATTCCAAATCAATATAATTAAAAGTGGCTCCCCCCTTCGCAAATCTCCGCAAATCTCCGCAAACTTCGCCAAAAAAAGAATTTGACAGGGACCTACCCACCAGTTTAGCTTTATACCATGGGGGGAGAGTTATGCTAAGCATTATGCATACAAGTGAAACTGACTTCTAGACATGAAGAACGAGGTCTTGAAACTTCTTGGTGACTATGAGTGCCCAAGTGAATATACAGGGACCGTCATATTGGAGGATCTATTATCTATCTTGTCTGTATCTAAAAGCCTTGCAACGGATTACAAGCCTGCTATTATGGAAATTGCTTCTAAACATTGCCTGAAACGTAACTGTATTGAAAAGAACTTACAAACTTTAATTCTAAGATGGTCGGAAAA
>JAIRSY010000031.1 GCA_031255215.1 Christensenellaceae bacterium | reverse complement strand
CAAAAAGACTTTACGGATAAAGGGTGGTTTGAACGTGCTTTTCCGACCGAAGAGGAGAAGACTGAATTTAACAAAAGGTTAGAAGAAATTCTTGCCGGTCCAAAAGTTGGCGGTTTTGTCCGATACACACACGACGCATGCAAAAAAATCGGCGGAAAAGACAGGACTTTTAGGAAGGTCGTGTCGGTTGAATCAAATATAATCGCCACAATAGATGCGAACGGACAAAAAGACTTTACGGATAAAGGGTGGTTTGAAGTCGTTTTGCCGCCCGAAGCGAAGAAGACTACATTTAACAAAAGGTTAAAGCAGGAAATGATAACAAAAACCCCAATTTCGCAAAATAAACAAGACGACAAAATGCAATAATCAAGTGACGCCTTGCTTATTACTTGACAAAGTTGCCGCGAAATATTAAAATCACATGTACACAATATAGACCGTATTGTCGCAATGAGTGAAAAGAGGGGAAATTATGAAGGAGAAAGAAGAAAGAAAAAGAAAAAAAAGAAAAAAAAGAATAATAAAAGAGGAACAAAGAAAAACATTAGTAGAGCAGGGAATATTTAACAAAAAAGAAGGTGAGCCTCTACGACCTGGCGATTATGTCCGATGCACGCCCGACGCATGCGAAAAATTCCGTAAAAACCAGCAGCTTAAAAGGGTTGTGAGAGCTACAAAAATACCCACAGGCGATATAATCACCATGGTGGATAATAACGGAGAAAAAGACTTTATATCAAGAAAGTTGGTTGAACGCGTTTCTCCGACCGAGGAGGAGAAGGCTGAATTTAACAAAAAGTTGGGGGATAAAATAACAAAAGTTTTTGCCAGGCCAAAACATGGCGATTATGTCCAATGCACGGCCTACGCATGCGAAACGCTCCGTAAAGACCGACAGCTTAGAAAGGTTTTGAGAGTTGAATTAATTGGCTTCGGATGTGCCGAAATCATCATGGTAGATGAGAACGGACAAGAAGGCGTTATGTCGGAAAATTTGCTTGAAATCGTTTTTCCGACCGAAGAGGAAAAAGCTGAATTTAACAAAAAGTTACAAAAGAAAAGAGTTCTTACCGGTCCAAAAGTTGGCGATTTTGTCCGATACACGCTTGACGCATGCGAAATGATCGTAAGAAAAAGGACGCTTAGAATGGTCGTGTCGGTTGGCTCAAGTCTAATCACCATAGTGGATGCGAACGGAGGAAAAGACTTTATATCAAGAAAGTTGATTGAACGCGTTTTTCCGACCGAAGAGGAGAAGGCTGAATTTAACAAAAAATTAGAGCAGGGAAAGGCAGCAAAAAACCCAAAGCCACCAAAGGGACAAGACGATAAAAGCAATAATTGAGTGACGCCTTACTTATTAGTTATTCTGTCCCTTTTAAGTTCAATTCGTTTTTCTTTGCCTGTAAAAATCCTTACAATGTTGCCTCGAAACTTAAAAAATATTAAAATCACATATACGCAATATAGACCGATTATAATGGGAAGAAATTCGTTTCCGTTTTCGATGGTCAACCAAATCGATACACCCGCCCAAGTCAAAGTCCCGAGGAGTGAGAAAATCGACATTATGCGGACTAAAAAAAACGAAATCAAGATGGCCGCCAATAATGACAGACCCAACAGCGGATTTATAAATATTGCAATCCCACCCAAGGTAGCGATACCTTTGCCTCCAACTTTATAACACCACGGCCACATTGTGCCTATGATCGCCGCCAAACCGCAGGTCAACATGGCGACCAAACCAATTTGCGAGGCATAACCGTAAAACACGGCGGCGATTGAGGTCGCAAGTGCCCCTTTTAACACATCAACGAAGAGGGTAATCATGCCCCACTTCAAACCGCATACCCTTATAACGTTCGTTGTTCCGGGGTTACCCGAACCTTCCTTTGTAATATCTTTATGACAAAAGAATTTAGTTATAAAAATCGCGGTATTAAAACTTCCAACCACATAAGAGAACAATCCAAAAACAATAAGCCAGAAGTTCAGTTCCTCAAAAACAGGCATTGCTTATCCCTCCTCTTTTCTTCCTCTTAAAACAATTTTAATAGGTGTGCCGGAAAAGTCAACCGATTTACGGATTGTATTTTCAATATAGCGAAGGTATGTTTTGTCGACACAATCCGGACGGTTTACAAAGAGTGCAAACGTAGGCGGACTTACCGCAACCTGGGTTGAATACAAAAACTTTGGTTTAACACCAAGCCGAAACGGGGGTGGCTGCACCGCCGTGGTATTCAAAACTATTTCATTTAGAAGACCGGTTGTAATTCGCCTTTCGGCATTCTCCATAACTTTGATAACAGAGGACATAATGTCGCCGATTTTTTTCCCCGTAAGAGCGGAGATATTGACCGCCTTGAAGTAATTCATAAACGCCAAATCGGCATGCAATTGTTTCTCATCGATACGGGCTAAATCAACTTTATTGACGGCTATGACGGAGGGACGGAAACTTTCATGAATTATTCCCGCCAAACGCACATCCTGTTCCGTAATTCCCTGTTCGGCATCAATGACAAGGACGACGACATCACTATTTTTAATTGCATTAAGTGCGCGCAGGACGGAATAATGTTCAACACTTTCGATTTCAACGCTTCGTTTACGTCTTATACCGGCGGTATCTGTTATTATAAATTTTTGTCCGTAGTAGGTAAGTTCGCTGTCCACCGTGTCACGTGTTGTCCCCGCGATTTCACTTACCATAACTCTTTTTTCACCCAAAAGGCAATTGACGATGGAGCTTTTGCCTGCATTTGGTTTGCCGACGATAGCAATTCGTTTGGCGGCTCCTTCATTTCTTGCAAACTTAATAGTATTAAAGAGGGATACAACCTTGTCAAGCATATCGGCGACACCGTTACGTTGAACGGTTGAAATGGGATAAGGCGGACCGATAGCAAGTTTATAGAATTCGCTTGTATCAAGATTATTATTATCGATTTTGTTAACGGCGAGGACGATTGGTTTTTTTGATTCGCGAAGGCGGCGGACAATTTTCTCGTCATCGGCTTGAATACCGACGCGTCCGTCAACAACGAAGATGATAACATCGGCTATATCGACGGCGATATCGACCTGTTCTTTTATATGTTCGGCGAAGATATTGCTCTCGTTAAAATCGACACCGCCCGTATCGACGATATCGAAGGAAAAATCGTTCCAATCGCAATTTGCAATTATCCGGTCGCGGGTCACACCGGCGGTATCGTCGACTATACTTTTTACGGAATCTGAAAGGACATTAAAGAGGGAACTTTTTCCTACATTCGGGCGTCCTACTATTGCAACGGTAGGGATTCTATTGCTCATATAATCATTATATCACGATAATTGCGATTTGACAAAAAAAATAATTTTGAGATACAAGGAATTCCAAAAAACCGTTATTACGAAGGGGGTATCCAACGAAACGGCGAACCGGTCATTTTAATTCACTTTCAATGTTACATAAAAACAATAATTGTCAATACAAATAAAAATGTTGGACATTTTTTTATTTAATAGTTACAATGAGATGTGGAGTTCATAAAACGAGACGGCAAGAGGTTTAACGTGCGAACAATTACCGAGATCGCGATTCTTGCAATGCTTAACGAAAGACCTATGTATGGCACGGAAATGGTTGACGAAATATCCAAAAAGTCCAATGGCGGAGTTCAAATGAATCTGTCTACGCTCTATTCCGCCCTTAAAAAAATGGACCAAAAACAACTTATCCGTTCATATTATAAGGAGCTTGCCGTTGGCGGACGATGCCGAGTTTATAATATAACGGGAGAGGGAAGAGACTTCTATAATGATAATTTAATTGAAATTGATTATGCCTTGATTGCCAAAAAGAAAAATGAAGACGGAAAAGTTTACGGGACGCTTGAAGAGGCATTTGAAATTCCGTTATCAAAGGTTCCGATTACGAAACCCAAGGAAAATGAACCCGAACAAATATTATTTAATATACCTTTGGAAAAAGAAGAAACAAACGAAACGAACCAGACAAATGACAAACAGGAAAGCCCGGCGGAAGGCGTTGACGATGCCGATAATTCGCCCAAGCTTGAACCATATATAATGTCGGCGGACAATATTATTATTTCGAAGGGCAAAAAGGCGAATAACAATCAAATGGCAATTGCGATAAGCGGGACACGGAGTCCGGACATTTTTCCGCTTCAAAAGTTGAACCTTGTCAACATAAAACATATTGATTCGGATTCAAATTTTCTTTTGGTCAATAAACTTCGTTATTTTTCCGGCGGGATAAGTGCGATTATTTTAGCGATGTTGGGACTGTTTTTTTATTTCTTT
>JAIRSY010000064.1 GCA_031255215.1 Christensenellaceae bacterium | reverse complement strand
TTTGGACAGTTTCAAGGTGAAAGGCGTCTATTTCACGGATAAAAGTTCGCCGGCGAAACTGTCAATCAAAATTAAACAGGTTTATACGGTGTCGCAGGCGGATATACCGGACTTCGTTTTGCCGTATACGGTAAGTGATGTCGGCCTTACGGTTAATGTAACCGCGGACGTATATACCGCCGATTTCATAATAGAAAATGACGTCATAAAGGGCAATGGACGCTACATCGCCATGCGTCCGGGTCAATCCGTAAACCTTGAAGTTTTCCCTGCACCCGGCAATGTATCAAACGGCGAAATTAGATATGAAATTTTCTCGCCGGAAGAAGTCCTTCTTCCAACTTATAGTGACGGAGAAGCCGGAATAAATCCGATTTCAATTACGGCGGTCGGTAAGGAAAATATCGCGGGCTTGTGTTATATCAAAATTTGGTCATTAGACAGCGTCCGCGTCAACGAGGACGGAACGGAGCAGCCGCCCACGGTCTTCGTTGAGCTTCCCATCTTTGTCTCCAATAATCCTACCGAATTAGACGAGATTTTCCAATTTTCCGTTCATGATATCAACTATGGAAAGAAAAATTCTTTCGGCGGATACAACTATGTGATGAAAGAGGAACAAAGCGTAAACTTTGGGCTCTTCTTTACGGACGGGGCGACAGAGTCCGTCAAGTCAACAATTGTCGCGAACAGATATTACATCGATGACTTGAAGACAATAACGGGAATTGACATTATGCCCTACATTACCAAAGGCAATTCGTCCGGACAGGGTGCAAAATTGCAGCAGGTTATGGGCTCGGGTTCGTTTAAGGTTATGTATGTAAAACTTGTTGACAGATACTATATAGAGTTGACAGGGAATGAGTCATTTAATATAGGAAGTATTCGTTTTGATGTCTTTGAACAAATTCCTTATTGGGAAATTACGGAAAAGAATAACGGGCGGGTTGCGAAGAAAGAAATCGGGGAATCAAAGAATAATTTTGCGTTTGAGGTAACCACGCGAAACAAGGACGAGATTATTTGGTCGCACAGTCTTATAACGCAATATAACTTTGATTACGATAAGAGTTATGTCCCGATTAACGAAAGTGCGGGGATAGGGAAAATGCTTTTTGAACCGCATCTTACGGCGGGGCAAAGAAAATACCGGATAAAGGCACTTGATATAGCAATTCCAATAAAGACAAACGTCGGGATAATTGACATGAGTATTTCGCAGGATAAAAATACGATTGACGGTCATACGGCGGCAAAATATGACGTAATGATTAGGACGGACGAAAGCGAATTTGCCAAGATTGATTTCAACGGAACAACCGGTCTTCGGTATGAGTTTAGATATTCGGTTGATAATGACAGTTACAGTATCCCCCTTGAATTTGAAGGTGATAACGGAACGGCGAGAGTTCCGCTTCCCGCGGATATGGCATCCTTGGTTTTCGGCAGGACCTTTGAGTTGGAAAACAAGATTTACTTGGGCGATGGAATTTATGAATACCATTTTGTCATAATTGTATCCGTTTCGGTCGGCATATCGTCAATTGATCCAATACCAGTGATAGAAAACGGAATTATCATCTTGGATGACGGCAATTTGATGAGAACCGCCGAATTCAAAACAATCTCTCAAAATGTAACGGCGGTCAACTTTGAACATCTATCAAATACCAATATCTTGGGACCGGGAAGATTATTCGTTGACGGAGCACAAAGCCCGAGCGATAAAATATATTTAGACAGTAAAAGTGCCGGGACACAGGTGCGAAGCGGATTGCTCCTTGTCTATGCAACTCCTTATTACATAAGTATAGATAATTTTAAGATTTCAAGCGACATTTATATAAACAATATTGAAGTAGGGAAAGACAAAAACGGAAACCCGATAATAAAGAAGGAATATTGGAAGATTGATTTCCAGCAGGTCGTTTTGGTCAACGGAACGGACGGCGATTTCCGCACCCCTCCGTCATTAAACGGCGGCAAAATGAACTCCTATCAAATGATTTCTTCCGTCGACCTTGACGAAAATGACCATACAATAGCGGAATATTGGGACGGGGTTTATTACTTTCAAACGATTTTGTCGCAGGACTTTTCGGGCAATGCCTATGAATTGCCGAAGGCAGGAACGGAATTTCCAATACATGTTGATATACAGAGCGGGGCAAACGTTATACGAAACTCTTCCGTCCTGTATTTGGATAATTATGTCCCGAAAACAATAGATGTGCCGACCGAAGCGGTGGCGGCAAAAACGGAAAACGCGGTGCAGGCAATAGGGACAAAGAAGTATTATGACTTTGAAATGACCGGAAGCGGTGTCGAGGTTCAATATAATAATATCGAAATATACGGTGCCGATTACTCTATGGTTGATGTTATTTATGAAAAAACAATCGACGGTTTTCAAATAATTTCCGTGACTTTGAACGCAAACGAGGGACTTCTTTCATCGGGAAAAATAGAAATACGAATACCGTATACGGACGATTACGGATTCGACAATCAATTCTTGCGGATTTTAATTACTCCTGTATGGTTTGAAGTAAAGGACTTTTATAAAGATAACGACGGCAAATTCAAGGCAAATGTGATAAGCAGTTCCGCAACAGTAATTAAAGAACAAGTCGACCGCCATTTGCATTTCTTTGAAGAGACAGTCGCGAAAACGATTTTTAATGATGAGTTTGAAGTTGCGTTTTACGAGGACGACAAAACAAACTATTTCCCCGCTTTCATTTCATACAATGACGGTGTGGCGGTGATTGGAACGAAGGGCGAATACCTTATAAAAGGTTACGAGCAATCATCTGGTCCAGGTAACGTTGGCGGCATTCAATATCAACAAGAGGTTTTGCAGGCGGTAGGAACGCGGATTGCCCACGATTTACCCCTCATAAATGAAAGAAGTTATGTGCCGTTGTCGGTAAGAGCCGAAGATGAAAACGGAGATAAAATAAATACGATAGATGTAAGTTTCAAAAACGATCAAATAGTTGTTGACTTGTCAAGATATGACGGTGACCTCGACAATCTTTGTTTTGTTAGGATTGATTACGACATAGATGGGACAAATGATACCCACACAATTAAATTAAACATAAGAGCTATGACGGTCGACCTTGTCTATATATCCGGACATCCGGATAATCCCATCGTTTTGGGAATGGACGACAAAATTGAATTGAAATTCCTTCCATGGCTTACTTCGGGCGTGAACATTTCATCATCACTCAACGGAAAAGACATTGGCGATTTGCTTGATGAATGGGAATATGATTATGAATATGTAATTATTCCGGGAACAAATTACAATCATAAATACAAAATAATGAAGAAAGGCGATCCAATTGTAGACGTTGAAGGCAACCAAATTTTGGACGCGGATGGCAATGGACTTGTGTATGCGGAAGATACGATTGTTAGGGACGATAAAACAGGTATCGTTAAGGATGAGGAAGCGAATTTTGCCATCGAAAATGACATTCTTTACAGGCCGGCACTTCAATTGGCGGCAAAAACATCTTATTTGAAGGTAACGGTGACATCAAGATACAGTTTAGAAAAAAGAGTTACGATTTTCACAATTCAAACTCCGGAGGTGTCTGCGGCACCATCTCCCGGGGTCTCCTCTAATGACCTTGGTAACCTTGCGATTGGATTGTCAAAAAGTTACGAAATACCGGTTTTGAACGCGATCAATGTTTCGGCTTCATACGTTGAAAATGCCGGAATCGGAGGGTTTGCCATCTCCGGAGATGCCATGGTTGGAACGTATACGAATTGTATTGTGACGATAAGGGACAGAATCATAACGGTGAAATTATCCAAAAACGTGGCTGCTTTCAATAAAAAAATCGTTATCAATATCGTTTATGATGCCACGATAAACAGTTATGGTAATATTTACAGCATCTCCATAACTCCTGTCCTCTTTGAAATTACGGGTGTTAGCATAGACGGATATGAAAACGGAACGATGAACTTGCCGAAACAATGGGCGGAGATGCCGCTTTGGATTAAGGTTGAGGCGAACTACTCGCAAGATGTTGTCGGGGCGGAAGATGCATTGCGGGCGTTTGAAGATAACCTTAATTTGGGTAGGTATAATGATTTGGTAATAATGGAAATCGGCAACGACCACCCGAATATTACGCTCGGCAAATTATCAAACGGTCGGTATGTAATAAGGAGTAATACGGAAGAAGTTGTGAATTACATCATGTATTCCTTCAAAATAAGTTACGACAATTTGCCCGTGCCGGTTGTTGTGGGTAAGAACGATGACGGTGAATCATTCTTGGGTAAACTTGTGATTTGGACGGAAAGTGGGGACGCCGAAGATTGGTGGTATCCAATTTATTACGCGGAGCAGCTGTCATATTTAAGCAATCTTTCGCAGGGGAAGAATTATATTTTGATGGACGACATAACGGTTTCGGGTTGGCAGGGAAACATCGTTGCATCGGGTGCAACATTCGACGGCAACAATCACAAAATCTTTATAGATTCTTTCGCAACTGCGGGAAATGGCAACATAGGGTTGTTTGATACGATAGAGGCGGGTGCGGTCGTGAAAAATGTTTCGGTCGTGATTCCGCGTGGAAATGAGACGAGGAGAGATATCGAAAAAACAATTACGGCGGCCGTTGGATCCAGGACCGCTCCGGATGAAAAGACCGATATTGTGGTGTCGGCGGGATTGTTGGCGGGAATAAATAACGGAATCGTGACGAATTGTGCCGTATTGTCCGAATGGCAATATTATTACAAGAATGGCGGAGCACTTTATTTGGATAATAATGGAAAAGAGGTTGCGGGATATGACGACGAAAGTAACGCCTATGGTGCCGCTAAATTTGTCGTGTTGGTTGATCAATTGAATTCCGGTATGACGATTAACGTCGGCGGACTTATTGGACTTAATCAAGGTAATGTGACGAATAGCAGGGTTCTTGTAAGCGTTTCGCTTGGGGGGACGGGAGATGCAAAGATTTCAAATGTCGGCGGTTTCATAGGGGTAAATCAACCTCTGTCAAACGCGGCCTTGACCGATGCAAACAAAAAATTGGACGAAACGCATCAAATAGCGAGCAGCGGAAACATAACGGCGTCGTTTTTCTCCGACGGCAATGTCGAAAATAATTTAGCATTTCGCGATTCCACCGACAAGGTGCAGGCAACGGCTTCCTACGTCGGCGGTTTCGTCGGCTCTAACAGCGGAAAAATAAGAGAATCGTATGTTACGGGGAAAAGTATCGACACGTTCGGGGACTTTGCCTTGCCGACGGAGGGATGGGTCTATTCAACGAAATACAGTATTGCCGGTTTCGTAGGCAAAAATAATGTTACCGGAGACATAAGTGACTGCAAGGTTTCAATCTTAACGGCACTGATTGGGGAATCGACTTTCTCCTCAGGTTTTGTTATGGTTAATGCCGGAACAATTACAAGATCAATTGCAAACAACAGTATTCCAAATACCGGCGATGAGTTGTTCCGTTACGGCCACGCCTTTGCACCTGCATCGCAAACGGGAACGTTTAATAATTGTTACTTTACGGGTGACAGCTCAAGAACTTGGTTCAATGAGAATGTGGTCAACAAAATTGACAATAATGCATATCAAAACATTTCAACGTATTCGGGCTATTCAATAAGTGCGGCTTCTAATTATACGGTTTGGTCCTTGAAAAACGGAGGATACCCGGAGTTGATTGCGGCAAAGGATATCGTTGTGTCAATACACGAGATGCAAAATGAGGCCGTAAAGTATTACCTTGGACCGACAAAAGATATATCGGGGTATATTTACGGAAGCTCAAAAAATCCAAGAATTATTGGAAGCGAGGCGGATTTCAAACGAGAATTTATTGGTGATAATATTTCGAACAAAAGTTATCGCCTCGCGGCGGATATCAATTTAAGTTCGGCGGCGGTGTCCCTCAATTTGACGCTTGCAAATTGTTACATAGACGGGAACGGGTTCACAATTTCAAATATTTCGGTTTATCAACAGGATGATACGAAAAAAACTTCATCCATAGGGTTGTTCTCTAAACTTGATGAATCCGTAATACGTGATCTCAATTTGAAAATGTCGGTTTATTCCCCAAGTAAAAATCAAAAGAACAAGGACAATGCCTCCGTCGTCGGCCCGTCCGCCGTTTTCGCGGGCGGTCTTGCCGGCGTCTCCGTTAATACGTCCTTGGTTGATATATCTATATCCAATGTAACTTCCGATACAAGTATAATTCAAGGGCAGAACATCGTCGGCGGACTTATCGGTATAGTTGTGAATAATAAAGCGAAAGTCAACAACAGAGACGTGGAAATTTACAACATAAAATCTTCCGTCGGGGTGCTTACAACTTGGTCATTTAATAAAACTAATACCTTTACAGATGGGGTTGATTATAACCAAATGCCTTATTACAGCAACACAACGGTAAATGCCCAGGTTGTGGAACGCGGTATGGATGTCGGCGGCGGTATCTTTGGAATTGTAACCGCAAACCCGAACTACTATTATAAGGAAGGCAGTGGTTTGGTGAGCAGGGACAACACGGTCGGCGGCATTTTTGATGGAGTCAATCAATTTCAAACAATCGACGAATCAAAATATATGACAATGGCAAATTTGACGTTCTCCGCAAGCGGTTCGGCGTATGAAAATATCGCCGCCTCCGTTATCGGCGGCGGTATCGGAATCGTTGACAACTATGTGAAAATACAAAATATAAAACAAATTGCACCGGTCAACCTCTACGGACGATTCTACTTGGGCGGTGTTGTCGGTATCAATTTGGGCGTAATAAAAGATGTAAGTATTCACGCAAGTGCCGGCCCGACTTCAATTGGGACGGTTTCCGTTGGGGTGACGGACAACTTATCAACGACAAATAATAAAAAACCCACCGAGGAAGAGATTCTAATTGAAGGGGTATCAAGCCCACGCAATATATATGTATGGAATGAAAATGATTCGCAAGCCCACATTTATATGTATGCGGGGGGCGTTGTGGGCTACAATAATGGGAAAATTACGGTGACCGGTAACGACGGCCCTTCCGTTATTCGTGCAAGTATCACCGGCGGTGACGGGTTCTTCTCCGTCGGCGGCGTAATAGGCGAAAACGGTGCGGCGGGTATAATCGGCGAAAACGGAAGCAGCGACACCCTTGATCCACGGCTGCAAAATGCACATTATTCGTTGAGTAACAGCAGCCCTTCAAGTTACCCTTCAAGCGGTGTGAACTTTGGTAAGGTCGTCGGCTACTCTCCATATCTCTTGGA
Organism: Christensenellaceae bacterium; assembly: GCA_031255215.1. Taxonomy (GTDB): domain Bacteria; phylum Bacillota; class Clostridia; order Christensenellales; family UBA1242; genus RGIG8050. The sequence continues at coordinate 1,903 of JAIRSY010000064.1, read as the reverse complement.
TGGTAAGATGCCGATTATGCGGGCGGAGATGTCGGTGTCAGGGTTAAAGAAGTATCAGTATTCGACTTTGGCACAATATTTATCGGAACGGATTGCCGAGGCCAAGAATGTCCGCAACGGTGAACAACTTTGGGCGTTAATTAACCATATTGACCCCTATTTTCAATCAATAAGCCGCGGAACCGGCAATAAAATATCCGGAAAAGGTGCAATCGAAACTTATAATGCGTTTATTAACACTGTTGATAAAATCTTCGGAGTCATACCCGGCGATATTTCCGTGACATATCCCAAGCCTTATAATGCGGAATCTACCATTTTGAAAAATGATCTCATAAATACTTATTTGCGTTACACCGAATATGGTCTTGATTCGGCAAGAAGAACAAAATATACGGATATCCCCGATACGGACCCCAATTTCATACGTGATGTGACCGAAATATCTAACTTCGCCATGTCCGCCATGAGTGACGCCGAGTATATAGAATATTTGACGTATAAAAGGAACAAGGGACTTGAATTCGACGGAAATAAAGGAACGGAAAAACTTGGACTCTCTATGCAACAATTTGCACATTGGAAACATGCCAAAGTTAATGTGCCTCTCGATAAATATCACGATTATGTTATCAATTTTGGTGCATATGGGATTGGAGATTTCGGCGACACGGTGTTTACCCTTTGGGTTAACTCGGGAAGACCAACAGAGGTGAAGGACAAAGAGGACTTTATTGAGTTTTATAATACCTATTTGAGTTTAAACCTCGTCTATGAATGGGCAACGATAGAAGCACTAAGCCCAGCCGATTGGGAAATTGAACAGGAGGGCGGCTCCGGTACGAATTGGAAACCGACAGGCACCACTCTTGGCAATTTGACTTCCATACCCTCCTTCCCTTATGGTAGTATTTATGCGTACAAAAGCGTTACCGTTGGGGATAACGATGACCCCGGCACCGTGGAGTTTGCGTTCCCCGAAGCTTATAACGACAACCGCAACGGTAAAAAAGCTTATTGGGGAACCCTTTATGAATATTATTTACTTAAATTAGAGAAGAGTGGATTCTCAATTGAAGGTTACATTTTCTACTTGCAAATGGGAATCAAACAAGGTATGACCGATGATGATATCTTCTACTTCATTGACAAAAAAAACACGTATAACTTCTCGCCCTCTACAATGGCAAGTATCTATAAAGCCGCACCCGGCAACGGTGACCCTGCATCCAGGTTCGGTTCTTACTTCGAGCTTTGGAATGCGGTCAAGGGTTATTCGGTGACGGAATCTACCTTTGCCGCCGCAATCGACAAGGGTGCAACATTGGGTGAATATAATGACTTTCGAAGTAAGTCCGCTCCTATCGTCCCTCCCGAAGAGGCAACCGTCGACAATTATCAAGCGTTAAAACCTTATGCCTATATCATTATGCGTGTCAATAATGGAAGTTTGACGGGGACGACGACGCTGCCCAACGACGAAGGTAAACCTGCCACGTGGGAACAAGCATTTAAAAACCTCAACCTCTCCCCAACACAATACGCAAATTATTGTGAACTTTATACCAAATATAAAGGCGTCATCACGGCAAAAAATTATAAAGACGGGGCAACCGTTGGGAATTTGACCTACACAACCCTCGACCTTAAAAAAGATGACAATTATTCGTTCGTCACTTATACCTCCTCGGTCGATGATATGGTTTATTATTACGTGTTGAAAGAAGACGGCTTGCAATTGTCAAGAGAAGACTATATCGAATGGCTTCGTGAATATAAATATAACTCTGTATACGACCAAGCCCGCCAAACATGGTTGACTTTGGACGCCTTTACGGTATGGAAAAGGTTGCAACCCACAAGGGATGTCTTGACGTCATTTACATCCGACGGTCAAACGGTT
>JAIRSY010000063.1 GCA_031255215.1 Christensenellaceae bacterium | reverse complement strand
GGAAAGTTTGAGAACTTCAATAACCTATTTAATGGGGCAAAGATATTTACGCGTAACGAGAAGCCGTCGAACGCGGAATTCATTGCGGTCATGGCGGACAAGTTTTTGCTTGAAGGGGAAGGGTAACCCCCGCATTCCGCCGTGCTGCCGTAAAGGCAAGCGGCTTGCACGGAAGAAGGCGGGGGCGATTTTTATTTTAATGAAGAATAAGTTAAACTTATTTATTATTACTTTTATTATCATTTGTCTTAAAAACCGAACGGTTGGTATAAAAATAAAAGAACCAAGAATATGCACATAAAATCACCGCCAAACCCATTAAACCATAACCGACATAATCAAAGACATCCTTGTTAATTATCTTTGTGGACATGAACATCAAATACGGCATTGCTATCATTGACAAAATGGTTCGTATTTTGCCGCTCCAATTGGCCGCGATTACAACTCCGTTTTTTGCCGCCAACATTCGAAGACAATCAACGGAGAAGTCTCTTCCCAAAATTATAAATGCCATAACGGAAAAAAACCAATCGGGCAGGACGTTTGACACGGCAATCAAAATTATTCCCGTGCAAGATAAAAGTTTGTCCGCCATTGGGTCAATTAGTTTCCCGAAATCGCTTACGGCATTATACTTTCGTGCCAAAAAGCCGTCTAAAAAGTCTGTAATGCATGCGAAAATGTATAATGATATGCCCACTATTTTTGAATATGGAACAAAGTCCGTGAGATAGAAAAAGAAGATGAACGGAAGTAAACAAACCCTTACAATTGTAATTATGTTTGGAAGATTCTTATTCATACCTCCACTATAATACCATTTTTATCCATTTACAACTAATAATTCTTTATGTTACATTATCTTAATGAAAAAGAACGTTATCATTACCGGCGGAACAAGCGGTATCGGCGAGGCACTTGTGAACCTTTTCGCTTCCGCCGGTGACCGCGTGTTCTCCCTCGGTTTGGAAAATGGATTCGATATAACGGATGAAAATGCGGTGAAGTTAAAGGTTGATGAAATCGGCAGGGAGTGCGGAAAAATTGACATTTTGATAAACTGTGCAGGATATGGTTTAAGCGGTGCAACGGAACTTATTCCGCTTCAAGACATAAAAAAACTGTTTGAGGTGAACTTCTTCGGCCTTGTCAATATGACCAATTGTGTCCTCAAATATATGTCCGCGGGTTCCAAAATTCTTAATGTCGCATCCGCTATGGCTCTTTTGCCTATCCCTTTTCGTGCTTTTTATGGTGCCGTCAAGGCATCGGTCGCAAATTATTCACTTTCTTTACGTATGGAATTGCTTCCGTCTTGTATATATGTTTCCGTTGTTCATCCCGGAAATGTCGCTACTAATTTTACAAAAAATAGGGTTAAACACCTCGTTACAAATGAAAAATATGGTGATAAGGTCCAAAATGCACAAACCAAAAATGACGGAAGGAAAAGAATGAGTAAGGAATATGTCGCCAAAAAGATTTATAATTTTATAAATGTCAAGAGACCAAAGGCGGAAATTGTCATCGGGGGTAAGTATAAATTCATGTGGTGGATGTCAAGAAGGATTTCAAGGGACGCCTACTGCAAAATGGCATCAAAAGTCGCCGGTTAATTCCTTATCCGCTTTCGCATATATAATGCTATGGCTGAATTGTCTTTTTGTGAACTTAGAACAAAACAGGTCATCAATGTCATCGACGGCAAGGCACTTGGCCGTATAGTTGATATAGTTTTCGGCAATGAAACAAGTAAATGCCTCGGTTTTGTTGTTCCCGGTGATAAATATTTCAAAATTTTTTGCCGCAAAGACGATATCTTTATTCCGTTTAAAAATGTAATCCGTATTGGCATAGACGTCGTCCTTGTCGAACTTAACCCCGATAACTGCTTCAAATCTCCTCAACTCTCTCTTCCCAATTAAGTTAAGAAGTAATAGTTTCCTTGCTTCTTCCTTTTTCCTTGCTTATTAAAAACTTCTTGCAATCATATGTAATCGGTGTTATTATATTTCATATTATCACTATATAAAGAGTTTTTACTTGTTGCGGTTTTTACCGTTTGTAAGAAATGTTGACTTATATAGAGTGAAAAAACAAGGAGGAAATAAATAAAATGGCAGTTATATCTGTTCAGCAACTTCTCGAAGCCGGAGCACATTTCGGTCACCAAACACAAAAATGGAACCCGAAGATGAAACCCTATATATATACCGTCCGCAACAATATTCATATTATGAATCTTGAACAAACCACGGTTTTGATTGACCGTGCTTATGAATTTTTGCGTAAAACCGTTGCAAAGGGCAAGAACGTTCTCTTCGTCGGTACAAAAAAGCAGGCAGAAGATGCAATAAAGACGGAGGCGGAACGATGCGGAAGTTTTTACGTCAACAGCCGCTGGCTCGGCGGCACGCTTACAAACTTTAACACAATCCGTGCAATGGTTGACCGTATGAATAAACTTTTTCAAATGGAAAAGGTCGGTGAGTTTTCCTATCTGTCTAAACGTGAAACTTCAAAACTTATGGATGAACGCGACAAACTTCAACGTTATCTCTCCGGTATCGCCGACATGAAGGCCCTTCCGTCGGTTGTCGTTGTTGTTGATACAAAAAAGGAGAAGATAGTAATTAAAGAGGCGAAGAAACTTGGCATTCCCGTCATTGGTGTCATTGATACCAATTGTGACCCCGATGACGCCGATTACGTCATTCCGGTTAATGATGATGCAAGCAAGAGCGTGCAGCTTGTCCTTATGGCACTTGCGGATGCGGTAATTGAAGGTAAGGAAGGTGTTGAAATTCGTAAATCAGGCAAGGAGGATGACGCACTTTCAATGGAAGCGGTGATTCAATCAAAACAGGTATTTGAAGACAAGGAAATGCAGAAAGACAAAAAAGAGAAAGTGATGAATGATGATACCGATAATACAGAGGCATAAAGATTATATATGCGGGGCAGCACCGCACAAAAAAAAGGAGAAAATAAAAATGGCGAGCGATATAATTAAATTAAAAGAATTGACCGGAGCCGGGGTCCTTGACTGCAAAAAAGCACTTGACGAGGTGAACGGTGATTTTGACAAGGCGGTCGCTTTCCTTCGTGAAAAAGGTCAGGCGAAGGCACTTAAAAAGGGAAGCTCCGATAGAATCGCGGGCGAAGGGGTGGTTGGTTCGTATATCCACATGAACGGCAAAATAGGGGTTTTGGTTGAAATCAACTGCGAAACCGATTTTGCGGCACAAAATGATAAATTTATAACTCTTGTAAAGGACGTAGCAATGCACATTGCCGCCGCCAATCCGCTTTTCTTGTCTTCCGCAGATGTTCCCTCAAAAATAATTGAAAAAGAGAAAGAGATATTGAAAAATCAAATTGCCGCCGATGACAAATTGAAAAGTAAACCTGCAAACGTAATTGAAACTATGATAAACGGAAGGGTGGAAAAATACTATCAGGAAAATTGTCTGCTTGAACAATCCTTTATAAAGGATCCAAGCAAAAAGATTAAAGATGTAGTCAATGACACAATCTCTCATATTGGTGAAAAAATTACCGTTCGCCGTTTTACCCGTTATGAAATGGGTGAAGGTATAGAAAAAAAGGAGGAGAATTTCGCCGAAGAAGTAAGCAAACAACTTAAAAAGTGATAAGTAAAAAGTAAAAAGGAATAAGTAAGGAAAAATATATCGTTATGGTTGGTCGGTTTCTTTGATTTTTATCTTTTACTTGTTACTTAATAAAAAAGGGGAAAAAATATGGAATTTTTTAATGAACAGCTGTCTAACATAATAAACGAGCTTGAACTTAAATTTGAAAAACGTTTTAACTTTGTCCGCAATGAATTTGCCTTGATAAGGGCGGGTCGGGTCTCTACGTCGCTTGTTGAACGGGTTGTGGTCGATTACTTCGGCGAAATTACGCCGATTAAAAACTTGTCAAATATATCTTGTCAGGATGCACGGACGATTGTGATTTCGCCTTGGGATATTGCAATATTAAAGGACATAGTTCGTGCGGTTTCGCTTGCCAATCTTGGTGTAACCCCCATTGATGACGGTCGTATAATTCGCCTTAATTTTCCGCCCCTTACCGAATCTACACGCAAGGACCTTGTTAAAAAGGTCAAAAAGTTGGCGGAGGAAGGCAAGGTTCAAATGCGAACCGACCGCCGCGATGCCCTTGCCGCAATCAAGAAAGTAAAATTGGAAGACAATTTAAGCGAAGACGACATAACCGCGGCGGAATCCGAGGTGGACAAACTTACAAATCTTAATACTTCAAATCTTGACGTTTTGTTGTCCGCGAAAGAAAAAGATATTTTAACGATATAGTTTGATTCAATGACGGAATCGTTTCAAATAATGCGGTATCTAAAAAATGTTGTTGACAATTGTATAAAAACATAATACGATGACGCAGTGTCGCAAAAAATTACTGCGAAAACAAAGGAGGGTGAAAAAATATGAGAGGTTTGTTATTAGAAAGCGGTTATTATGAAATTAACGACGAGCAGCTGGCCGAGTTTTTAATGGTTTATATTGGTTTTTCGCTTTTAATATGCACGGCGTTTTTGGTGTTACAAAGTATTGCGTCCGTGAGAGTTTCTAAAATGGGCGGTTCGGGTGCCGGGTTCTTTTTCCTGGGATGGATATATATTTGTTGCAGTAATAAAGCGGACGAGTGGGTTGGTTTTAGTAAAGGTGCCGCGATAGTTTTGGGATTGCTTACGGGTGGAGTAGGTTTGTCGATTTATGTTCTTGTGACATTGAAATTAAAAAATGCGAACATAAAGGCTAAACCAAGTCAGAATTTCTTTGCACCAAATTCGCTGGACAATCCGTCGGGTGAAAGTAATTCAAAAATTGAAGAATTAAAAAAATTAAAAGCCGATGGAACTATTACGGAAGAAGAATATAAAAGATTGGTTATTAAAGAATTAGAGAAATAATCGATTTTTTGTGTTTGATTAAAAGGAGGTGAAACATTATGGAAGATAATAACAGAGTTGCAAGATTTTTTCTCACTTTTTTCTTGGGATGGTTGGGTTCAATAATCATTAACCATACAAGTTTGAAACCAAGCGGTTGGAAGTCAAGAAGTTGGGCTTATTTCTTTTTGTCAATAATTACATTTGGTATATACGGTTTGGTTGCGTCAATTTGTAATTTCTCATTTGATAAAAACAACCCAACAAACATTGGTTATTTCAAGGAATAATTATAAGGTAAAAAGGCATCAAAGCGGCTTCAAACGAAGTCGCTTTGTTTTTACTCATTAACTTGCCGCCAAAACAATAAATATGGTAATGCACATTTCTTTCATTGCCGACGGAAACCGCCGTTGGGCGAAACGGCGTCTTCTTCCCAAATTCATAGGTCATAAAGTGGGTTTTGATAAGATGATTTCGATTGCCGATTACTGCTGCGGTATTGGCATAGAATTTATATCATTCTTTTGTTTTTCGACGGAGAATTGGAACCGTGAACAGGCGGAAATTGACGACATCTTTAATATAATAACAAATAATATATCAAAACAAACCGAACACTTTATAGCAAACGGCATGAAGGTTGTCTTTCTTGGTGACCTATCAAAATTTCCGGTTGATTTTCAGCTCTCCGCAAATGAATGTATGAAGAAAACCGAAAATCTAACCAAAACAACCGTTTGTTTCTTCTGTAATTATGGCGGTCGGGCGGATATAGCCAACGCATTCCGCCTCGCATCTATCGCAAATGACCTCGATTTCGAAAAATATCTTTATACCAATTCTCACGGTATCCCTGACCCCGATATTGTAATTCGCACAAGCGGGGAATACCGAATAAGTAACTTCCTGCTCTACCAAATGGCTTATGCCGAACTCTTCTTTATCCCTACATATTGGCCGAATATGCATAAGGGAATAATTGATGAAATTCTTATTGAATATAAAAATAGGGATAGACGGCACGGGAAATAAGTTTTATAATGGTAGAGATGGAAAATGAAAACTTCAAACGACGCACGGTTTCAAGTGCGATAATTACCGCGATAATGGTTTTGCTTTTTGTTCTTCGATACTTTCTGCCCGATTTTGGTATGTATTTGTTCGATGCCGCACTTTTGACCTTCATAATAATGGCGATTTTCGAAACTGCACACTTGTTGAAACTTGATTTGCGTGGTTCATCAAATACAATTATTATAATTACCGTCTGTCTTTGTTACGTATTTTTCATAATCGGTATGGAAATTGTCAAGACGGAATGGTGGTTGATAACGATAATTGAAGTTTTAATAGTTGCCGCGTTCGCGTTTTATGTTTTCCTCTCAAATACCATGGATAAAAAGTTTCAAAAGCAGTGTGCTTTACTTCACAAAAACCCGAAAAAGGAAAGCCTCCTCGGTTCTCTTGACCTTTTGAAAACATTGCTTTATCCCGTGCTTTCTATTTTCTTAATGATTGTCCTTAATCACTTCCACCCAATTGACCCGACAACGGAACTTGATGACGGAAACGGCAACCTTACATACGAAACCTATAAGAATATAGGAACACTTGCCTTAATGCTTATATTTGCCGTGTCCTTCTTGACCGATACCGCCTCTTACCTTCTTGGCGTAACTTTGGGATATGGCACAAAAAAATTGGTTCCCAAGATTTCTCCTCATAAAACTTATGTGGGTGCCGTCGGCGGAATCTTCGGCGGAATTTTGGCATCTCTCCTTGTCCTCTTAATTTTATCCGCCGATCCAAAAATTTCAAGTTACCTCACCGACAACCTTTCATTTGCCGATATAATAGGCAATCCCGCCGCCGCCGCAAATCTTGTTTTTATTTTAATAGGAATTTTCGGTGCCGTTGCGACAATCGTGGGGGGATTCTTCGCCTCTTTCCTCAAACGAAAATATAATACAAAGGACTTTGGTTCGTTTATATCCGGACATGGCGGAATAATGGATAGATTGGACGGCATTTTATTTAACTCTGTTTTCATATTCATAATTATGTTAATAATAGAGGTGCTGTAAATGGGTAATATCAATAATCTTCTCCTGGCTTTTGACCTTTTGGGAACTCTATCCGCAATCGGCTATGTCATTCTTGCCATTGCTTTGCTCCTAATTATGATAACTATTCACGAGGCGGGGCATTACACGTTCGGCAAACTTCTTGGTTTCAAAATTTATGAATTTGCAATTGGTTTCGGTAAACCTCTTTATAAAAAAACAAAGAAGAACGGCGAAGTCTTTTCAATTCGCATGCTTCCGCTTGGCGGTTATTGTGCCTTCGGTGAAGATAGCCCGACGGACGAAAAGGACCCAACGGCGTTCAATAATCAACCGCCTTGGAAACGCTTGCTTGTCCTCTTCGGCGGTGTCCTCTTTAATTTCCTCTCGGCAATAATCTTTGCGGTGATTTTGTTGACAATGATAGGTTACCAACGCGGAATAAATGTAACGGGCGACCGGACAATAACAACACTCAACGAAGACGGCTCCGTTAAAACCGAAATTCGCCGCGGTATGGCCGGTGACGGTGACCCCGTTTATAATCCGGACGCAAACCCGAATTTCGACCCTGATGCCGTCTCCGCCTTTGACTTCATCCCTGAACGCTTTTCACCGATTTATACAGACCATTACGATGATCCAAATCACCCCGAGTTGATTACCTCTACCGAAGTTACAAATATTCATTTGATAACCGCGGTTAACGGCACCGATTTGACCATAATTCAAACCTCCTCCGTCAACAATACCCTTAAACATTTTCGTGAAGGCGATGACATTACACTTTCAATTCTTACCCCGGAAGGAAATACGGTTTTTTTTACAATCGAAAACGCCACCACAACCCAATGTGAGGCACTTTTCTTGACCGCTTCCTATGGAATCGAAAATGACGGTGTTTATCATAACTTTATAGGTGCACTCGCCAAATCTGTTCCATTCTCATTTGAACTTCTATGGATGATTCTTGAATTGCTCTTCAAATTGATTACTTTCCAACTTCCAATGGAACAAATTGGCGGGACGGTTGCGACAATTTCGACGATGGGTGACTACTTGGGCGAGGCAGCGGGCATGAATTTTGGTGCAGTGGTGCAGCAAATGCTCTTCTTCCTTGTCTTAATCTCAATAAACCTCGCCGCATTTAATATCTTGCCTATCCCTTCCCTTGACGGGGCAAGAATCGTCTTTGTAATAATAGAATGGATACGCGGTAAACCAATAGACCGTAAGTTAGAGGCGAAAATTCATACGATAGGAATTATGTGCCTTTTCGCATTTGTAATCTTTGCCGATATTTACTTTGCAATCGGTAAGTTATTTTAACGGTTGATCCGTAAAATTCCCGGTTCTTCCTTCGGTTTTGTAAAATTTTGGTTGTAATCAATTTCGTTTTGGAATTTTTAATGTTACTTTGCCGACATCAATATAAAAACGGTGAAGGGGAGATAATATGAAGGATAACGAAATAGAAAAAAATGAAGATTATATCTGTTCGACCAAAGAAGAGATTCGGCAAACAAAACAAAAGGCGTATGACCGGCTTAAAGAACTTGCTTTCGGTTATGACTATAAAGAAGAAAGATGCTCCTATGATAAACGTGGCAATGTGGTTCGTAAATTTGCCGTCACCCATCATAAACCTCCCGCCCTCAAAGCAATGGAAAAACTACTTGAATTGCTGCAAGTTGAAGATACTCGAATCGCCGCCGAAAATTCTTACCTTATGGATGAAGAAGAAATTGCTTCTCAATTGTTTAGGGCTCGCTCGAATATGTTTGAATTGATATCAAGACGGGAAAAGACCGAAACGGACGATGAGGAAACCGATGAGGAAAGGGATGCCGAAAAAGAATCAAACGTTCTTTTTTCTCTTCTTAAAGCAGGACCGGAAGGTGAATCTCCGGCGGAGCCGACAGAATAAGTTGGAAACTGTTTGGGAATCTATGCTATAATAAATCCGTGATTGATGATGTTTTGCAAACTTTACCGTATGATATAAAATTCAAGAATGCGGTTTTTCATAAGAAACAAAATTTGATTGACATAAATATCTTGACAAGTATTGAGCTTCCCCCAACCGCTAAATCTGTCATCGAATCTAAAATACAAGAGACTTTTAACGGCATGCTTTCCTATCCTGAATGTAAAGAAGATATTGTAATAAACTATAAATTTAATTATTCTCTGCCGTATCTTGACGAAATATTACTTCAACTTAAAGTATTAGACTTTTTGAAGAAATTCCCGTCGATTCTTGCCGATAAAATCACGGCGGATAATGTGAAAATTTCCGCTAACTCCTATGAAACTTTTGGCGGTGCTTCAAATGAAAACTTTGAAATAAATCTGTATTTGACGCCGCAGTTTGCAAAATATTGTCAAAACTCTGCTCAATTCGCTCAATTCAAAATGAATTTAGAAAGAGGATACTTCTCAACATTCAAATTTTCGTTCATAAATCAAACCAATGTTACATCCTTCAAAAGTATAATAAAGGATAAATCGGTAACAAACCCTCGGCTCTTCGACATTCCGCCGGTTCCGGTCCTTGCACCTTTGTCATCCGTCAATTACTCCGTCCTATCAATGATTTCTTCCCAAAAACAAGAAAACCTTGAATCCTCCCGTATTGATAAAACCGTAAGAGTTGAAAATGTTCAATACCTTCTTGGTGTCCCCGTAAAATATAAACCGGTGAAACCTGAATTTATAAATGTGTCGCCCGATACCCAAATAACCGCCGGCGAAATCTCTAAACTTCAAAAAAAGGAATATACCTCAAAAAAGGGTGATAGAAAAACGTTCATGACGTTCAATATCGATGGCCTCCGCTGCGTTGCATTTCCCACAAAGAAAAACCTTAGACTGTTCGACCAACTTCGTGATGGGCATGTGATCGTTGCGGCGGGGGTTTATTCCGCAAAAAATGACTTTTCACCGTCCTTTATGATTACCGGAATTTCAACTTGCAATTTACGTCAATAATAATTATAATGGTTTTAAGAACAAGGAATAAAAGGATAAAATAAAAATCATGATAATAAACAAAAAGAAACTCTCCCTTATCATTATGTCGTCGGTCATCGCTTTGATTGGGGTTTTGTGGACGGTCTTGTCCCTCCTTCCAAAACAATTCCCCATTCTTTCGTATGTCCCAAGTTCTTACTCCGTATCGGGTAACGGTTCAACCTCCGTTATGGTTGACGATTATTTATATTATGTCAACGGCATTATCTCCATAAATGATATTGGATATAAGGATAATGAGTATTACCCAAACGGTCAAATTCCGCCGTCTTCTATCTATCGTGTCCATATAAAACCTGACGGCAAGCCCGATATCACTTATTTGTATGCCGAAGATGATGTATCAACAACCGATATCGATGAAAGTGAAACAATCATAGGGGTGAAAAGCGGACCGCAATGCGTCGTCCCTAAAATCGCCGGCACGGGTGACTTCGCCCTCTTCGTCTTCGGTGATACCTTAATCTATACAACCCCAAATAATCAAAAGAATAAAAATGGAATTTTTCAAGTTAACCGCACCGACTTCTTCTCCGTTAAACTTGACGGTTCAAATAATACCCGCCTCTATACAACCGATAATGATGTCGCAAGAACCGACTTCTCCGTTGTCTTCAAAAATGGTGTCTTCATCTTTATCAATGACGGCGGCGTTTTGAAAAGAATAGATATGAACGGAAATGTAAACGTAATCGCGGAGGATGTTTCGTCCGTTAAATTCCCCGAAGTTTATGAATACGGCAGGGCGTTTTCTAATTCAAAAGAATCTGCCTTTAACGGCGTTATGAATTATGTCTATTATACCAAAGCCCGTGAAGAATCCGATTCCAAACTTGGTAATTTGATGTATCGGGTCGCACTTGATACAAGGACCGTCGATACAATAGGCGATGACGGCGACCTTGACCGCGGCGTTACTTTTACACCTATCTCGGTCTCCAATAACAAATTCCTTTTTACTTCTAAGGATTCCAATGACGCTTTAACACATTTAATAGAAGGCAAAGAGGATAAAACTCAACTCCCCGTTACGTCTTTCGCCTCCTCCGTTCCGTCTTTTTATATTGCCGAGAACAAAGTCTTCTTTATCCTTAATTCAAATCTCTATTCCTTGAATCCTTCATCAACCAATCATACACTTGTCGCGTCGGGTTTTGATACCCCTCATGTGACCCTCATTTCAAATGATAAAATCTATATCAATTCTAATAACCTTTCTCTCCTTGTCCTTAATTATGACGGTTCTCAATCCGGTTCCTCCGTGGATATATCCAATATAACAACGGGTTCCCTCTCTCTCCCCATTTATTTTGATGCCCATGGTTATCCCTTGAACGGAGTGTCAAGAAAAATGTTAATCTTTAATTTATCTTCCGCAAAGGTGTCCTCTCTTTCTATCTTTGACGAAGACTTGAACAAGGACATTTTAATAATTTCCTAAAAATAATCATTTTGTAAACAATAAATTTTTACACAAGGTATTGACAAAGACCTTGTTTATCGTATATAATTACCGAAAATAAAGGAGATATGGCTACATTATGATAAATCAAAATATAATTAAGCAAAAAGTAAAAAAGATTGTGGCGATTTTCACTTTGGCGTCTTTTCTGTATATACCAATTCTGGGGGAGGTTGCCGGCACTGCCGGTGCGGAAAGGCACAATATCGAAAAAGTCAACGATCATAACGAAAAGATGGAAACATACGAGCAGATGATAATTGGTTTGCGTAGAAACGGGGCGTCCCCAGAAACCATCGCGTTTGTTACTTCGAAGATGTTGGATTTGGCGTTAAAAGCACCGACAAAAGCAGAACGAATGCTCAATCGTATTGTCGGGTGTCTATTGGGCGGTTTGGTCGGAGTGGCGTTATCCTTGGCTATTTTGAAACTTTTTGATAGAGAAGTAAGTAAATTGGCGTATGTGGCTGGTCCGCGGTTCGTGAAAAAACTTGGGCTGCTTTCGGTGGAGGTTGATGAGGTTAATAAGAACGACCTGCGATGAATTGGTCCACGTATCGGTCTATATCGGTATTAAGAGATTCCCGCAAGGCGTCTTTGAGGGTCTCTATGGTGCCGAATTTGAATTTGACCGCATTTGCAAACAATTTCAAACCGTCATTGATACGTTCAAAGCCGGCAAGTTTTCCTAAATTGTAATAAAGAAGCATTCCTCTTTGATAAGTGCAGAAAGTATATTCGTAACCGGTGTTAAAATCGTTTATGTCGCGGTTCATGTTTTCGTCATATTCGGCGGATTTTATCTCCTTCACTATGCTTTTATACCATGCAAGAATTTCCATATTTTCGTTGGCTATGTCATTTATCCCCTTGCCGAATTCTTTATGATTTTCAAAAAAGATTGCGGTGGAATATTCGGCAAGACCCTCGTCTATGAATGCGGTCTTGGTTTGGTTGTTGCCAACAATTCCATACCACCATTGATGGGCGATTTCATGCACAATAACATTTTGATATTGAAAAGGGTCGGTCGTATCATTGGCGACATAGATTAAAGTGCCGTATTCCATTCCGCCGTGAAGGAAATCCGTTTCAACGACGGTCAAAGTGGGATAAGGATATTGAAGAAAAGTTGATGAGAAGAAGTCAAGTGCCTTGTTGGCGGTTTGAAGAGATAGTTCGGGTGTAGGGTCATCAAGATAGTAATAGGAAATTATGCCGTCTTTTTTAACGGAAAAGTTTTTGGACAAAACCGCCGCATAATCGCGGATTGCATACGCCTTGAATGTATTTGGGGCGGTTTGTTGACCCGATGACGCTACTTGATAATCGTTTGGTGCCGTAATGGTAACATTAAAATTGATAAGTTCATTATAGAATGGGTCCCCGTTTGTGCTGTATTCATGAATTTGCCAACCATTATCATAAACAACGGGAACGGGGTAAAAATTGCCCAAATTGACGGTATTTGAAGTCCAGCCGAGCCTATGCTTTATGTTTGCAAGCTGCACCACGTATTCAAACTTTATTGTGGCCTTGTCCATATATCCCAAGTAGTTAGACAGATTAACGGACAAAACGGTATTGTCGGCACCTTCAAGATTCCATTGTGAGGAACAGGATTTTATTTCTATGCCGCCGTAAGATTGACCGTTTGGATACGCACGTTCGTATTCGTTGGCGGTCAAAACGGGATATTGGGCGTTTTTTTGGTATGCGTTTGCGTATGCGTGGAATTTGACCTGCGATAAACCCGTGCGGGATGTATTAAGATATTCGGTCGTTTGAGATACGTAAATTTGATGCTTCTTATCATCATATTTGATATCCATATTGATTGTTGAGTATCTTGTTGAAAGTGCGGCAAGGTCAAAGACCTTGTCTTGACGCGTGTATTTACCTATGTATAAGGTTGTTACCCATATGCCGGCAAGAAGAACAATGGATATAAAAAAAACAAGGATTTTATTTTGTTTTGTCATATCAAATAAATATGAGTTGACCGATATGAAATATTATAGATATAATGTATTCCATTATGATTAAAAATAACGGAAACACAAAGGCAAAATATATCTTTATAACAGGCGGGGTAGTATCGGGATTGGGAAAAGGCATAACGGCGGCGTCTTTGGGGCGTTTACTTCGAAGCAGAGGCTACAAAGTAGGCGTCCAAAAACTTGACCCATATTTGAATGTTGATCCGGGAACGATGAGCCCGTATCAGCACGGCGAGGTTTTCGTTACGGACGACGGGGCGGAAACCGACCTTGATTTGGGACATTATGAGCGGTTCTTGGATACAAATTTTGATAGGAGTTGTAACTTTACAACGGGAAAAATATATTCAATGCTTTTGGAAAAGGAACGTAAAGGGGAGTTCTTGGGCGGGACGGTGCAAATAATTCCGCATGTGACCAATGAGATTAAAGATTGCATGAGGGCGGTGGCAAGGGATAATGACTTTGTAATTGTCGAAATCGGCGGAACGGTCGGGGATATTGAAGGTGCGGTTTATATTGAGGCGATACGTCAATTCAGGAAGGAATTGGGCGTCGGCAATTCCCTCTCAATTCACGTTACACTTATACCATATTTGGAAATGTCGGGTGAGATAAAGACCAAACCTACACAATCATCGGTAAGAGAGTTGCAGCAATTGGGGGTTTTTGCCGACATTTTAGTGTGCAGAACGAACCATGACATTGAATTAAGTGATGAGATAAAAGATAAGATAGCGATGTTTTGTTCTTTGGATTCATCACAAAATGTTATTTGCAATAGGAATTGTCCTTCCATTTATGAGGTTCCCCTTATGTTTGCAAAACAAAAGTTTGATGAGATTGTGCTTGCAAAATTTGGAATGCCGATTGGCGAATTAAAGATTGATGAGTGGGAAATGATGGTAAAAAAAAGCGAATGCGATAAACTGCATGAAGTTACGGTTGCAATAGTAGGAAAGTATGTCGATGTTCCCGATGCCTATATTTCCGTTACGGAAAGTTTGAAGCATTCGGGATTTGCAAATAATGTAAAGGTAAATGTAAAATTGATTGACAGTGAAGAAGTGGAGAAAATCGGGGCGGAGAAGGCAATAAACGGTGTTGACGGAATCGTTGTGCCGGGCGGTTTTGGAAACAGAGGGATTGAGGGCAAGATAGCAACGGCGAGATATGCGAGGGAAAGGAATCTTCCCTATTTGGGACTCTGCTTGGGTATGCAGGTGGCGGTGATTGAATTTGCAAGGAATGTTTGCGGCCTAAATGAGGCAACTTCAACGGAATTTAACGGCGAAACTTCATGCCCCGTAATTGATATTATGGAGGCCCAAAAAAATGTCAAAATGCTTGGCGCTACTATGCGGCTTGGATTGTTTGATTGTGAATTAAAAGAGGGAACAACCGCCCATAAACTATACGGAAAGGATAAAATCAAGGAACGCCATAGGCACAGATACGAATTGAACAACGAGTTTCGGGAAAAACTTACAAAAAATGGGTTAATTATTTCGGGTATAAATAAGGAATTAGATTTAGTTGAGATCATAGAATTAAACAATCATCCATTTTTTATCGCGTCGCAGTTTCACCCCGAATTTTTATCAAGACCGAACAGACCCCACCCATTGTTTGACGGATTTATAAAAGCAGCTTCAACAAAGAATTAAAATACCATAAACAAGGAATCAAGGAAATCTTTTATACCTTTTTATACTTTTATTCTTTGAGATTAGGGGAATAAATGCGGCGAAAAAACGGTTGACAGTCACGCATCGTCCGGATATAATATATTTGTAATGGAACAGCGGAACAGCGGAACAGCGGAACAGCGGAACAGCGGAACAGCGGAACAGCGGAACAGCGGAACAGCGGAACAGCGGAACAGCGGAACAGCGGAACAGCGGAACAGCGGAACA
>JAIRSY010000051.1 GCA_031255215.1 Christensenellaceae bacterium | reverse complement strand
CTTCGGCATGTGCGAGATAGCCTGCACGCCCTTTTTTGTTTTTTATTTGAACCATATGGTCCTCCTTTAAGCCGTTCGCGAGAATCGAACTCACAATACCTTTAACGGCACGAAGGAAGATTGTAGCAAAACTCCCTATGTTGTTGGTTATTGTTTAATTAAGTCAAAGTAGCCCATGAGTTGCATAGCCTTACGCTCACCGGATGACATCCAAAAACCGTTTACCTGTTTGTGGTTAATATAGTTGCTGTATTGTAATTTGTAACCGTCTTTGAGTTTAATTTCAAGACCTATGTAACTCCGGTTATTTTTTACGCCGGCAAAGAATTTTGCACTTAATTTTTCATTCTTGGGAAGCATAGACACAAGCATTTTATTGCCGTCATCCACCGGCCATTCTAATGTGCAATTCTCTTTGATTTTAACCGTAAAGAATTGTTCTTTTACATCCTTGTTAAACCTACTTGGGCGTGACTCTATTGTCACGGGGAAGACAGCGGACCTTCCTTTTGCGTTCACTACATAACTGTAATGAACTCCGTCCTCGACTTCTTCGTTTACGTAGTCCTTATCCAACTCTTCATGTTGGATATCTTTTGCCTCTTTGGGCTTTTTGTTTTCTTCCATTTTTACTCCTTTTTGTGTTTGGTCACAACCCTATTTTTGTGAACCGCCTTTGCGTTTGCTACCAACGCAAAAAAGACGGCCCGCAGTATCTGCGAACCGTCTCTGGGGGGAGTTTGAGTTCACAATTTACTGCAAACTCATTGAAGAATTACATATTTTTTAGAATCTTGTTTTTCTGCAACAAGATTCTCTTTTTAACGCGTTTGGCCGCCCCCCATGCGAACCGTCAAAGGGGGGACTATGAGCGTTCACAATTTACTTCAAACTCATTGAAGAATTACATTTTTTTTAGAATCTTTGTCGTTTGCCGCCGACCCCCTTGCACGCCGTTAAACAAATGCAGCGTAATAGAAATGAGTTGTCTCTTTTCGTAACAAAAAAAAATAGGGACCGCTCTAACAAACAAAAAAAAGGCAAAAAGCCCTTTTTTGTTTTTGGAGCGGTCGATGGGAATCGAACCCACAACTAAACCTTGGGAAGGTCTCGTTTTACCACTGAACTACGACCGCAAAGCAAATAATTATACCTTGACAATTATAAATAATCAACTTAAAATTAAAGAATGGTCAAACGAACGCTTATAAAAGACGTCCAACCTTGTGATGTCGTCAATGTGCGCGGTTTTGTAGACGCAATCCGCAACCAAAAAAATATTATTTTCATAATTGTAAGAGATGAAACGGCAAAGATTCAAATCACCGTCTTCAAACCTGAATTGCCGCGGCTCGCGGACGTATTCGAAAAAATTACACCTGAATCTACGGTCTCAATCACCGGCAAGGTCGTCACCGCACCAAATGTAAAACTTGGAGGCATAGAACTTATCCCGACGGAATGCCAGATTTTGTCCACCGCCAAGTTACTTCCTATTGATAAGGATTCCGGAGTTGAATTGCAGCTTGACTATCGTTGGCTTGATTTACGTGACAGAAAAAAAACTGCGTATTTCAAAATTATGACGGGATTAAACCAAATAATCCGCCAATGGTTTGTCGACAATGATTTCATTGAATGCATGACACCTAAATTAACCGCATTTAGCAGCGAAGGCGGTGCCGAGGTCTTCAAGGTTGATTACTTCGATACAAAGGCGTATTTGACACAAAGCCCTCAACTTTTCAAACAAATGGCAATGAGTGCCGGATTTGGAAAGTTTTTTGAAATTGGAACATGTTACCGTGCGGAAAAGAGTTTTACAAGCAGACACGCAACGGAATTTTTCGCCCTCGACGTCGAAATGGCGTTCCTTGACGACGAAAACGATGTTATGGATGCGGAAGAAGCAATGCTTCTCTATTTGTTAAAGGAAACGGAAGCAAAATATAAACAACTCATCAAAGATGAACTCGGTATCGACTTTGTTGCACAAACTTCTAAATTTCCGCGTATCACCTTGGAAGACGCCTTCAAATTGCTTGGCGTACCAAACAAGGGGGACCTCGACCCGGATAATGAAAAAGAATTGTGCAGAATTGCACGCGAAAAATATCAAAGCGACTTCATTTGGATAACAAAATTTCCTTCAAAAACAAGGGCGTTCTATACTAAACAATACAAGGATTCTAAACTCTCTCACGGTTTCGATTTATTATACCGCGGCGTCGAAATTACTTCCGGTGCATTAAGAGAAGAACGCGTCGATGTTTTAAGGGAAAATATGTTGGCAAAAGGAATCAACCCAAATGATATGCGGTTTTATACCCAATTCTTTGAATACGGGGTGCCTCCCCATGGCGGTTTTGCCTTGGGCCTTGCACGCTTTTATTCTAAATTATTTGAATTGCCAAGCGTCAAAGACGTCACATTCTTATTTAGGGGTCCGGCAAGACTGACGCCGTAAAGACAGTGTAAAGGAGAGAAAATGGAAGAAGATATAATAAAAAGTGTTGCCGAATTTAGTAAAATCCGCCTTGATGACGTCCCCGTCTCTAACGTTTTGAATTTTGTAAAACAAATCAAAGATGCAAAAGTCAATTTGGCGGACGATTTTGATAGGATTCTTGAAATTGATGAACTTCGCGACGATACGGTTAAGCCAAGTTTGTCCGCGGAAGATGTCTTTTTGAACGCAAAGAATGTATCCGGACGCTACTTCGTTGTCCCTAAGGCGGTGGATTGAATGAAAAATTTAGAATTTAAGTTTGAAGATTTTACCGCTTCCGACTTCATAAATAATGCAATAGAAAATAAAGTTTCTGTCGTTGAAACGACAAAATACTTTTTGGAACGCTGCAAAAATGATAAAAAAAACGCCCTGCTTGAAGTCTTTGAAAAAGATGCACTCAAAAGGGCGGAAGAATTGTCGCATAAAACAATACGCGGCAAGTTGTTTGGTTTGCCCGTAATCATTAAGGATAATATCTTATACAAAGGACATATCTCTTCCGCGGCATCAAAAATGCTTGAAGATTTCATAAGTCCATACAATTCCACCGTTGTTCAAAAACTGCTTGACGAAGACGCCATAATCTTGGGTCGGTCAAATATGGACGAATTTGCAATGGGAACAACCGGTTCAAATTCCGCTTTCGGCATCACAAAAAACGGCACCGACGACAATCTTGTATCCGGCGGTTCAAGTTCGGGCTCCGCGTCCGCCCTTGCATCCGGTCTATGCCTTGCCGCTCTCGGAACCGATACCGGGGGTTCCGTCCGCCTGCCCGCCGCATGGAATAAACTTGTCGGTTTCAAACCGACTTATGGTTCAATCTCCCGCTATGGTTTAATCGCTTTTGCAAGTTCAATTGAGCAATGCGGCATCTTTACAAAAAATGTTACCGATTTATCTCTTTTATATTCCGTTCTCTCCGGCAAAGACGAAAATGACGCAAGTAGTGTTTGTTATGTTCACGATACCCACAAGATGTTGTGTCCAACACCAAAAATCGGCCGCATAAAAGAAATTACCTATCCAAAAGAATATCAACCGTTTTTGAAGGACACCGTCGAAATATCTATCCCGAACCTCTCCCTTTCTCTCGCCGGTTATTATACCGTTGCGACCGCGGAAGCCGCATCAAATCTTGACAGGTTCGACGGCGTAAAGTATGGTTCGACCGTTAAAGATGCCGAATCCGTCGGCGATTTATATACTAATGTCCGAACAAAATACTTCGGCACCGAGGTCAAACGAAGGATAATTACCGGCAATTACAATCTATCCAATGAAAATTATGACATTTACAAAATGGGCACCGCCGTCATCCGTGACTTGAAAAAAACGTTCGAAAAGGTCTTCCAAAACGTCGACGCAATCTTGCTTCCTACCGCGTCTATCCCGCCTGTTAAACTTCACGAAGATATGACCGACCCGCTTAAACTCTATAATATGGATCTTTATACCGTCACCGCCAATGTCACCGGTATCCCATCCGTCACCCTTCCCGTTCTTCCCACAGGTTTACAGATTTTGGCGGCACGCGGCAACGATTATCTTCTCTTTAATATTGCAAGGAGGTTTGAAAAATGATGACAGCAATCAACAAGGCGAATCTGCCCCCACGACAAAAATACGACGTTGTAATCGGTTTGGAGGTTCACGCCGAACTCAACACGAAAAGTAAAATCTTCTGCTCATGTTCTACCTCACCCCAAATCGATAAAAACGGAAACCCACTTCCAAATTCTTCCGTATGCCCTGTATGTATGGCACTTCCGGGGGCACTTCCCGTCTTGAACAAAATGGCGGTTGAAAAAACCATCACCGCCGGCCTTTGCTTTGGCTGTCAAATAAATAAAGTCACCGTCTATGACAGAAAAAATTACTTCTATCCGGACTTGCCTAAGGCGTATCAAATATCCCAAATGTTTCACCCTATCTGCCTCGAAGGTTCCGTTTCTCTATCTAACGGTCGCGTCATAAGACTTAATCGTATACATAGTGAAGAGGACGCGGGCAAATTACTTCACGATGATATTAACGACCAAACTCTTATAGATTTTAACCGATGCGGTGTCCCACTTATCGAAATCGTAACCGAACCGGACATAAAAAGTGCGGCGGAAGCGGCCGAATTTTTACGCGAGGTCCGTTCACGCCTTACATTTGCCGGCATAAGCGACGCCCAAATGGAACTTGGACAAATGAGATGCGATGTCAATGTGTCCCTAAAACCAATCGGTCAAATAAAATTAGGAAACAGGGTCGAATTAAAAAACTTGAACTCATTCAAAATGGTTGAAAGAAGTATACAATACGAAATAAAACGTCAAACCGCCCTCCTTGATGACGGCAAAAAAATCACCGTCGAAACACGCAAATGGAACGATGCAAAACAAATTACTACAAGTATGAGAAACAAGGAGGCCGCCAACGATTACCGCTACTTCCCCGACCCCGACCAATATCCCGTTCATCTTCCGGCAAGTTATATTCAAAAGTTAAAGAAAGCCCTGCCAAAACTCTCCGGTGATTACAAAAAAGACTTCATAAATCTTGGTTTGACCCCATATGATACGGAAATTCTTACAAGAGAGAAAAAAATAACCGAATTGTTTTTGGAAACTTGCAAAATGAATAAGGATTATAAAAAGATAGCGAACATTATTATCAATTCAAAAGACCCCTTGACCAAAAATCAAATCATAGAAAAACTAAACTTCAAACCTACCAACACCGACAGGGCACGATTGACCGATATCATTCAAAAAATCTTTGCCGCAGGCTATGAAAACAACAAGCCAATCGACAAACTTATAAATTATTTCATGGGTAAAGTAATGCAAGCGACAAAAGGCGAAGCCGACCCGGAATTGACAAAAGAAATAATAAAAAGCTTCTTAACCGAAAAATAAACGCTCCGGCTTACATGTCATCTAAAAATCTGCTCCTTTGGGAAACCTGCCGTTCCCCGTATTTATATCTATTCGTTGCAAAAGAAATGAAAAGCCGTTCCCTCGCCCGGGTAATCGCCACGTAAAATAACCGCCTTTCCTCCTCCATATCGTCATCGTTATTGAATGCCCTAAAAACGGGAAAAAGCCCCTCCTCTAATCCAACTATAAAAACATTCTTAAATTCAAGACCTTTCGCACTGTGGATCGTGGATAAAATCACGGAATTGTCCGCGTCCGGATTGTCACCGCTTGAAATCGCCACCGTCTGCAAATAATATGACAAATCCAATTCCGGAGACGTAACGGCAAATTCTTTAATTGAAACCATAAGTTGATAAAGGTTCGCCAACCGGTCTTCATCTTCAATCTTATCAAGTCCCGTAATCTTCAAAAAGTTTTCCGCAAGATAAAAAAGCCCTTGGGTGTTTGCTCTCTTTAAGTTATCTAAAACTTCCAAAAAATCATAATATGACTTCTTTATATTCGGCGACAAATCTAACCCTAACGGTTTCCCAATCAAATCCTTCCCATGGTTGCCCAAACGACTTGCCTTTATCTTCTCAATGCTTGTCTCCCCTATCCCACGTCTTGGATAATTTATCACATTATAAAATGCAACATCATCAAGCGGATTGACAACCGTTTTCAAATAATCAAGAGCAATTTTTATCTCCTGCCTATCATAAAATTTAAAACCACCCCAAATTACATAAGGAATTGCATATCTTCTAAGTCGCTCCTCAAATGTCCTCGATAAGGCATTCATACGCATCAAAATCGCGTTTTCACCGTATCCAATCCCCATCCGCTTATTTTCAATTATCCGCTGAATAACTCCATCCGCCTCCAAATTATCCGTCCAATAGCTACATATGTCTATTTCCCCGTCAGGAATTACCGAAAACAATGTTTTATCAATTCTATTGCAATTTTTCTTTACCAAAGTATTCGCCAATTCAACTATGTTCCGGCAACTTCTAAAATTCTCCTCCAACTTATAAATCTTTAATTCCGGAAAGTCTAACTTGAAACGCTCTATGTTGTTTATGCTTGCCCCACGCCACGTATATATGCACTGGTCTTCATCTCCAACAATCATTATGTTCCTATGCACTTTCGCTAAAATTGATATTATGTCGTATTGTATCTTGTTCGTGTCTTGAAACTCATCAATTAAAATACAATCAAATCTTTTCTGCATCTTTTCACGAATTTCTTCATTATTCCTTAAAATTTCAAGAGTTTTAAGCAAAAGGTCATCAAAATCAAAGGCATTGTTCTTCTCTAATTGTTTCTCATAATTCGTCAAAATAAGTTTCTGCATAGGCTCAAAATATTCCGGAATACTTCCGCCCACGTTTTTCCATTTAGCAAGGGATTTTTCCGCCTTCGCAAGGACTTCCTTACGCTCACGTGCATCACTGTCATCACCCAAAACCTGTTTTATTACTTCTCTCAAAACTTTCCTTGAATCATTATCATCATAAATGGAAAAGTGACTGTTATGATTTCTCTGCAAAAACCTCATACAAAAACTATGGAAGGTTCCTATAAAAGTCGAAATCCCAACTTGATTTACACCAATTCGTCCGCTGTCTATTGCGTCATTAAAATAACTTGTTTCATCTTCGCCGATACCATATCCGCTCCGCGTTTGACCAACACTGTCGCCGCTCCGCATCTGGCTGTTGCCGACGCTCGCGGCTTCGCCGCTCCGCATCTCCAATTCCACCCTTGACCGCATCTCTTTTCCCGCTTTATTTGTAAAGGTCAAGGCAAGAATGCGGTTTGGGTCAATGCCGTTTTTAATCAAATGCACAAAACGGCCGGTAAGCGTTCGCGTCTTTCCCGAACCTGCACCCGCGGTCACCAACATCGCCCCAAGCGGAGCCGTAACGATTTCTTTCTGTCTTTGAGTCAAATCCACGGCACAACTATAACATACTTTTTTACAATCTCAAACACTAAAAAGCCCCGCCGTCACTCCGCTTCGCCGTCCAAAATCACCGCCCTTATCCTTCGAACCCCCGCGGAACTGCTCTCATCTTTTAATATCTTAAAACCTTTCAAATCTCCCGTATTCTTTGCATGCGGCCCGCCGCATATCTCCATCGAAATATCCCCGATTTTATAAACTTTTACTACGTCTCCGTATCTATCATGAAATATTCCGCTCGCACCCATTTCAATTGCCTTATCAAGTTTCATTTCATTGCATTCAACAGGAATCTTCCGTGCAATCGCATCATTCACAAAGTCTTCTATCTTCTTTATTTCTTCATCTTGAAGTTTATCCCCGTAATTGAAATCAAATCGAAGCCGCTCCGGCGTTATATTACTTCCCCTCTGTTCTATCTTCTTATCAATAATCTTTTGAAGTGCGGCAAGCAATAAATGGGTGGCGGTATGTAACAAGGCGGTCTTTTCGCCCGTGTCCGACAATCCGCCCTTGAAAATACCTTTATTGGCCGCTTGCGAACGTTCACTGTGTTCCTTCTTGGCCGTTTCAAATCCTTCAAGGTCAACCGTTATCCCTCTCTCTTTACATAATTCTTGCGTTACTTCAATGGGAAATCCATAAGTTTCATAAAGATTGAACGCATCCTTGCCCGAAATGTTGTCCCCCAACCTGTTGAACTCCTTCATTCCTTGCTCTATCGTCTTATTGAATTTATTGACTTCACTCCTAAATATGTAACTGATTTTCCCCGTCAAGTCATAGATCCCCTCAAAAAATTTAACGTAAAAGTCTATAAGACTCTCCCACCGCTCAAAACCAATTTTTTTAGCCATTCGTATAGCCCGTCGAATAAGCCGTCGCAAAACATACCCTTGTCCCGTAGACGACGGCACAACCTTATCACCAAGCATAATCACCGCGGCCCGCGTATGTTCCGCAATTATCCTGAATTCCCTTTCATAATCTTTATACTTTTTCCCTGTATTTTTCTCAATGATTGTAAGTGCAGGGGCAAAAATCTCACTTTCAAAAACGTTGTTATATCCGTTTACCAAACATAATATACGCTCAATGCCCATTCCCGTATCCACATTGCGTTGTTTGGCAACCTTTACCTTGTCCCCCGCCTTCGGGATTACATATTGCATGTAAACATCGTTGCCTATCTCTATATCCTTATAAAACATCTCACTGTCCGGACCGCACGGCCCCGTCCCGCTTGGCATCTGCCACCAATTATCTTCTTTCCCCAAAAATTCAATTTGTTCCTTCTTAATCCCTGTTTCCTCCCACAATCTTGCACATTCCTCATCCTTTGGGGCAATCTCATCTCCTTCAAAACAAGTAATTTTCAAATCTTCCTTAGGTATCCCTAAATATTTCTCACTGGTTAAAAACTCAAAACTCCACTTCACTTTCTCCTTCTTGAAATAATCCCCCAAGGACCAATTTCCCATCATCTCAAAAAAAGTCAAATGCCGTTCGTCCCCGACCTCATCAATATCCCCCGTTCGAATACATTTTTGAATATTGCAAAGTCTATGCCCCGCCGGATGCTGCACCCCCAAAAGAAACGGCACAAGAGGGTGCATGCCCGCCGTTGTAAACAAGACGGAGCCGTCATTTTCCGGCACAACACTTGCCGACGGTATCACACTATGTCCGCGTTCAGTATAGAAATCAAACCACAATTTCCTTAATTCTAAATAACTTCGTTTTTTCATATTAAAATTGTATTATTTCCACACCGCCTTGTCAAGCAAATCAATCAAATTTCTTGATTTCTACCGATTATTTCAAAAAACCCTTGTATTCTTTCATAAGCATTTGAGCTTGAAGTTGTTTGTCAATTTCAAGGGCAACGGAAACAATAATCAACATTCCAATTGACGTAAAGGCGTTGTTCAAAACATCACCCTCGCCAAGAACGCCCTTGAAAATTAACGATGGAATAAGGGCAACAAACATCAAAAATAACGCACCGAACAAGGTGATACGGTGGGATACTTTTTTTAAATAATCTTCGGTGGGCTTGCCGGGACGATAACCCAAAATAAACCCGCCGTTACGTTGAATTTGAAGGCTTATATCCTTTGGATTAAACGACATTGTCGCATAGAAGTAATTGAATGCCAAAATCAAGAGAGCAGTTATAGAGATATTAAGCCAAGTGCCCGTTCCCATCCATTTTGAATACCAAATAAAGGCATCCGAAGTCGGCCAAAACGACATAATCAATTGAGGAAAGTTAATCAAGGATATCGCAAAAATAATCGGCATTACTCCATTCGCATTGATTCTTACCGGAATGTTGGACGATTGACCTCCATACATCTTATTGCCCTTAATTTGTTTTGCATAAGTTACGGGAATACGCCGCTCCGCCAAATCAAAAAAGACAATAATCGCAAAAATCATTGCAAGCATAACCAAAAATACAATCGGCGTGGCCAAAAGTTCAATATTATCAATTGCGGCACCTATTGAAGCGACAAGCGACGTGACGCCCGTGGACAAAATGCCTATGAAAACTATCATACTCATTCCATTAGAAACTCCAAGTTCCGTAATCTTTTCACCCAACCAAACGGTAAACATAGAACCGGCGACAAGGGTCAAAACAACCATAGCTTGAAGGAGCCAACCCGGTGCCCCCTTCCAAAACAATGTCTCCGCACTCGTCATGTCAAACGACAAAACAATCGCCGTTGCCTGTGCTATACCAAGAAGAAGAGCAATATAACGTGTGATTTGTGCCAACTTCTTGCGCCCGTCGCTCCCCTGTTTACTTAATCTTTCAATAGCAGGTATCGCAAGTGTCAACAATTGAATAACAATTGACGATGTAATATACGGACCAACACCAAGTGACAGAAGTGCACCCTTCGATAACGCACCGCCGGAGACGTCACTTAAAAGTGACAAGAAATCGTTTTCCCCGGCCTTTGTATTGAATGTGGCGGGATCAATTCCGGGGATTGGAATGTAACATCCCAAACGATAAATAAAAAGACAAAGCAAGGTGACAAGAATCTTGTTCCTTAAATCCTTATTTACAAATGCTTCCTTAATCGTCTTCCACATTATTTTGAACCCTCTTTTTTCGATTCCGTCACGTCTTTTCTCTTGTCATAAATTGTCTTCTTGCCCTTTCGTTTCTGCGAATAAACATTACTGAAACCTCTCTTTGGAAGTCTTCTTGCAAGCGGCATTTGTCCGCCCTCAAAACCTGTTCGAAGACCGGCACCCGAACGAGAACCCGCACCTTTCATACCTCGACCGGAAGTTTTTCCAAGTCCCGACGCCATACCGCGACCTTTTCGTCTTTTCTTTGTTCGGGCAAGCGGATGCGGACTTAATTCATTTATTAACATTATTTTACCTCCTCAATTCTTAATAGGTGTTCAAGTTTTTTAACCGCACCGCGTGTCGACGGCAAATCAAGTAATTCACGCGTATCATTTGGGCGTGAAAAACCAAGTGCCTTTGCGATTGCTTTTTGTTTCTTCGTGCATGAATCCAGTCCATGAATCATTACAATCCTTATCTTTTTTCCATCGTTTTGAACTTTTGTCTTCGTCTTCATATTGCTTCAACCTCCTTATCCCTTAATCGTGCAATCTCTTCCTTCGTCCTCATTGCGATTATTGCCGATAGGGTTGCCTTTACGACATTCATCGCATTTTTAGAACCGTAACATTTCGCCGTGACGTCTTGATATCCGGCAAGCTCAAGCACGGCCTTGACCGCACCCGAGGCAATTATACCATTACCCTCTTTTGCAGGCAACAATAAAACTTTGGAGGTTCCAAACTTGCCAATCGCCTGATGCGGTAAGGTCGTTCCGTTAATTGAAACGGTTTTGAAGTTCTTCTTCGCGTCATTCTCCGCCTTTTGAATCGCCACGGTTACTTCTCTCGCCTTTGCGGAACCAACCGCAACGGTTCCGTTTTTATTACCCATTACAACAACGGCATTGAAACGAAGTGTCCGCCCGCCCTTCACAACCTTTGTGATTCGGTGTATCCCAATAAGTTTGGATTGAAACCCGCCCGCGGTATCTTCCTGCTTCGCTTTCGGTTTTCGGTTTGCATTCCTGTAAAGTGCCTTCTTATTGTCCTCTTTGACAATTTTTTCTATATCAGCATTAGACGTTGAAAGTGCTTCGTTCGCCGAAATGCCCTCCAAACCGCCGTTTCCCGTTTTTATTTCCTCAATGCCCATTAAAATAAAAGTCCTCCTTCTCTTGCTCCGTCGGCAAGTTCTTTTATGCGTCCGGTGTAAACAAAACCATTCCTATCAAAAACACATTCTTTAATTTTCTTAACAAGTGCAAGTTTCGCAAGCTCTAAACCAACCTGCTTTGCCTCTTGCCTTTTTGTAAGTTTTTCTTTCGTTTTCAACATAAGTGTATTAAAAGCGACAATCGTAACGCCTTTTTCATCGTCTATAAGTTGTGCATAAATATGCGTCAAACTTCGGCTGACACAAAGACGCGGACGGGAAGCCGTCCCGACGATGCCGGTCTGCCGCTTCGCCCTCGCCTTTCGCAATTTGTTTTTATCTTCTTTTATAATCATTATTTACCTCCACCTTTCGCACCGCTCTTACTCTCCTTTCGACGAACCTTTTCATCGCTGTATCTTATTCCATATAAATGATAAGGTTCAACCGGCCTTAAATCACGAATCTTGCTTGCCGCCGCACCAACCGCCTCTTTATCATTCCCTATCACGGCAATTACGGCACCAACGCCCTCTTTCCCTAAATTCAAAGCGGCAACCTCCGCCGGATTCAAAACCTTGAACGTAATGCCGTTGGGTGCGGCAACATTGACGGGGTGGGAAAGTCCCAAACTCATATTAAGATCCGCCCCCTTCAATGCCGCCCTATACCCTACACCATTCAAAATTAAATGCTTCGTAAAACCTTTCGAAACCCCTTCAACCATATTCCTAATAAGTCTGTTATAAAGTCCGTGAAGAGCCTTTGAGCCCCTCGTATCGTCCGGACGTTCAAGGGTTACCTTATCCGCTTCAACTTTTACAACTATACCGCCGGTAATCTTTTGACGAAGGACTTTGCCGCCGGAGGATACGGAAACAACGCCGTCCAAAAACTCAACGCTTGTCCCGCTTGGCAATTTTATAATTTCCTTTCCAACTCTGCTCATGTTTATCCCTCCCCTTTTACCATATCCAAGCGAGGACTTCCCCGCCGATATTCTTTTCTCTTGCACTTTTATCCGTCATAATACCTTTTGAGGTCGAAATAACCGCAATGCCTAAACCGGAAAGAACACGCGGCAATTCATCAACGGTCGCATAAACACGAAGTCCCGGTCTCGAAATCCTTCGAAGTCCCTGAATAACCTTTTGTTTACCGTCAACAAGTTTGAACGTGATTTTGATCTCTCCCACACCCGCATTCTCATAATCCGCTATGTATCCTTCGCCTTTTAGAACCTTCGCTATTTCTAACTTTATGTTAGATGTAGGCACGATAACAAATTCCTTCCTTGCACGTATAGCATTGCGGATTCTTGTAAGCATGTCCGCAATAGGGTCGGTTGTAACGATATTCCTTTTTCCAACTTTTTTAATCTCTTTTCCCATAATAACCTCCTTCACCAACTTGCCTTTTTGAAACCGGGAATCTCTCCGTTTGCAACTTTTTGACGGAAACAAACACGGCAAATGCCGTATTTTTGCAAAACGGAATGCGGCCGGCCGCATATTGAACACCGCGTATAGGAACGAACCTCACATCTCTTTCCATTAAGACGTCCTCCTCTCTTCTGTTTCTCTTTCATCGCCGCTCTTGCCATTTCACAATACCCCCTTTTTGAACGGAAAACCCATTAACTCTAAAAATTCAATCGATGACGCCTTGTCCTTCGCCGTCGTAACAACCGCAACATCAAAGCCCCTCGTCTTTTCAATCTTCTCATAAGATATCTCGGGAAAAACAATCTGCTCCTTGAATCCAAAACTGTAATTGCCAAATTCGTCAAAACTCTTCTGCGAAATTCCCGCAAAATCACGGACACGAGGAAGTGCAACCGACAAAACCTTGTCCAAAAATTCATACATTATCTTGCCGCGAAGTGTCACCTTCGCACCGATCTTTTGCCCCTCCCGGACTTTGAAATTTGAAATCGATTTCTTTGCTAAACAATATATCGGCTTGCGTCCCGTAATCAACGCAAGTTCATCCATCGCACCGGCAATGGATTTCGTATTGTCCTTTATATCACCAAAACGCATGTTCACGACTATCTTTTCAATTTTAGGAACGGCCATGACATTGCCGTATTTCTTCTTTAATTCAGGCAACACCTCCTTCACGTATCTCTCGTGAAGTCTGTTGTAAAATGTCTTCATGGTTTTCATTCGCCACCTCCCAATTTCCTATGCCCAACCGTGGACTTCGAAACTTGCTTCTTCACAATCTTTGAATCTACGGCATGTTTGACCTCCCGTCTCTTCAAAGGCGTTTTCTCCGTCTTCGTATCCTTATCCGCCGGCCCTTCTTTCTTCTCCTCTTTAAGTTTTGCCTTCATGTATTTTCGGTCAATACTTTCACCGCACTTTTTGCAGGTCCTTGATGCCTCCTTGTGGGCAACCCGCGTCGCCTTGCCACATTTTGGACAAAGAATTTGAACGTTGGAAATGTCAATCGTCCCATCAATGGTTTTACGTTCACTCTTTTGAGTTTGACTCCTCGCCTTTTTATGCTTGATTACCTTATTGACGTCTTCAACCGTGCATCGGTTCTTCTCGGTATAAACCGCCACTACCTTCCCCTTCTTACCTTTATCTTTGCCCGCAAGGACAACGACCTCGTCGCCGACCCTCACATTGACATGAACAAACTTCTTTATATCTTTATTTTCCATTATAATACCTCCGGAGCAAGTGACACAATCTTCATGTATCCCCTCTCCCTCAATTCCCGAGCAACCGGCCCAAATATTCTTGTGCCTTTTGGATTGCCCTCTTTGTCAATAATAACCGCCGCGTTGTCGTCAAACCGAATAACCGTGCCGTCTTTCCTCTGCTTAGGTGCAACCGTCCGCACAATTACACATTTCACGACATCACCGGACTTGACCTGTCCGCCGGCGGCACAATTCCTCACCGATGCCATAATTACATCGCCGATCCCTGAACTTCGCCTCCACGAACCCCCGGAAAGATGAAACGCATGCAAGGTCTTCGCTCCGGTATTATCCGCACAAGTAAGTATAGTTTCTTGTTGAATCATTATTTTGCCACCTCCACAATTTTAACAAGACGAAAATACTTGTCACGGCTTAAATGCCTTGTCTCCATAATTTCAACAAGGTCCCCCGTCTTGGATTCATTGTTCTCATCGTGAAACTTGAATTTTGTCGTCTTCTTTACAACTTTCTTATAAAGCGGATGAGTAACATTCCTCTCTATCGCCGCAACACGGGTTTTGTCCATCTTGCTTGATACAACTATTCCACGCAGGACTCTCCTGCTGTTTCGACCGACGCTCCTCTCTTCATTCCCCATTTATTTGACCTCCTTTGTCTTCAATTCGGTTAAGATTCGGGCAATGTCCCTTTTAACCATTCTTAATTGCATCGTGTTCTTTAATTGTCCAATCGTATGCTGAAAACGAAGATTAAAAAGTTCCTGCTTCTTATCCTTAAATGCTTTTTTAAGTTCGTCAAGCGTCATCTCTTTGTAAATGTTCTTCATGCTGTCCCCTCCTCTTCCACCTTCTTCTCTTCAACTAAAACGTCCGCTTTTGCAACAATTTTAGTTTTAATCGGCAGCTTGTGACTTGCCAATCGCAACGCCTCCCTCGCTTCCTCTTCTTTAACCCCGCCGATTTCGTATAAAACTCGACCCGGCTTTACAACCGCAACCCAAACTTCCGGATTCCCTTTCCCGGAACCCATACGCGTATTGGCGGGCTTCTTTGTAACCGATTTATGAGGGAAAATATCAATCCACATCTTGCCGCCCTTCTTTGTGAATCTTGTCATCGCAACACGTGCCGCCTCTATTTGATTATTGGTAATCCAACCGGGTTCAAGAGCGACAAGGGCGAAATCCCCGTAGGAAATCTTGTTCCCCCTCGTCGCCTTGCCCCTCATTCGTCCGCGATGCAGTTTTCGCCTTTTGACTCGTTTTGGCATTAACATATTACTCCCCCTCCTTCTTTATAATCGTCTTTGGAACAAAAGATTTGTTAAATCCGCCCTGATTCCTTGCAGGGTCAATGTTCTTCCTCTCCCCACCGTCATATTTCTTTGAAAAATTAGCTTGATAATCACGCGGCTTTCGGTCATTATCAAATCTCCTAAACGGTAAGCGTTTGTCCTCTCCGTCAAACTTCTTGAAAAACTGTTTCGGCTTCTCTGAACGAATAACCGCACCCGTTCGAATCCTCTTGCCCTTAACTTCACCATTGCAAATCCAACACTTTACCCCGATTATCCCAAACGTGGTCTTCGCCTCCGCAAATCCATACTCAATATCGCTCCTAATCGTATGTAAAGGTAAAACCCCCTCATGATAATGTTCACTTCTCGCTATATCCGCTCCGTCAAGACGCCCCGACAACATGACCTTTATGCCCACAACACCCTGCTTCATCGCCTTTTGAATAGCCATCTTCATCGCACGCCGCCAAGCAATTCTCTTTTCAAGTTGAACGGCGATGTTCTGTGCAATCAAATTGACGTCTATGTCCTGGTTCTTGACCTCCTTAATATTCAATTCCAAGGTCTTCGTCCCAATAATCTTTTTGATATTGTTTTTTACACCTTCAAGATTTGAACCTTTCTGCCCAATCAATACCCCCGGCCGTCCCGTCCAAATATTGACAATAACCCTCGACGCCAACCGTTCAATACTTATCCTTGAAATAGAACAGTTGTTTAGCTGTGCCTTAATCCCATAATTATCGTTGATAAACTTCCTTATCTTATGGTCCTCTAAAATTACGGAGGAAATGTCCTTCTTCGGCACCGACCAAATGGCTTGCCAATCCCTTATAATACCCGTCCTAAATCCGTTCGGATTAACTTTTTGTCCCATCAGTTTTTCTCCTTTTTGGTCGCGGGCTTCGCGGCGGCCTTCTTCTTTATTATCGGTTTCGTTCCAAGCGGCTTATCCGTCTGCGGCTTGTCCGTAATAGGCTTCTCTGCAACCGTCTTCACCTTCTTAACTTCCTGTTTAATTTCCTTCTTCTCCTTTATAACTTCTTTCTTCTCATTTACCTTTACAACTTCTTTCTTGTCCTTTACAACTTCCTTCTTGTCCTTCTCCTTTACAACTTCCTTCTTGCTTTCTTCCTTAACTCCCCTTTTCTTCCCCTTACTATCCTCTTTTTTTGTTCCTTTTTCAAGAAGGACTATCTTGATATGCGAACTCCTCTTCAATATCTTGCCCGCACTCCCCTTCGCCTTTGGAATCATTCTTTTTAATGTCGGCCCGTTCATCGCATAACATTCCGCAACATAAAGGTTGTCCTTCAAAAGATTGTCGTTGTTCTCCGCATTCGCCCCGGCGGACTCTAAACATTTCAATATAGGCATCGAACTTGACTTGTTCAAGTTCCTCAAAATATCACGCGCCTCATGGTATCTCTTGCCGCGGATTAAATCTAAAACAAACCGAACCTTTTGGCTTGATATTCTAATGTATTTCGCTACCGCATAACTCATAATATCACCCTTACCCTTTCTTCCCTTTGGCCGCTATCGCCTTCACTCCGCCATGAGTCTTAAACGTTCGCGTCGGGGCAAATTCACCAAGCTTATGACCGACCATCTCGCTCTTGACGTAAACCGGCAAGTGCTTCCTGCCGTTATGAACTTGAATCGTATGACCTACAAAACTTGGCAAAATTGTGCATGCCCGACACCAGGTTTTAAGTATCTTCTTGTCGTTTGGATTCTTGTTCATCGCCTCTATCCGTGCAACAAGTTTTTTGTGCACATATGGCCCCTTCTTAATACTTCTGCTCATTTACTTCTTCCTCCTATCCGTAACTATAAAGCGATTGCTTGCCTTGTTCTTCTTCCTCGTCTTCTTGCCTAATGTCGGTTTGCCCCATGGGGTAACGGGTGACGAAAAACCAATCGGCGACTTCCCCTCTCCGCCTCCATGCGGATGATCACAAGGATTCATCACAACTCCGCGAACCGTGGGACGAATGCCTAAATGCCGCTTACGTCCCGCTTTGCCAAGTGAAATAAGCTCGTGGTCAACGTTCCCAATTCGCCCAATCGTCGCAAAACATTTCTCCGGTACCTTTCGCGTCTCGCCCGACGGCATTTTAAGAACCGCATACTCCTTATCACGTCCCGCAAGAGTTGCATACATCCCCGCCGACCTCGCAATCTTCGCACCAGAACCCGGCTGCATCTCAATACAATGAACAATTGACCCAACCGGAACCTTCGATAACGGCATCGCATTGCCCGTCTTTATCTCAACATCATCCCCAGAAATAACTCTATCCCCCTTCCTTAAATCTAACGGGGCAACAATATAAGACTTCTCGCCGTCAACATAATGTAAAAGTGCAATGTTCGCCGTCCTGTTTGGATCATACTCAATGCTCTCAACAACCGCAGGCACCATCGTCTTCCTTCGCTTAAAATCAATTATCCTGTAAAGTTGTCGGTTGCCGCCGCCAATATGCCGGGTCGTGATCTTGCCGGTAAAACTTCGCCCGCCCGTCTTCTTTTTCTTCGCAAGTAAACTCCTCTCCGGCTTTTTCTTCTTGTCCGTAATCTCATCAAACGTAGAAACCGTCTTGAACCGGCTCCCCGCACTCCTTGGTTTGAACCTCTTTATACCCATCGTTTAACTCCTTATTGAAGCCCATCAAAGAACTCAATGCTCTTCGATGTCTTCTTCAATTGCACATACGCCTTCTTCCACGCACTCTCTCGCCCCTCAAATCTTCCCTGCCTCTTCACCTTACCATCATAATTAAGCGTGTTCACGTATTCTACCTGAACACCAAAAACCTTCTCGACCGCATCTTTAATCTGCCTCTTCGTCGCACTCGGCAAAACTTTGAAAGCATACTTCTTCTGCTTGATACTTTCAACCGACTTTTCACTTACCAACGGTGATATTATCACATCATAAGCATTCATTTTGTCACCTCCCGAGACTTGGCACCATTTACACTAACCTTGTCACCTTTCGCCCGCTTGCCGTCCGTCTTCTCAACTTTAACCTCGCCCGCGGAATATTGTCCCTCAATTACCCTAATCGCTTCAACCGACGCCACAACATACCTATGGTTGACAATGTCATGCACGGATAACTGCTCCGGCGTCGTCGATTTGACTCTCTTAATGTTTTGAACACTCCTAATAAATCCCTGCTCATAAGGATTGACAAAGATTATACTCTTGCCGTCAATTTTTAATTTCCCAATCATCTCCGCCGCAAATTTTGTCTTCGCCTCCTTGAACTTCAAATCCTTGATTACCAATAATTCATTATCCGCAACCTTACCCGATATCGCGGACAAAAAAGCATTGGTCTTCTTCACCTTGTTTATTTTTGTAGAAAAATCTCTCGGCTTCGGTGCAAATACAACCCCGCCACCCCTGAATTGAGGTCCCTTGGTCGTTCCCTGACGGGCGTTCCCCGTCCCTTTCTGCCGATACGGTTTCTTGTGATGCCCGCGGACTTCACTCATCGTAAGCGTGGACTTTGTCCCTTGACGCATATTGTTTTGTTGAGCAACGGCAACTTCATGAATCAAAATCTCATTTCTTTCCGCACCGAACACCTCGCACAAAACGGCAATTTCTTCAACCTGCTTCCCGTCCTTGTCTAATACTTTCAACTTCATTTCTTTTTTCATTTACTTGCCTCCCCGTGCCCTTTAACAATTACAATAGACCCCTTATGTCCGGCAACACTTCCTTTAATAAATAAACAATTTTTGACCGAATCTACCTTAACAATCTGTAAATTCTTAATCGTTACCTTTTCATTTCCGTAACGCCCCGCCATATGTTTATTCTTGAAAACTCTCGCAGGAAAAGTATGTGCACCCAAGGAACCGGGCGCTCGGTGAACCGGACCCGCACCGTGCGACATCCTGCCCCTCGCACTTCCCCATCTCTTAATTGCACCGGAGGTCCCATGCCCCTTCGTCATCGCCGTAACATCAACAAATTCATTCTCCGTAAAAATGTCGCAGCCCAACTCCTGCCCAACCGTATATCCTTCCGTCGTTTCAACTCTAAATTCCTTCAAGACCTTCCTCGGCGAAACATTGACCTTCTTGAAAATTCCCTCCTCGGGACCGCTCGTCCTGTTCTTCTTCTTATCAAATACGGCAACCTTTATCGCCTTGTATTTGTCGGTCTTATCTGTCTTGATTTGAACAATTACATTCGGCTCAACTTCAACAACCGTAACGGCCAACACCTTACCCGTCTTGTCAAAAAGTTGAGTCATTCCCAATTTTTTACACACTAAACCTTTCATCTTCATTTCACCGTCCCAAGCTTAATGTCAATGTCAATGCCGGCGGGTACCTCAAACCTCGTAAGTGCCTCCACCAGTTTTTGACTTGGATTATAAATATCAAGCAACCTTTTATGTGTTCTTTTCTCGAATTGTTCGCGGCTATCCTTATATTTATGCGGACTCCTTATCACCGTAACAATTTCCTTTGCTGTTGGCATAGGCACAGGGCCGGATATCTCTCCGTCATTCTTCCCTGCTACGTCTTTTACTCTTCTTGCAATATCGTCAACAAGAGCAAAATCATAACCGGAAATTTTCACACGGATTTTCTGTTTTTGTTTTGCCATTATCTTTACCTCCTTTTCATTTGCGGAAAAAGTCTTCCCCAAATCTTCTTAAAAGATTTGTATAAACTTGGATTTATTTTCCCGTGTGTTTCTTTTTCACCCCTAAAAAAATAACTTCCCAAGCCACAAAGTTCAAGCATTGTAACACGGCACAATTTTTATGTCAACAACTAAATTCTATACCCCCACTAAATAAATTATTTAATTTTGTAAATAAAAAATTACCGGTGCATATATATGCCTATGTTCAAAACACAAATAAGAAATTTGCTCCTTTTGATGTTCTTTGTAATAACTCTTATTCTAACAATAAATGCCGCCGCCCAAACAATCGGTGCCCTCAAGGTTATAATCAATTCTCAAAATCGTATCGCCGATGTTTTGACAAGCGATGTGGAACTTCGTGCTATCTTAAAAGAAATTAAGCATTTCGAAAGTATCCGCTTGGTTTGGCTCCTTATCTATTTCCCCGTTATATTATTTACCGTCTTCAAAATTGTCAAAACCGTGCTTGCTATCATAAAAAAGAACCTGCCGACAATGGTGCTGCCCATCGTTTGCTCCCTGAACATAATCCTTTACACTATATCGTATTTCTTAATAAATGATTTTCATATCGGTTTGGGCTATGTGCATGATATCATTTCGGTCTCAAATAGTTATGAATGGAGCGACGCCCTGCCCCTTTCCAATAATTCAAATATGAATTATTTCTCCCCCACCCTGTTCACAATACTTCTGCCTGCCTTGTTCTTTTGTATTATCCCTCTTTTGGAACATTATAAGGAAAGAAATAAAAATAATTGAACACCGTAAAATAATCCGAAAAAAAATCTTTACAAAAAAAACAGTTATACAATAAAAACAATGTGTGTATACTATAATACATTCAAATTTTGAAAATTGCCGTTGGAAGAAGGTGCACCTTCTGGCTTCGGTTAAAAGGAGAAATTAAGGTTATGGAATTTTTGAAAAAAAATTGGACAAAACTTGTTTATGCGATCATCTTCTTGGTTGGCGGTGTATTTACAATCATGGCATTAACTTCAAATGCGTTTAAGGCATTTGAATACAATCAAGATATGTATAATGCGTATCTATATGCGTTCATTGGCTTCACGGTATACTTTTTGGGCTCCTTTGTTATTGTGCTTCTTAAAATGTTTGCAAAAGAATACGCAAAATACGGCCACATTTTGGTTGGCCTCGTAAACACGGTTTTGTTTATTATGTCGATGATCACATTCGGCAAGATTTTGTCAGGTGAATTTGCGGACAACTTGGTGTCTGCACTTCCGTATGTCCTTGCCCCATTACTAATATTCGGTTTAATGCCACTTATAAAAGGCATAAAAAAACTGCTTGTTAGTGAAGTAAAATAATCACACCACTCAAGGATACCCAAAAAAAAAGACCCACAGTTCCTTGTGGGTCTTTTGAAATAAAAGTTACTTTCACAAGTTTATGTGTTTACATTTCCATAAATATGATTTATAATAAGATTAACATGACGGAAGTAGCTCAGTTGGTTAGAGCGTTGGATTGTGGTCCCAAAGGTCGTGGGTTCAATTCCCATCTTCCGTCCCACTCTTAATCTTATAATATAATCCACTTATACCATGACCCAAAAAATTGCCAAATTACACGCAATTCCCAATTCCACACCACAAGATGTTGACTATTTTAATATACTAACTATACAATAACCTTACACGGCACGGTTGCTAAGTGGAAAAGCGTTGGTCTGCAAAACCGATATAAAAATTTACACACACTATATATTGTATATTTATAACACCACCACATATTGTGGTTTTTTATTATTTCCTGCGTTTGACCCAAATTTTGACCCAAAATAGTTTTCAAAAAAAATATGACTTTTTTATGACTATACAAAATAGTTTATATTTTGTGCAGCATACAAACCAAGTTATTGTTTTGGTTTGTCTTTTCCCCAACATAGACAAGTTACAGAGTTAGTATATTTATCCGGTGCTTAATGGGTAATAACAAGTAAAATTTATTGCTTCATTGATTCTTTAAATAGATACAATTTGCCGATATGTCGCAACACTTTTAGTTGGATAAAGAAAAAATGTGTAGATGAAATTAAAGCGGAATTTAAGAAAGAGTTAATTTTGTAAAACGTTTTGATATTGACAAACGATTTTCTATTACTTATAATGCGATTATGGAAAACGATGATGTAAAACAAGTCTACGACACTTCAGTAAACGAAGCACCAACCGGACAACCAACAAAAAACTATTCAAAAGGCATTTTTTGCGTTGCACTTCTTGGCTTATTGCTTTGGATTGCTATCTCTTTAACAACGCTTGCTAACAAAAAGGATGATGATTACAGGTGGGCTATATTGACCGTAACCGATGACCACATCATGGTTCAAACTGGTGATGGGATTGATAGTCCACCATTTACGAGTAAATCAGTAAATATGTATCTCAATTATTTTGAGCGACAAGGTCTACATATAGTTGCCATTGTTACATTAACATCCAATCCCAAAAAGATAGAGATTTATTTAGAGGGATAACTACTGAATAATTTTTATCCTTGCCTCTAATTCTTGGTTAATCGCATCAACTACATTTTGGTTGCTAATGCTTGTTTTTATCATAGTGCTTGTTATAGGCTTTTTTAATATGTCATCGGTTAGCGTTGTGACTTTGTTCAGCGTGTAGCCTAAATATTCACTTGTGGCTTCATAATTGGCTATTTCTTCCTCAAAACTCGTATATTGCTGAACAATAAGTTTATACCAATTATCGCCGTTACCACTGGAAACCTGTCTAACGGTCGGCGGTGTCGCTTGTATTTTTTTATTGTTAAGGTTGAACAAATCAACTGATAATTGTTGTTGCTTTTCAAATGCTTGTTTGGCATAGTTTCTATTTATTGCATCGACTGCTATTCCAAAGCCGGCAGTTGC
>JAIRSY010000028.1 GCA_031255215.1 Christensenellaceae bacterium | reverse complement strand
CTTCGTCATAAG
Source organism: Christensenellaceae bacterium (assembly GCA_031255215.1). GTDB lineage: Bacteria > Bacillota > Clostridia > Christensenellales > UBA1242 > RGIG8050. The sequence goes on along the minus strand of JAIRSY010000028.1, from coordinate 13,996 downwards.
AGTTTAGAACCAACCCCATTTTTTTATTGATTGAGAGTTGGGTTTTGACGCCCTGCGTCGACCAATTATCCGTCAAGTTAAACATTATAACGGCGGGAAATTGGAGGCCTTTGCTTCCGTGAATCGTCATGATTTTCACCGAATTCTCTTCATCATTTGAAGAGAGGTCAAGTTTTATGTCAATAAGTTGGTGTTCGACAAGATATAGGTAACGAACAACGGAATCTGCAAACGAAAGAGATGAAAGTTTGGCGATGAAACGATTGACGTTTTGAATTTGTTTCGGTTTAAGGCAAGAAAAATACGATTTTTCCACGATAAAAGCCGTCAATAAATCGGCGGCAGAAAGCGACCTAACGAGATTGGAATACCTCTTCATATCACGCAGGAAACCTTCGTATTTTTCATTGGATTGTTTTTCACTTGCCGCCAAATGATGGGCGGCAACGATTTCGTCTTCGGTAAAATTAAAGACGGGGTTCTTCATTGTGATGTAAACCGCAAGTTGATTTTCCGGATTCGCCGCGGCAAATAGGAAGCTGTTCAAGTAAGCGATTTCCGGAAGTTCGCCGACGTCTATACTTCGGTCAATTACGACATCAATTCCGCGGGACGAAAGGTAATCCGCAAGGTTATTAAAATGGGTTGCAGATTCGGCAAGAACGGCAATGTCACCGTCGGTAAAAAAACGCGTGGTTTTCATTTTTGCATCGTAAAATTGGTGTTTTTTAATTTCAATTACATGTTTATAAATCTCTTCAAATTGTGCATCAATACTTTTAATACTTTCAAAAGCATTCACCGCATCATCTTCGGCAATATCGTCTTCAATAGGAACCCCGTGAGATTCGGCGACGTCTTTTTTGGCACCTGCATTTTTGCCGCCGACTATAATTTCAACCTGAACGGGTTCTATATCCGTAAATTCGTCGTCTTTGCCGGAGGATAATTCCTGATAATTCTGCATTTTATCTTCAAATATTGAATTCACGAAGTGCAAAATTTGATTAACGGAGCGGAAATTCGCATTCAGTTGTGCGTTTAGAACTTTGGAGTGGTCGGAAATATTGATAAATCGGGATTCAAACAATTCCGGTTCACATCCGCGAAAACCATAGATGCTCTGCTTTGGGTCGCCGACCATGACGAAATTGGTCGCCCTGCTTTTCCCTTCTAAAACGGCATTATTTGGGTCATGTTTCGGGGAAGCCTGACCTTGGACTATTCTTTCAATTATTTCATATTGGATGGGATTTGTATCCTGCCCTTCGTCAACAAAAACGGAGGTATATTTACTTTTTATACAAGCGGCGGCGTCTTCATTACTTAAAATTTCAAGGGCATAGATTTCAAGGTCGGCAAAATCAAGTTTATTGTATTCGCGTTTTTTATCATCGTAACATTTAATAAAATTTTGAGTAATTTGAACAAGTCCGGAGACCACCAAGGCGTTATCTTCAATTTCGGCAAGTGCGGCCGCCTCGTCCTTGGAAAAATTTTTCTTGATTTCGTTAAGCATATCCTTGAACTGACTTCGATATTGTTTATATGCCAAGTCTTTGCCTTTTGGAATGGTCGGAAATGTTGCATTTTTTCCGTTTGGTTTTTCAAAGTTTTGAATGACGGCAAGGTGATGTAAGTCTTCATAACTACATATGGTGTTTATCATGTTCGCAATAAACACTATATATGGTTCTTTATCCTTATCCAAGAATTGAAGGAGATAGTTTGTTTTTGTTTTATAGTAATCAATCAAGAACCGAAACGCCAAGTTTGTCTTCATGTCTTTTGAATAAGATAATAATGCGGTATCCGCAAACCAATCCGCCCCGTCACGCCTACTTGTCACAAAAGAATGGATTGAATAAACAATTTCACGCAGTTTATTAAAGTTTCTGTTCTTTGCAAAGGTTGTAAGTGCCGCGTTGTCCGGTTTGGTATTTTTAATGACCGAATCAAAAACATCGCTTTTCAATTTTGAAGCATCAAGCTCATCAATGACGGCAAAGTTGGGATTTATACCCAAAACGGGGAACCAAGAGCGAAGGAGTTCGGCACAAAAACCGTGAAAGGTGCCAATTGTCGCGGACGATATGTCATCGACCGCACCGTCCCACAACTCCGCCTTATTCTTTTGAAGTTCATCGTGCAATTTATCCCTCAATTTTGTCCTCATGTCGGCGGCCGACGCATTGGTAAAGGTCAAAACAAGCAATTCGTTCAACCTTGTTGCACCGCAAAGGAGTTGATTTACAATTCGCATTATTATTGCCGTAGTTTTGCCGCTGCCTGCGTTTGCGGAAATCAATATTTCAGGTTTTTGGGAGCGGATTATGTCTTCCCGTTCCTTTATGTCCGCAAGAATCTGTTTTTTCATCGCTTTCTCCTTAAACATATTGCACGGACTCCGCAATACTCGCAAAATTTACTATTTATGGCATTCGGGAAGATTTCGCCCTGCCCCATTTTGGACACCGCTTCCTTGACCTTTTCATTTGCGGTTCTAAATAGCTCGGCAATTTGTTCGGCGGTCATAAACCTTTTATCCCGTCCGTTAGGAACCAAATTTCTGTCTAATTTTTCACATTCTTCCTTTAATATAAACCCTTTGAACTTAAAGTCCTTTGATTCTCTTTTGAAACCGGCCGATAACGGCAAATACCCCGCGGCGACAACTATATTATTTTCACTTTGATTATCAAAGAAAGAGGCATAAAGCGGAAGCTGCAATTTCTCGCCGGTGCGAACCGCGGGCACTATATTGTCAACGGTTGAACCGGTTTTATAGTCAACAATCACGAAGTAGTCCTTGCCGCCGGCACTATATTTGTCGATTCGGTCAATTCTTCCCGACAAAAATAAATCATTTGACAAGGGAAAGCGTATTTTTTTTTCGACTTCATAAGGCCGAACATTTCCATTCAATAGATTTTCATTGATTTTAGTAATTATGAAGCGGATTTCCTTTTTTAATTCATTTATTATAACGACATTTTGTTTATCATTGAAATAATCTTCATATTCATTATTCTTCTCGAAAGACTTTTGAATTGCATCTTCAATGGGGATGCCGGTCTTTTTTATTTGTGCATCAAAGAAAAAGAAGAGAGCGTCATGGATTAAATTCCCTATCACATTGGGTTTTAATTGATATAGTTGACGTTCGGTTATACGAAGGCCTCTTTCAAGGAAGTTTTTATACGGGCAGGCGTAAAAACTTTCAAGCAGCGTCGGGCTTATTTCAATTTCATTTTCCTTTTTCAAACTTTTCAAGAAAACTTCCTTACCAAAGGAAATATTTTGAGGCAATTGAACAAGGGGATTGTTTTTTGGGGACCGAAAAGAAAACTCAACCGCACCGTTTCGCACCGCATTGCGGACAAGGTCACTCTTATTTTTAATATCGCCACACAGTATCAAAACATTTTCGCAGCAAGACAATAAATAATCAACCCTTTTACGGTTGCGGCGGCGTTGCTCCGCCGCGGTCGGCTCTATGTGCGTATTTTTCAAGTCGCTTTCCTGCAAAATGTCCGTATCGCTTTGACCTTGCGGGAAATTGTCACCATTGGCATTTGCGATAATTATACATTTCGTTTGAAAAGGAATCCATTCGTCCGCCGCGGCAACCAAAATTCGGTTATTAAAAACGGGAACGTTGGAAACCTTTGCGGCACTGCACAAGGTCCAAAAAAGGTTAATGTATTCGCGGCCCGTTAAATCGGCGGCATTATTTTGAATGGTTTCAAGGATTTTAATCAGCTTGGATTGGACTATTTTTTCATAATTATCGGGCGGTTCGGATTGAAGTTTACCATTAAAGATATCTTCAACAATTTTTTGCAAGTCCGATTCGTCCTTGATTTTTGGAATTTCATCATAAAAGCCCGCCCTGCGGTTATACTTAATTATTTCGGTTTCAAGTTGAAAGACGCGGTCCGCCGGTATGCCGCTATATTTATTATAAACGACCGCCAAGGTATTTTCGGGACCATCGTTCAATTTCATTTCAAGCAAGTCGCGAAGGTATTTCGCCATCGGCTCCGATTTAAGTTTGCCCCCAACGTCTATGTTGACCGGAATGTTGTTTTTTTCAAATTCCGCCTTATAAATTGATGCCGTATCGTCGAAGTTACAAAGCAAACAAACGATGTCGTTTAATTCAAATCCACCGTTCAAAAGTTCCATAGTTTTTTTGACCGCGTTAAAGGCTTCATCCGCTATATCGTTGTTGTTATGAACATAACAAACACAAGATGTAGTATTCGGGACGATTGAGTTGTTATTGACGACGGTTGTTATTTTTTCAAGTTCGGCAATTGCCGCCGCCCTTGCGGGCGTTAAATCCGTAAAACCGCAGACAAAAATAGACGAACCTTTGAACACTTTACTCTTATGAATATTATTTATTAAATATTGAAGGGAGCCAAAAGAATCCACCTTGTTTTGTAAAAGGCCTTGGTATTCCCTGTTTATAACGGCGATGTCGTTGAATTTCTTTTTCGCAACGGGGGTAATGTTTTCCTGTCCGGCAATCGTATTGATATCTATCATTGAGCTTTTGATTTGATTTATTGTATTAAAAAGTTGTTCGGCAAAGTCATAATGTTGAGTATTTTTAGAGAACCATTGAAGTTTCTTCCTGTCCGTATTTCGAATTGCCTTCCAAAGCAATAAAACCGCGGTCGTCTTGTCAATCGGCTCAACCGCCGGCATTCCAAATGACAGTTCATCCACAAGAAGTTGATAAAGCATCGAAAAAGTCACAACGCGGAGATTAAGCAGGGTTGAAACGCCGCGTTTTTTGCATTCCTGCATAATCATTTTTTCCATTTGCAAGGTGAATCTGTCGGGGACAAGGACAAAAATCGGGTCAAGGTTATCGTTCTTTTCGACGGCGGAAGCAACCTCAAGAACGGTCTTCATAATGCCGCCGCCGGGCGGACAATCGTTCCGCCGCCCGAGATTTGAACCAACCCCGCCCTTGTAAATTTTCATAAGATATTATACAATGGTTTATGGATATTGCAAAGATCAAGAAAACAAGTTTACAATTCAACGTGCCGATTATAAGGGCGGACACGGAAAAGTTACTTCAAGCCGTGTTAAAAAAATACAAACCAAACAACATATTAGAAATCGGCGGCGGCTGCGGCTATTCCGCAAGTATAATGAGGAAGATATTGCCGGAGGCAAGGATAACAAGCATTGAAAAGGACGAAAAACGTTTTAATGAATTGAAAAAGGTCGAAGGTCTCCATTGCCTTTTGGGGGATTTCTTCGATGTTATAAAAGAAGACCGCCCCGTTTACGATTTTGTCTTTGTTGACGGAGCAAAAGCACAATACGGAAGATACTTTGACGCCGTTGACGGTTTGTTGTGTGACGGAGGAATACTTTTTGCCGACGATACGGACTTTGTAAATATAAAAACAAGGGGTGCAAAAACCATCGTTAAAGGGATAGAAGATTTTTTAGAAAAAGCACACAATAAATACAAAATATTGATGGACGATACCGTCCTGATTGCACGGAAACGCGTCAAAAAGACGTTCGGCTTATCAAATTGCGATAATAAACCGGAGTTACTTGCACCGGCGGGTGATTTAGAGAAATTAAAAGCCGCATTAGAATGCGGAGCGGACGCGGTTTATTTTGCGGGCAAAGAATTTGGACTTCGTGCAAGAGCGAAGAACTTTTCAAACAATGAAATCAAGGAGGGTGTTGAATTGGTGCATAAGTCAGGCAAAAAGGCGTATGTTACCGTCAATATTTTTGCAAAGAATGCGGATTTCGATGCAATTCGGGAATATGCCTTGTTTTTACAATCCATAAAGGCGGATGCGGTCATCGTAAGTGATTTGGGGGTATTGAGAGTGTTCAAAGACAACACAAACTTGGACATTCACATATCAACGCAGGCGAACGTTGTCAACAAATACACCGCTATGGAATACGTAAGATTGGGTGCAAAGCGAATCATTTTGGCAAGGGAACTCCGTTTGAACGAAATAAAAGAGATTTGCGAGTTTGTCGGCGACAAGGCGGAAATTGAGGTCTTCATTCACGGGGCCTTGTGCATATCTTATTCCGGAAGATGCCTTTTATCCAATTATATGACCGGACGGGATGCAAACAGGGGCGAATGTGCCCACCCTTGCAGGTATAATTACGCCCTTATGGAAGAAAAAAGACCGAATGAGTTTTTTCCGATTGAAGAAAACGGCGGCGGAACATTTATTATGAACAGCAAAGACCTATGCCTGGCACCCCATTTGCAAGAATTAGTCAAGGCGGGGGTTAAGAGTTTCAAAATCGAGGGGAGGGTCAAAAGCATTCTTTATATTAAGAACGTGGTTACGGTTTACAGGAGGCTTCTTGACGGAGAACAATTTGATTACATGGCGGAATTTGACAAACAAATTCACCGACCTTTCACAACGGATATCGGCCTTGCACAATTTGGCGGCGGACAAACGGTTGTCTAACCGGAAAACCGCATGCCCGGCGGCTAAATTGGCAAAGATAAAACTTGGATTACGAATTTGAAATAAACGGCAATTTCACAACAAAGTTTGTTAAACGGCGAAGAGTAAGACAAGTGCATTGTAAATCGGGTAGATTTGACCGCTCTTAATCTTGTATTCAAGGTCAAGAGCGGTTTCGTATAAACGTGCGATTTGGGGTGCGGCGTTTGGGTAGTCTCGCCGGGCGTATTTGATTGCATACGGAGAACACGCCAAATGTTTTGCGAGGGTTTCTTCACTTGCGGAGGAAAATGCCGCGTAAAAGACCCGGCGTAATTGCGACAAAGTTGCACCAAAGATTATGTAATGCTCATCGGGCTTTATTTTATTTACAAGTTGAGACAATATCCTGTCCGCCTTTTGAAGATTGTTGCTTGCTGCGGAATTATCAATAGAAGAAGAGATCAAGGCGGAGGCGAATTCGTATATCTCAAATTCCTCCGTTTTTGTTATAAATTCCATAACGTCCGCGGTATCAATAAGTTCTTTGTCATAGTAGTTTTTAATCTTATTAAGTTCATTATTTATAAGTGCGAAATTTCCGTTTGTCGCGTCAATTAAATACTCCGCCCCACCGTCGGTAATACTTTTCGGTTTTATTTCTTGATACATTATAAGTTTTTTGGCGGTTTGGCGGTCCATTGGGTTACAATTTATTTCAATCAAGTTTGAGACGGATATTTTCGAGGTATTTTTCTCCGCGTTAAGTATTAAAATCAAGATATTGTCTTGGTTTGGATTGGAAAGGTATGTATTGATAACGTCCATATCGGCGGCGAACAATTTTTCGGGCAAAGTATAGACAAGGACTCTCTTTTGACCAAACATATTCGGTGTTCGGGCGGCGGAAATGACCGATGCGGATTTTATTTCGTTATCAAATTTCGTAATTTCGGTTTCCTTTTGCATTTCTTGATTATTCAAAGAGGCGGCGGCATTGATAAGTTGAACGGACTTATTTATTAAAAACGTATCAAGACCATAAAGTAAATAAACGACGGGGACGGCGGTTGACATTGAAAGGTATTTTTTTAAGTCTTTGAACAACATATTGCATTATACAACACGGTCTTATATACCGCAAGAAATTAAGCAAGATAAATAAATTGAATTTGACATTGACATTCCTTGATAAATATTCGACAATATCTTAATTATGAAATATAGTGTTACAATAGACGCAGGACATGGGGGATGGGATACCGGAGCAACGTTTTCCGGTATAGCAGAGAAAGATAGAAATTTAGTTGTCGCCATGGCGGTTGGATTGAGATTAAAGCAAAAAGGCGTCAAGGTGTTTTTTACGAGGACAACGGACAAGAGTTTATCAATACAGGAGCGGATAGATTTATCAGAAAAACACAAAACCGATATGCTCGTTTCTTTTCATACATATGGAAAAGGTGCGACAGGTGTTGGCATAATCGTGGGAGACAAGGACAAGACCGGAACGATAATGGAAACGTCAAAGGGAAAAATTCTTCGGCTTCCGCGTCCGGAATTTGAAGATGTTTTGGCACAACAAATCATAAAAGAATTTCAAAAGAGTTGGATTATGCCAAGGGAAGACAAAGAGATTATTGTAGAAGACCGCGACACAAAATTAAAAGATTTGGGCCTATTTGCCCAGCAAAAGATTCAAAAGCCTACGTTCATTATTGAATTGGGTTCGATAAAGACCAAGGATAACGATTTTGTGCATAAAAACCTTAACGAGATAGCGGAGGCCGCGGCAGAAGGAATTTTAGACGCCCTCATTGAAAATGCAATGATAAATAATTTAGTAAGAACGTTATAGTGCGGCAAGGTTTCAAAAGGGTTTATAACGGGGAAAAGATTTCAAACGATAAGGGTCATTAAGTAGAAAGCAAAGGCGGAGAAGCACAAAACCGCCTTTGTATTACGCGAAAGGAAGACGTATTTTGAAGCGATAAACAAGCCAAGGAAATACACCGCTATTCCAAAGAGTTGAAATTGACCCGCCGCGGCGATTTCAATCCTTGAAAATGGAAGTGATGATATTGCGGCCGCCCCCGTCCTCACAAATGTTAAAATTGGGTCAAGAATAAACAAAAAGATACCGAAGGCAAATGTCATGAGGGCGACCATACTCAAAGAAAATACAAATGAAAGTAACGGAAGTAAGATTAAAGATGATACAAGTCCATAAGTTGGAATGTAACCAAAATAATAGATAAGAAGCGGCAAAGTGACAACAAAGCAGAGGAGGAAACAAGTAATCGATGAAACCAAAACGTATTTTTGAACGGAATTATAAAAGGCAATAAGTGCGAACATACAGGCATAGGAAAGTTGAAAAGATGCGGAGAAGAGGGATGCAGGATTAAGCAGTAAAATTATAATTGCCGAAAAACACAAAGTGGAAAGAGGGTCGGCGGGGATTTGAAAATTGCGGAAAAAGGCAAAGGTTAAAAACATGATTGTTGACCTTAAAATTGGATATTGAAAACCGCAGAGATAGGCATAAAAGATAAGAAGAACCGAGACAACAAAAAACCTGATTTTTTTGGGACATTTACAAAGTTTCAAAATATAAGAAATAAACCAATTTATAAGCCCGACGTTCATGCCTGACACCGCCAAAACATGAGCAAGCCCCGACGTATTAAAATCACCTATCAAATCCGCGGGCAAATTTGTGCGGTAACCAAAGAGCATTGAGTTTATCAATTTCGCGTTTTCGTCCGTCAAAAAATGGCGGAAAAAGTTATCGCTATAATTTAATATCACCGCACGCAAACCTTTCGGTGCTTCATAGTAATAATGGGTCGGGAAATCTATCCAAATACTACATATAGTGATTGTTATGATCAAGATAACCACCATATATAGAAGAAGGCGGTTATTCAAGAGTTTCTTCATAAAGGATTTTACGATCCTTTTTCCTGCGTTTTTTTAGTGTTAGAGATATCGGGGAAATGGGATTCCGTTTCGCGGAGAGGATAATCCTTGCCGCCGTGATAAAAATTATTTGTGGATTGATTTTGATTGGCAACGGACACTAAATTGAAAACAATATATTCATTGTATTGTGCGTCTTTATTTTCTTCTTTATTTTCTTTTTCGTTTTCTTCTTTATTTGAAAGGTTTGTCGTATTGCTACTTGAAATCTTCTGCCCATCAATTTCACCGTCGCATTCGCCGTCGCTTTCCAAAATTTTAAAATATTTATCCGAGTTAAAAGAATTGATGAAACTTGTGCGTTTATTAGGGTTTAGTTCGAGGGTTGTAATTCCTTCATTGACGCCGAAGCGGCCCTGGACTTTACGCGGATGTTTGGGCGGTGCTTCATGATTCATTTTGGCGGTTTCGTCACGTGTCTCGCAAAATTTCCGCATCATTTCAGGGGAAAGTTCGACAATGGTTTCGTCGGACTCATCGAAAACGCCTAAATCGTATAACATTGTTGCGTCTTGTTCACCGCGAAGTTTATATCTTTGTGCAAAATACTTGTTACCATTGATTATTAAAAACCGAAAGGCACAACCATCCATAGAAATTAAACTTTCACGTTCAACGGGTTGATTGTCCTGTTGATTGCCTTGATAAACTATGGGACGGGTTTTCAACCGACGCAAGATATCGGCTATTCCTTCAATCAATTTAATATCAAAAGCCGGACTCCTTTCAACTTCCTTGTCCGTTATGCCGACGCCGGTGATATAACCCATCAAATCGCCCTCCTATTCCTTATTGCATTACTCAATGTGGCGGCATCGGCATATTCAAGAGAGCTTCCCATGGATATACCCGTTGCCAAACGGGAAACCACCATATCATTGTAAGTCATTTTAATCAAATTGGCAAGATAGTTGGCGGTCGCCTCACCCTCCACATCAAGGGACAAGGCAATAATTACTTCCTTGATATTTTTATTTGAGTGTAAGCGGGACAGCAAAGGTTTTATATTAAGTTGTTCGGGGCCGCGGCGGTCAAGCGGCGAAAGGGTGCCATGAAGACAATGATAAGCACCGGAAAACGCCTTCGCCTTTTCAATTATAAGTATTTCCCTTGGGTGGGAAACAACACAAATTGCATTCGGCGATTCTCTTTCAAGACAAACTTGGCAAACATCATCAATTGTAAAATTGCCGCAGCATTTGCAAAGTTTCAAGTTGGACTTCACATTTCTTATTGCGTTTACAAGTTCATCCGCCTCGGCTTTGGATTGTTCAATGATGTAATAAGAATAACGTTCCGCCGTTTTATAACCAACCGACGGGAAACGGGTAAAACAATTTATAAGAGTATTTATAGAATTTAGATTCTGCATCAGGCATTATATCACGGATTCAAAAAATACGGCAATAGATTAAATTCATTTTTCCTTTTCCATTGAAACAAAACAACAAAAAAGCACCCCCCTGCGACGGAGCATGCCTTTTGTTTGCAACTCGTCAAATGTTCTTATGAACGTTCGAAAGTATAATTGACCGTCGCCCCCTCGTAATAGCCCGCCGGCATGCACATGGTAATTTTTTTGCCGTCAATCTCCGCCGCAACGTCATTGTCGTTGATTCTTAAAGAAAGTTCTATCCCGTTTTTCGTGTATGGACTTCCGTTATCCCACTGCCCCCACTCATTCTCGTCTTTATCACGATTGTAAACCTTGTCATCGTCAAATTTCATTTGAATATTTCCAATCATTGCATCTTGACCCTCTTCAAAGTGAATTTTTTCCTCCTCCGTGGCCGTAGAGTCACCCCAATCTATCGTTGCATCCTTCATCGTATATTCAACGCCCGATTTGAAGTCATCTTTGGGGTCACCATTGCCGTTGCAAGCAACAAGACCCAACACAACCGTGAACATGATCGCCGCAATTGTTATACTCTGTAACAACTTTTTCATATTTCTGCCCCTCCTTTATAAAGACATTGAATTGATTGTAACACCACTTATTCTTCATATGCAACAAAAAAAAATATAAGTAACCCTACATCAACTTGCCATTAAATCCGGCATGACGCCTTCAACTTTTTTTTGATATTGATTATATATGTAAATGAAGGCGATTATGGATAGACCCAATATGAACAAACCCAAATACATTTTTATTAAACTTAAATAAGTTTGGCGACAAGGATTGAACAATCGTCCGCGGTCAAGTTTTTTGAACGTTTTAGTGTTTCTTCCATTGTAACAGATACTATATATTGTGGATCAAGGTGATTTGAAGAAAGTTTATTAAGCGGGTTCAAGTTATTGATAAAGTTTTTAAGTTCACTTTTTGCACCGCCGAAAGCGTCTAAAATGCCGTCACTTATCAATACTATGAAATCGCCGGACGTAATGTGGGCGGACAAAATCTTGGGCGTAATGTCGCTTAAAATTCCAATCGGCAAGGCACCGCCTTCTACTATTTCGGTTTCCAAATGACGTTTTATATAAGATTCCGGGCTTGCTTGTTTTATAAAATGGGCATTACCGTCGACGAGGTCAATTATTACAATATCAATGGCGGAAAATACTTCTCCGCCCGAAATAGTAAGGAGTTGGTTAACGGATTGAAGGACAATTTCATCGGGGAACCCCGCCTTATAGAAATTCTCAATCAAAGATAGGGCAAGTGTCGAGGCACGCATTGCCTGCTCACCGGCACCCATTCCATCGCAAATTGCCATCAAATATTTATCCTTTGCGATTTTAAGGACAGAGATTGAATCGCCGTTAAGTTTATTAAGTTCTTTTGGGAGAGATTTATAAGCGAAGGCGACGCCGTATTTAGGTGCGGAGCGAACGGAGACGATTGCGAAACCGCGTGTTTCCGCGTCGGTGATATCGTCGACGACCATTTTGTGACCGCATACGCCCGACACGACCTTTTCAATTATTTTTTCGCGGACACTTTCCCTTGGAATTAAAATTGAAACGGTAAATTCATTTTTACCGTTTTTAGTTATGAGGACGTCTTCAACGACGATATCCTTATACAACAAATCCTCTTTGACATAAGCCGCCCTATCCGTATCAAACACAACACTTGCACAGATTTCATCGGCAAAATTACCGCATAGTGAGCTCATACCGGACAATAAATTTGCCATTAAAATCTTTGAGGAGTCGGTCTTATCGATTATTTCCTGTTTATCATGATATTGAGAGACGAAGGAGTTAATAATTTCGAGAAGATTATAAGTTTTGCCGCATTTTACATTGATAATATTGGGAAGGTCAAAGACGGTAAGCTGACCTTTACGAAAAGCGGTTTTAGCGGCGGTGAAGATTCCGTCGTCGATGTCTTTACTCTGCATAGGAGTTTTTTTACAATTTGTCTTATTGGGACAATTATAACATAGGCCGTTGATAATATCGGGAAGGAAGAGGCGTGCCTTCGCCTCCGGAGGAAGTTCCCCGTGTGTTAAACCTCGGTAAGTATTTTGCATTTCATTAAATACACGGGAAAGTGAATGCATTTTATAAGAGATGGACAGGTTGTTCTTATTTATTTCATTTTTTGATACGAGGAAGCCGTTTAGAATTGATTTTCCAAAGACGAAATAGCGTGACATAAACTTAGGAAGACAAAGGAAGACGGCGATTGCCAAAAGTATCGGGACAAGAGATACAAAGTCATAAGTCATGTATCCGCCGAAATAAAACGCAAGGACAAAATCGGTCAAAATGACGGCGACAAAACTATATATTGGTATTCTCGCAATGAAACAATAACAAGATATGGCGATAAGGACATAATCCGCGACATAAATGAGGTTATTACTTTCAAAGGATTTTCCAAGTGCGATAACGGCGGCAATCATTATCGTCGTCTTTGGTTCCGCGAAATAAACGCCGACAAGGATAACCAAAACGACCAAAAACTTATGAAGGTCAAAATATGGAAGTTTAATACATGCCAAACCGAGGGAGAAGACGACAAGGACCGCCAAAAGCGACACAATTTGTTCAACGGTCCAAGGGGTCGAAAGTTTTTTTCTTTCGTATGTTTTAAGGGATATATACATTGCAGACAAAAAGATATACCCAATTAAAAGAGACGCCAAAGCCCTTTCGGTATTTGATGATGTGATTAAATTATGAAGTTGGGTAAGGGAAAACACCGCAATCAAGAGAAGAAATTTAAGTTTCGGGTTGCCTATTTTCTTGATATTAACAAACAAAAGAGCAAGCAGGAAGCAGATAAGGAAAGGCGAGATGTCGCCGTCTATTTTTGCAAAATAAAAGACCATGGCGGAGAAGAAGATAAAAAGCACAAGCAAAAACCTTATAAGGAATCTTTTTAACTTCTCTTTCCAAATCATATTGTTTATATTACTCCACTTTATGTATATAAATTTGACCGAATTTATCGAAAGGGCAGAACGGAAGTTCGCAAAATTATTGGTTGTAATTTGCGTAATTTCATTTTTTACTCCTTAATTTTTTCCATTCGTCACGTGTCATTGAAAACTTCAAGGCGTCCTTTTTTTCACTTTCGGTAAATTGCG
>JAIRSY010000023.1 GCA_031255215.1 Christensenellaceae bacterium | reverse complement strand
CCAAACGCCCAAAAACTCAACAGCCATACGCGTCCTTAACCAATTCCTTACAATTTCGGCAGGATGCTCTGCGTTTTTTATTTTTGCAATATCAGTCAGCGATATATAATTCTCACCGTTCCTATCTCTATAAGAAATATCAATTTCATTCACTTTTATTTTGTTGTTTTTCATTTTACACCGCCTTTATTGCTTATTGCGGTTATTCTATATTTCATATCACTTAATTGTTGAACATCCTTTATGTCACCAATAAACTCTAAATAACCTTGCTCTACAAGGTGCATCATCGCGAGCGACATCGCAAGTTTTGACAGTCCAGTTTCTTTCTTTCGTGCGTATGAAAATTCAAAAAATCCGTCCTTGTCCGCCCAAGTCTTTGCTTTGACATAAACGATATTCATATTCTTGTCAAGGTCGGCAAGGTCATAGCGTTTGCCTTGCTTTCTTATCGGTAGTCCACACGCCTTGCGTAAGAAATTTGCTGGACTTTCACCACTCCCCTTTATGACCGCCATTATTGTAGCAATCTCTTCATCCCCGCTCAACTTAAATCTCATTTCTTTCTGTGCCATAATTACAACTTATCATATACAAGTTAATACTGTCAATGGTTTTTCTAAATTCTTTTTTATTTTTTTCGGTGGTAGATATGCCCCTACGGCTAAACTCGACCGCTCAAATTCCCCCGCCCCCCCGTGAAAAGTAATTGTTGTCTATTTTGCGAAGTAAAATGCTGACTTTCTTAAAGAAAGTTCAAAATAGTAACAAAGTCAAACCTGCAAGGACGGTTACGACAACATAGCAGAAGACAATCTTTGGTTCCTGCCACCCAATTTTTTCTAAATGATGATGAAACGGGGTCATTAAAAACACCCGTTTGCCCTTTGTTATTTTGAAATATGTTACCTGGATTATGACGGATAAAGCCGACCAAACGAAACAGATGCCAAGTATTAGAATAAACAGCCCCATTCCCGTAAATAATACCACCGTTGCCAAAATGCCGCCCAAGAACAAACTGCCTGTGTCACCCATGAAAATGCTTGCTTTTTTTGTGTTGAAAAGCAAAAACGCCGTAAGTCCGCCCAAAACCACCACGATAATTTGATTTATTGAATTTGATTCCTCTATTCCGTCTATTTGCCCCCCGACAAGGCTTTTTTCTATGTTATTTTGAATCAAAAAGAGCATGAAGATTAAAAATACCGCGGACACACTTCCCGCCAAACCGTCAAGGCCGTCGGTTAAATTTACCGCGTTTGTCGTCGCTATCAAAACTATAAAAGTAAAGAGGAAAATTCCAAACCCGCCGATTTCGACATTCAAATTCATAAACGGTATTAAAATTTGACCGTTTGGGTTCACTCTCATATAAAAATATGAAAGCAAGAGGGCGACGCCCCCCATTCCCACTATTTTTTGATATGCCCGAAGCCCAAGGTTGACACCTGATTTTATTTTAATAAAGTCATCCAAGAAGCCGATAAGCCCAAACGTCAAACTTCCGGCGACAATCATAATTGATAGAGGAAGATTTTCATTCAAATTAAAGGTTGACCATAAGACAAGTGGCAGCACGAAAATCACACCCCCCATTGTCGGCGTTCCGCTTTTTGTCTCATGATGATCCACATAGGATAGAATATTTTGCCCGACCTTTAATTTCTTTAATAGAGGGATTAAAATTAACGCCGTCAAAAACGCAAACAAAAAAGACATGAAAAACAAAAGGTTAGAATTCATTTATCACCCAAAAATCACTGTAAGGAATCCTCATGCCTTTGACCTCCATATATTCCTCATGACCTTTTCCCGCAATCACCACTATATCGCCTTGATTTGCCATACCAATAGCATATTTAATTGCTTCACTTCTATTTACAATATTTATAAAGTTATTGCCGGTCAAATTACGTGTAATATCCGCAATTATATCTTCCTCAGTTTCATCACGTGGATTATCCGTTGTAATCACGCAGTAATCCGCAAACTTCACGCCAATTTCGCCCATGATTGGACGTTTTGTTTTATCCCGGTTACCGCCGCACCCAAAGACGCAAAAAAGTTTTCCGGAGGAGAGTTCTCTTGCATTTTTCAAGATATTTCGCAAACCGTCCGGGGTGTGAGCGTAATCGATAACCACTATTCGTCCTCTTTTTTTGAAAACATTGAACCGACCGGCAACATCGGGCATATTTTGAAGTGCCTTTTTGATTGTTTTTTCATTGATTCCATAATGGAGGGCGACCAAGCGAACGGCACCGGCGTTATACTTATTAAATTCTCCAAATAATGAAATTTTGTATGGAATTTTGGCGGGTTGAACTACTTTATAATCGATATCATAATCATTAAAAAAGGACAACTTCGTATTTTTATATTCCTCAAAGGTTTTGAAGAAATCCAAATGGTCCTGGGTAATATTGGTCAAGATGGCGGCGGCAAATTTAATTCCCGCAATTTTTTTATAATAAATCGCGTGGGCGGAGACCTCCATAACGACTTCCCTGATTCCATTATTATACATTTGGAAGAAGATTTTGTGTAAATCGGTCGGGTCGGGGGTTGTAAGGTTTTCGCCGAAGTTTGATTTTGTCCCCGTGCCAAAGACCCCCGTTGTTCCAATAAGTCCAACCTCTTTGCCTGCTGCGGTCTGTAAAATATGGCGAAGCATATGCGCACTTGTTGTCTTGCCATTTGTGCCAACGATGGCGGTAATGTGCATTTTGTCGCAGACATTTCCATAATATCTTTTTGATTCAATTGCACGTGCAAGACGGATATCCTCCGCCCCTTCGCATAATTTCAAAATCTTTTCTCTGTCTCTATCGTTTAATTTTCTTTTTATAATTTCATCGCCGCACATAACCAATAAATATGCAAATCTGTCAATAACTATATCACAATGCGAAAAAAGGGTGAAAACTTGCAGGCGGTAAAACAGCATATAAAAAACCTTACGGGCAAACTTGTCAACATGAAAGTATGCCGCGGAAGGAAGCAAATAAAAAAATACTCCGGTTTAATTACCAATGTTTTTTCCAATGTTTTCGTAGTTGAATTAAGCACAGAGAAACACACCCGACCTTTTGTATCTTATAGTTATAATGATGTTTTATGCGGAGATGTTAAAATAAGCGAAAACCCAACCCCCGCGATTGATAATAATCCTTAAACCAATTCAACGATTGCACATTCCCCGTCATCGCCTCTTCGCGTTCCCAATCTTAAAACCCTTGTATATCCCCCACCCTGTCCGGTCTCTTCAATTCTTTTAGCATATTTAGGAGCAAGTTCGTTAAAGATTTTTTCAATAAGCGGGTGGTTTATGTTTTTCGTTCGCTTTTCGAAACTTTTTTTACTTTCCTCTTTGTTTTTAACTTCATGTAAATCATAAAGTAAAGCCATCAATCTCCTGCGTGCCGCCAATTTTTTTGGTCCGTCCGCAAGAACGGCCTTTTTGCTTTTTACACCTTTCTTGTCTATTACATCTTTTTCAACTTTCTTTACATCTTTATACGTTTTAATCGCCATTGTTAAATATTTTTCCGCCAAAGAAGACGTTGCCTTTGCCCTTACAAAAGTTGTTTTTACCCTTCCGTTCCAAAACAAAATGCTTGCTTGATTTCGTAAAATTGCCATGTGCTGTGCCGTGCTTCTTCCAATATCTTTCGGTTTCACTTTTTATATAACCTCCTCTTCTGCCTTTAATGACAAATTCATTCCTTCTAATTTATTGATGATTTCGTCCAAACTCTTTGCCCCCAAATTACGAACGCGAAGCATTTCGCTTCTTGTTTTATTTGTTAAATCCCTCACCGTTTCTATATTGGCTCTTTTAAGGCAATTTGAGCTTCTTGGGCTTAATTCCATTTCTTCTATCGTTATTCTCTTTGTTTCTTCCGTTTTTTCCTCTTCACTTTCCATAAATGTAAGACTGAAATTCTTTACACTGTCCGCAACACCTATCAAGATTTCTAAATATTCCGTTATAAGTTTGGCGGTCAAGGAAACGATTTCCTTTCCGGTAACACTTCCATTTGTTGTTATTTCAAGGGTCAACTTATCATAATTCATATTATTTCCCACCCTTGACGGTTCCACAAAGAAATTACATTTCATGACCGGGGAGAAAGATGAATCGACGGCAATGAAATCCTTGGAAGGTATTTTTTGTTCCGAAGCGGCGACATAGCCCTTTCCGCTTGTAACGACCATTTCCATTTTGAAACCCGCCGCAGAATCGACGGTTGCGATAACCAAGTCCGGGTTCATTATGCTTATTTCACTGCTATGCTCTATATCTCTTGCCGTTACGACACCTGCGGTTTTTTTATTTATCCGTATTGTTGTTGTAAAATTCGGGTCATTATTTGATGTCTTCAACACCAATCCCTTTACATTAAGAACGATGTCCGTCATGTCCTCAACTACACCTTTTACAATTGCAAATTCGCTGTTCACCCCGTCTACACGAATCGCCGATACGGCGGTTCCGGATAGATTGCCAAGTGCGACACGCCTTATCATATTCCCTATTGTTACCCCATATCCCCTTTCCAAAGGTTCATAGACAAGTGTCACCATTTTCCCCGTAACACTTTCCCGAAGTGTTGCCTTTGGTTTTGCAAATTGAATATTTACCATTTTTTTGTCTCCTTTTTTTACTTCAAATTTGTATCTTGAATTTATATATTTGCATTTTATTTGGAATATAATTCAATGATAAGGTTCTCTTGAATATTGAGGTCAATGTCTTCTCTTGACGGTAAATCTACCACCTTTCCGTGCAATTTCGCACCGTCAAATTCTAACCACCTCGGCATTGACGGTTTTGCGTCCTTTAACGCCTTGAAAATGTCTAAATCTTTCTTTGTCTCTTTAACCGAAATTTCATCCCCCTTCGAAAGGATATATGACGGAATGTTTACCGCCTTTCCGTTTACGTTCATGTGTGCGTGCGACACGATCTGCCTCGCCTCACTCCTTGAACTTGCTATGCCCATTCTATATATTACATTGTCAAGCCGTCTCTCCAATAATGACAATAAGTTGTCGCCCGTCCTCCCGCGCGCCCTCTCCGCCTTCTCATAAACACTTCTAAATTGTTTTTCAAGAAGTCCATACGCCCGTTTGACTTTCTGCTTCTCCCTTAATTGTGTCCCATATTCTTTCTCTTTTTTTCTTGCAAGTCCATGCTGTCCCGGGACCACGGGACGTCTTTCCATGGCACATTTAGAAGAAATGCACCTTTCACCTTTCAAAAATAATTTGCAGCCTTCCCGCCTGCAAATCTTACAATCCGGACCAATATATCTTGCCATTATTTTCTCCTCCTCTTTGGCGGACGGCAGCCATTGTGTGCAATCGGCGAAACATCGGTTATTGAAAGAACTTCTAATCCGCTTGTCGATAATGCTCGGATTGCACTGTCCCGTCCGGCACCCGGACCCTTTATAAATACATCCACTTTAAGAAGTCCCATATCCTTCGCCGCCGAACCCGCCTTTTCGGACGTCATTTGTGCCGCAAAAGGAGTTGATTTCCTGCTCCCCTTGAAACCCGCGATGCCCGCACTTGCCCAATTTATTACTTGACCTTTATCGTCCGTTATCGTTACAATCGTATTATTAAACGACGAAGTGATAAAGGCTTTTCCTTTCGCCGAACTTACTTTTCTTTTCTTTTTAGTCTTGACCGTCTTGTTTCGCATTTGACTTCCGCCGGCACCTTGTGCCTTTGTTTTTTCCGCCATTTTTTTCTCCTTTTTTTTACTTTATCTCAATTACTTCTTATCTGCCTTTGACCGAATAACCATTTTTTTAGGTCCCTTTCTTGTCCGTGCATTTTGTTTTGTAGACTGCCCACGAACGGGAAGACCCTTGCGGTGTCTTATTCCCCGGTAACACCCTATCTCGGTAAGTCTTTTTATATCAAGCTGAACATCGCGGCGTAAATCCCCCTCGGTCTTAACGTTTTTGTCGATATAACTTCTTATGGCGTTAATCTTTTCCTCCGCTACATCTTTTACCCTTGCCGCCGCGTCAACCTTGCACGCTTCACAAATTTTTCCGGCGGTGACAACACCGATACCATAGATAGAAGTCAAAGCGTATTTAATACACTTGTCGTTCGGTAATTCAATTCCTGAAATTCTTGCCATTTTTCCTCCATTTTTTTATCTTAATATATATTTAATACAAAAATACGATACCCCATTGCCGCGGCGGCACCGTATGAAAACCCGAAAGTTATTTAGGACTCTTCCTTGGCTTGGGCTGACGCTGCTTATGCTTCGGGTTTTCACAAATAACCCGAACCGTCCCGTCCCGTTTTATCACCTTGCATTTGTCGCACATTGGCTTAACTCCGCTTCTTACTTTCACGCTGCACCTCCCGCCAATGTGACCCTAATTTTGCTACGCAAAATAGATAGAAACTCTTTACAATCGTTTCTAACGCACATTGGCTTAACTCCGCTTCTTACTTTCATTTATTTCGTCCTCCATGTAATTCTTCCGGCCGTAAGGTCGTATGGGCTTAATTCCAATTTAACCGAGTCGCCTTCCAAAACCTTAATGTTATTTTTGTAAAGTTTTCCCGACAGATAGGCAATAACGATATGATTATTTGCAAGCTGCACTTTGAACTGTGCATTTCGCATAACCTCTATCACTTTGCCCTCCACCTCAATGTTATCTTCTTTACTCAAAACAACATATACCTACTTTTTTGCATTACAGTTATGATTATACAATAAAGCAAATAACCCGTCAAGCACTTTTTTTTCAAAATAAAAAACGGTTAAAACCATGAATTTTTTGGTTGCGGCTTGCGAAGATTATCCCATGGCTGCATCGCCGGACAATATAATATCCCCGTTTGAAGAAACCATCACAAACAAATCGCCGCCCTTGCATTTAACCGTTACATTCGTATCGTAATCGCAGTAATTTTCCTTGATTGCTTCTATAACCGCGGCACAAGCACCCGTTCCGCACGCCAAAGTTTCCCCGACGCCTCTTTCAAAAACCGTCATTTGTAAGACATTGCGGGCCAAAACCTTTACAAATTCGCAATTTATATCTTTATTGTCATAGAAAAAAACCTTGTGCGGGTTTTTTATTTGTCCCATATCAACCGAAATTTTGTCACCTTTTATTTCAACATTCTTAATGCCCGACAAGGTTTCAACGCGGCAATTCCGCCCTAAATACCGCCCCACACACCGCACACCGTTTCCGCACATTTCCGCCTCACTTCCGTCACGGTTCAAGATTCTCATCTTTATATCCGCAACTTTTGATTGCGATAAAATCAAAACCCCGTCCAAAATACATTCATTCATATCAAGAAGATAAAAAGTATTGCCCGCGGCGGTCATTTTTTTGAGTGTCATAACCTTAATATATGAAACAAAACACCGCAAAGGTCATCTTCTTAAAAATAATCATTTAATCCACAAGACCGACAAGCCAATCTATGCTCTCGTCCAATTCTTTTGCAATTGCAATAAGCAACGCAAACGACGGATAACGTTCCCCCAAACAAAGATGATTTATTGTCTTTTGACTTACATTTAATTTCAATGCCAACCCTCTCTGTGAAAGATTTCTTAATTCAAGAGTTTCCCGCAGCCGCTCGGCGAATTTACTCATGCTTCATTGTAGAACAATCGGTTCTAATTCGCTTGACATAGACCTTAAAGGAGTATATAATAGAAGACATGAAAGCACGATACAATTTTACGGAAACAATAAAGAGGATAATGGACAGGAAGGGACTTAACCAATTTCAACTTGCAAAGATAATTGGTATTCGGCAAAGCCAGGTTCATAATTGGATTATAGGAAAGAGTCTGCCGGGATATACTTCCTTGAAATTGCTTATGAAACATTTAGATTTAACGGCGGAGGAATTATTGGGGTCAACAATATTTGTTGGTTAATATTTCCTTACCTTTTTTTGTAAACAAGATAGTATTTTCATAGTGTGCCGAAATCGCACCGTTTTTCGTTATCACCGTCCATTTGTCTTTGTCTATGTAATATTGATTATCATTTCCCAAGATTATCATCGGCTCTATACATATTGCCGTATTCATCAAAAACTTGACACGCAATTTTTGCTTAACGTCCGGTTCCTTTGGTATATAATTTGCAATAAGCGGGTCATCGTGAACAACCTTGCCGATTCCATGACCGAAGAAGTTGTGCAAGACGGAATACCCGCCGGGCAAAAAGCCCTCAATTGTCCGCCCGACAATTCCGGCATCAACCCCCACCTTTACCGCATTGAATGCCATTTCAAAACATTTTTTAGTAACATCAATAAGGTCCTCCGCGTCCTTTGAAATCTTTCCCACCCCAAATGTCCGGCATGCATCGGTATTCATACCGTTATATTTAACGCCGCAGTCAACGGTCACTATGTCACCTTCCCGCAAGGTTCTTTGACTTGGCAATCCATGAATTATTTCATCATTGACGGAGGTGTTGCAGCAAAATTGGTAACCGTAAAGTCCCTTAAAGGCGGGGATGCAGTTTCTTTTCACGATATAATCTTCCGCGGTTTGATTTAATTCCGCGGTCGTCACCCCTTCCCGAATTGCATTCTTCACCGCCAACAACGCCCCCGACAAAACGTCACCCGCATACCGCATATTGTTCATCTGTGCGTCATTTAGTTGCTTCATTTGATCGCTCCCCTAATTGTTCCTT
>JAIRSY010000013.1 GCA_031255215.1 Christensenellaceae bacterium | reverse complement strand
TTAAAATTATACCTTATTTTTTATCTTTGTCAATTTGACATTTGTATTCGGTGATGCTTTCGCCCGTCTGCACCGCCGATTTCGTTAAGTTTATCTACGATAAAATTCTTTACTGTCGTGTTCTTAATCATGTTTCTTCCGCCATTGCCTCCATACGCTTGTTGTATTCGGCAAGGTCTTTTCTATATTGAGCAAATGCTTTTAGATATTCGGGTGAGGCGTATTTAGAATTATAATCGTCACTGGCTTCAATTATATCAACACCTTCATAAATCCCTTTGGCAATTTCCGCCAAAAAACCTTCTTCAAGTCTTGCGTCTTCCGCGTCTAACTCCGGTGACCCTAAACTGTCTGAAAACATTTTTCTGCTTCCTTTTTATATATCTATTATACCATAAATACGCCAAAACAGCAACCTTTATTTAGCCATTTCCGCCCTAAATTTTTCGCTTATCCGAAAGGCCCCAAGTCCTGTCTTTGGCACTATCCATTGCGTGGATTGTTTCGTGGAAAGCAACGCTGTGTAATCGTCTGGTAAGTTCCTTTCTCGGTTTTCTTTTCCAAAACCCATTTGAAAGTCTTATAGTTTACATAATTGACAAGTTGCGTTTCCTTGAGGTCCGGGGGCGGGCGGGGGAATTTATAAAATGGTTGAATTTCGAGGATGGAGGTGTTATACTTTGATTTATGGAACATGAGATTTATTTAGATAATGCGGCGACAACGTATGTTTCGGGTGAAGTATTTTCCGCCATGCAGCCTTATTTCCTTGCACATTACGGCAATGCATCGTCGGCACATAATTTGGGGCGTGAAGCGGAGGCGGCGGTTTACAAGGCGAGGCAGGCGGTTGCGGCACTTATAAATGCTTCGGCAGATGAGATATTTTTCACGAGCGGGGCGACGGAGTCCAATAATTGGTTTATAAAGGGGGCAATTGAGAGGAGTGCGGTCAAGCGGGTTCTTGTATCAAGAATCGAGCATCCAAGTATTATGGAGACGGTGGAATATCTTGGCAGGCATGGGGTTGAGGTTGAATATATTAACGTTGACGAGGGCGGAATAATTTCCATACCGGACTTATTGTCTAAATTGAGTAAACCGACCGCTCTTGTATCGGTAATGACGGCGAATAATGAGGTAGGGACGGTGCAGTATATTAACACGATAGGCAAGATATGCAGGGACAAAGGCGTATTATTCCATACCGATGCAACCCAGGCGGTTGACAGCATTACCCTTGATGTAAAGACGATGAACATTGACGGGCTTTCTATGTCGGGGCATAAAATTTACGGACCGAAAGGCGTTGGGGCGTTGTATATAAAAAAGGGGACGCAAGTTGAGACGTTTATGCATGGGGGGCATCAAGAGAGGGGAAAAAGGGCGGGGACGACGGATGTGCCTTGTATTGTAGGATTTGGGAAGGCGGCGGAGATTACGATGCGTGACATGAGCATTAACAATGCGAGGATCCGGATGCTTCGAGATTATTTGATAAGGGAGATTGAGGGCAGGATCCCCGCGGTAAAACTTAATGGACATAGGACGCAGCGGATTGTGAGCAATGTAAACTTTTCTTTTCAAGGGATAGAGGGCGAGAGTGTTCTTACATTGCTTGATTTGGACGGAATATGTGTATCGACGGGGAGTGCATGTAATAGCGGGACATTGGATCATTCTTATGTATTAGATTCGATGGGGGTGAGTGATGAGATGATAAACGGGTCGGTAAGATTTTCATTAGGCAGGAACACGACGAAGGAGGACCTTGATTTTTTAATAGAGAAGTTGGTTAAGATTGTTGGGAATTTAAGGAAGATAAGCCCAATTGGTATAAAAGGAGAGTTATAAAAATGTATAGTGATAAAGTTATGGAGATATTCAAGACGGAGACGGGCGATTCGCCGAAGAACGCAGGAATATTAAAGAATGCGGACGCGAGCGGTCAAGTCGGCAACGCACGGTGCGGTGACATTATGAAGATATACTTAAAGATAAGTGACGGCGTAATTATTGACGCGAAGTTCAAGACTTTTGGCTGCGTATCTGCGATTGCTTCGACATCGATTGCATGTGATATGATAAAGGGCAAGACGATAGAGGAGGCATTAAGTTTTGAGAACAGCGATTTTGTCAAGGCCTTGGGCGGGCTTCCGGCGGTTAAGATACATTGTTCGGTTTTAGCGAAAGAGGCGTTAGAGGCGGCGGTTGCAGATTATAGGAAGAAGCAGGCGAAATTGGCGGGCGGATAAGTCATGGTCGACACAACCTTGACGTTAATAATAAAAAACAACCAAATTTTACTTGGTGAAAAGAAGAGAAAAATCGGCAAAGGTTTATTGAACGGCTGCGGCGGAAAGGTTGAACAGGGCGAAGACATTGAGCAGGCGATGATTAGGGAAACGCATGAGGAATGGGGGATAGTTCCTTTGGATTACAGAAAATGTGCAATGATTCAATGTGAACATGACAAGGCAGAATTAAGCCAGAGACTTCACATTTTTCGGGCATTTAATTTTGAAGGAAGTTTAATTGGGACAAGTGAAATATCCATGGGGCAATGGTTTGATTTGGACAAAATACCGTTTGACCGCATGTTTCCCGGCGACCGAGAATGGATGCCACTTGTTTTGAATAATAATTTTGTGATTGGCAAGGTTCATTTTGATGTTGATTTTAATATTGTAAGACAAAATTACATTATCCGGAAGCGATTAACGCACTTGCGTGCCGATTGTTTTGGTGATACAATGGTTTCGTCGTATGGAAAAGAACTTTGATTTTAAGGCTTGCGAATTTCGGTTAAACGGCAAGTGGCTTCGTGAAGGCACTTTTCATGCAAAAATAAATAGGGGGAAACGGCCGTATACGATAATAATGCCGCCGCCGAATATTACGAGCAGATTACATATCGGGCATGCATTTAATTCGACGGTAACGGATGCAATCATACGGTTCAAGAGGATGCAGGGGTTTGAGGCTCTTCTTTTGCCCGGAGCGGATCATGCCGCGATAGCGACGGAGGTGAAGGTTTCGGGCGAACTTGCGAAACGCGGGATAAGGAAGGAGGATTTGACGCGGGAAGAATTTTTGCAGGAAGTTGAGAAATGGTATACAAGGTATACGGAGGAGATTTCGGAGCAATTCAAGCGGTTAGGGTTATCTTGTGACTGGCAAAGATTTACATTTACGATGGAGGAGCATAGTAAGGAGGAGGTCAAGCGGGCTTTTGCACGGTTAAATGAGGCGGGGCTTATATACCGCGGGGAAAGGATGGTAAATGTTTGTCCGGATTGCGGGACGGCTTTAAGCGATGCGGAGGTAGAATATGAGGAGGTGACCCGACCGATATGGACGATTCGGTATGGGGAGATTGAGATTGCCACGACCCGGCCGGAGACTTTGTTTGGAGATGTTGCGGTTGCGGTTAATCCAAATGATGAGAGATACCGGCATTTAATAGGGAGATTGGTTCCCTTGCCGTTGACGGGGCGGGATATTCCCGTGATTGCGGATGAGAGTGTTGACATGAAATTCGGGACGGGTTCGGTAAAGATTACGCCTGCACACGACCATGCGGACTATGAAGTCGGGCTTCGGCATAATTTGAAACCGATTGTAATAGAAAGGTTTCGGGATAGGGACGAAGTCGTTGCGGAACTTGAAAAGGGCGGATTTATAGTTGATAAAAAGATGATTAAGTCGAACATCGGGACATGTTACAGGTGTCATCATTTGGTGGAGCCGACCATTTC
The DNA here is from genome assembly GCA_031255215.1 of Christensenellaceae bacterium. Classification (GTDB taxonomy): domain Bacteria; phylum Bacillota; class Clostridia; order Christensenellales; family UBA1242; genus RGIG8050. The sequence goes on along the minus strand of JAIRSY010000013.1, from coordinate 9,389 downwards.
CAAGCAATGGTTTGTAAGGATGAAGGAGCTGGGGTTAACCGCGATTTCAAACATGCCGAACATTTTGCCGAAGAAGTTTGTCAAGATTTACTTGCATTGGCTTGAAAATATTAAAGATTGGTGTATAAGCCGGCAACTTTTATCGGGGCATAGAATACCGATTGACGGGGAGGATGATGTGCTTGACACATGGTTTTCATCGGCCTTGTGGCCGTTTTTAACATTGAATAGGGACAAGGAGGAGTTTGACTATTTTTACCCGACCCAGACCTTGGTGACGGCGTATGACATTATATTTTTTTGGGTAATTCGAATGGTATTTTCAGGTATTTTTCACACGGGCAAGTTGCCTTTTGAGAACGTATTACTTCACGGATTAGTGAGAGATTCATTGGGGCGAAAGATGAGTAAAAGTTTGGGGAATGGGATAGACCCGATAGAGATAATAGACAGATACGGTGCAGATGTTTTGCGATACAGTTTAATTGTGGGCAGTAAATTAGACCGTGACCCAAGATACGGGGAGGAGCGTGCGGTAAAGGCGAGGAATTTTACCAACAAAATATGGAATGCGACCAAATTTGTTTTAGCCCATAGGGAGGGCGAGGGACTTGTTGAAATTAACGAAACATTTTTGAAACTTATCAATCCAATTATGCCTTTTATTACCCAAGAACTTTGGGAAGAAATGGGGCATAAAACGGAATTGGCGTTTGAAAGGTTTCCGGCAGGGTCAAAGATAAAGGAGCTTAACAGGATTATAAAGAATACGATAAGGAGATACGAGAGGTTTGACTTTGGTGTTGCCGCGAATGAACTTCAGCAGTTTTATTGGAATTGGTTTTGTGACGAATACATTGAAAGTTATAGGAAGGTAATTTATAAGATAAAAGAGAAAGAGGTCCTTGTGAAGGAGATTGATAAGGGTGCGGAGACGGAACGGTTGAAACGTGAGATTGAACGCGGGGAGAAGATGCTTGGCAATGCGGGATTTATTGCGAGGGCACCGAAGGGACTTATTGAAAATGAAAGGACAAAGTTGAAAAGGAATAGGGAGGCACTTGATGAAATACTTCGTGCATGATGAGATGACGAGGAAGATTTTACTTCTTTTTATATTTGAAAAGATGGAGATACCGTTAAGTGAAAGTTCTTTGGGGGAGATAGTGATGTCAAACCCCGATTGGCTTTCGTATATGGATTATAGGGAAGCACTTAACAAGATATTGGAAGTGAAATTCATACGGGTTAAGTCAAGTGCGGGGGATTTGTTATATCAACTTACCCAGGACGGAAGAATGTGTTTAAGTCATTTTTACAAGAAGATACCGGCAAGTATTCGGGAGAGTATAACGGTATACGCCAAGGAAAATGTTTTACGGTTAAAGAGGAGCCAGGAATACGGTTTTGATTATTTTAAGAACGCGGACGGAACGCATACGATTGTATTAAAAATAGAGGAAAACGCGAATAATGACAGCATATTTGAGATTAAGATGAAGGTGCCGACGCGGACGGATGCGATAAGGGCGACGAAGAAATGGAAACATTCCGCCCCGGATATTTACGGATATTTACTTGATAAGATTGTAGAGGGTGACATTAAATGAAGTTTAGGGCATCCCGTTTACTTTTGTCTCTATTGTTTTTTGTTTGTGTATAATAAATTTAACAAGACCGATAATGCGGAAGAGTGCGGCAGGGATTATGTTGTTGCTTTGTTGGGAAAATTGTGGTATCTTTCCAGATGATGGATAAGTTACAGGAGTTAAAGGCGGAAATTGAAAAGATTAAAAAACAGATGGCGGAGCTTAAGAGTTTGCCGGAGGGGCAAAGACAGGTTGAGGGGCAGAGGCTTAATGCACTTAAAAAAAATGCCGAGGCGGAGTTGTTTAAGTTTTTGAATAAACAAAAGCAAGATGAGATAAACTCTAAACTATTAAATGATAAGTTGATTGACATAACCATACCTTCTTATAATGGTAAGACAAGGGTTGAGGGGGGTGCTTTGCACCCGATAACCAAAATGATGCGTAGGGTGGTTCAAATTGCCGTTTCCATGGGATTTCATGTTGAGGACGGGCGGGAAATTGTGACCGAATACGAAAACTTTGATTCTTTGAATATTGCAAAGGAGCATCCGGCGAGGGATATACAGGACACATTTTATTTATCGAACGGAATGTTATTGAAGACGCAGACGAGTGCGTTGCAGAACATTATATTAAAAAAGTACGGCGATGAGTTGAGGAAGCACGGGATAATATCGGCGGTTTTTCCCGGACGGTGTTACCGCAACGAAGCGACGGATGCGAGCCATGAATTTGCTTTTTTTCAGTGTGAAGGAGTAATGGTCGGGGAAAACATTTCAATTTCGAATTTGATATATGTTATGGAAGAATTGATATCGGGAATATTTGAAACCCAAATAAAGATAAGACTTCGTCCGGGGTTTTTTCCATTTACGGAACCGAGTTTTGAATTAGACATGAGTTGTCCTTTTTGCGGCGAGGCCGGCTGCCCATCTTGTAAACATTCGGGTTGGATAGAGTTTTCTGGATGCGGAATGATTCACAAAAACGTTCTTGCGATGGGCGGCATTGACGGTGAAAGATATTCAGGGTTTGCATTTGGATTTGGGCTTACAAGATTAGCAATGATGAAATACGGCATAAAAGATGTGCGATTGTTAAACAGCGGGAACATAGAATTTTTGAGGAGTATAAGATGAAGATATCATTGAATTGGTTAAAGGATTATGTAGATTTGGACGGGATTTCGGCGGAGACGATTGCGGATAAACTTACGAAAACCACATGTGAGATTGAGGGGGTAGAGCATAAGACTTTGCAGGAAGGAATTGTTGCGGGTGAGGTAATAGAGTGCAAGAAGCATGTGAGCAGTGACCATTTGCACGTACTTAAAGTGAAGCTGTCAACCGGCGAGACCCGTCAAATTGTGTGCGGAGCACCGAACGCGAGGGAAGGCATTTATGTTGCGGTGGATACGCTCTTGCCGTCAAAGGAATTGCGTGGGGTTAAAAGTGACGGAATGTGTTGCAGTTTAGCGGAGTTGGGACTTGCCGGAGATGACGAAGGGATATGGGAGTTAGAGAATTTAGAGATTCCCGCGTGTGAGGATTGGGTTTTTGAAATTGACAATAAGAGCATTACGAACCGGCCGGACCTTTGGGGACATTACGGCCTTGCGAGGGAATTGTCGGTAATTTTTGGAAGGAAATTAAAGGGGATTGACACGGGGAACACTTTGAAATTTGATAAACTTCCGCGGCTTGATATAAAGATTGAAAGCAAGAATTGTCTTTCTTATTCTTCTATAATGATTGATAATGTTGACGGGATTTCTTCGCCGTTTATTTTGCAGAATAGGCTTTACAACTGCGGACATGGAAGTCATGGATTTTTAGTGGATATTACGAATTACGTCATGTTATGTTTTGGAAATCCCGTTCATGCGTTTGACGCGGATAAATTCAATGCCGTTGGCGGGGCGAAAGGCAAGCGAGATATTAAAATCCGTATCGGGTCGGCGGGGCGTCAATTCATTACTCTTAAAGACAACATAATTGAGCCGGACGGGGATATGCTTTTTGTCAAATCGAACGATACACCCGTTGCCCTTGCGGGCATTATGGGCGGAAAAGACAGCGGAATTTCGAAGGATACGAAAAGCGTGATATTTGAAATCGCTTCGTTTGATGCGATAAACATACGGCGGACGGCCATGAAGTTAAATTTGAGAACGGACGCATCTGCGAGATATGAAAAGGGGATTGACCCGGAGGTTAATTTTTTAGCGGTGGCGGAGGTTCTTCGGCTTGTTGAAAAATACGCAAAGCGGGCGGTGGCGGTAAGTTCATACACGAGAGTTATCAATTATGACAAGAGGGACATAGAGATTTCTTTGACGAAAGAGTATTTGGATAGTTTCGTTGGCGTGAAATTAAGTGAGGATGGGATTTTGAAAACGCTTTGCGGATTGGGATTTGATTCTTCAATTGAGAAAGGGAAGATAGGGGTAAAGGTTCCAAGTTTTAGAAGTTGGAATGATATTGCGAATAAATACGATGTGATTGAGGAGATTGTGCGGTTCTATGGATATGAAAACATTAAACCTTTGGCACCGAAGGTTACTCTTCGCCGTGTTGAACGTGATATAAGGCAGACCGGTCTTGAAAGTATTAAGGATTGTCTTGTGATGAAATACGGATTTACGGAGGTTCATACGAATATTTGGTATAATACGGGGATTTGTAAAAGTTTGAACATAGAGCCGGTTTCATATTTGAAGGTCATCAACCCGTTTAATAAAAATGATGACAAGATAAGGAGTGACCTTTTGACGTCGCTTCTATGTCTTAAGCAGCAGGGCAGAATCTTTGAGGCTGCAAGGGTTTGGAAGACATCAAACGGAAAGGGTGAAAATGGGGAGGAAGAAGTCAGGCTGTCCGGTGTATGTGAAAGTTATATAGAGGCGGCGGAGATTCTTCGGGACTTGTTTGATTGTAAATTCAAATTGCGGACGGCGGACAAGGATCTTCTTCACCCGATAAATAATGCTTCGGTTTTGATAAATGGGCAAAATGTTGGTTGTGTTGGGGTGATTCATCCTCGTATCGGGAAAGATTTGGCGGGGTTTGAAATCAATTTGTCGATGATAGACTTTAAGCGAAAAGACGAGAAAGCGGCGGATATTTCAAAGTTTCCTAAAACGATTTTAGATTTTACGTTTGAATGGAATGGAATTTATGATGAATTGAGCGGTATTTTTGACGGATATGATTTTTATTTGAAGGATATTTATGAAAACAAATTCACATTATCGTTTGTTTTGAAAAGTCTTGTCAAAACCTTTACAAAAAGCGAAATTGATGCGGAGCATAAAAAAATAATAGAGAGGGCGAAACGGGGCGGATTATCTATTTAATGCAGATTCCCGTTTGTCTTGTTGTATCCATCTTTGCCCGAAAAGAGTTCAATTCCTGTCTTTTCAATGTGGTCGATTCTATAATCGGAATCAATTTCCGCCGCGTTGAGAATTTTGACGGCAATTTTATCCCCATTCATGAAGTCCGCCGCGATATCCTCAACATCAAAATGTTTCTTTATTCTTGAATAAACCGCTTTTGCCTGCCCTACATAATATTTTTTCTTTGTTTCATTGAAAAGCAAATATATTCCCATGCCGCCCTTATCCGCACCCTTTAAGATTTTTTCGAGAGGGACCCATTCCTTGCGGTCGAACTGCTCCTTTAACCGTTCTTTCAACTCATCTTTCGTTCTCTTGAAAACTTCTAATTTCTCTTTTTGTTCTGCCTTTTTAAGCGACAACATTCGCCGTTTTTCCTCTTCTTCCTGTTTTTGTATTTCAACAAATTTAAGCAAGGTTTCTATTCTTTCCCTGTCATCTTCTTCTAATTTTTTATTAAGTTGGTCAAAGGTTTTCTTTTGGTTATTTTTCTTTGCCTGTTGTATAAACAAAAGGGTCAAGATTACGGCCGCTCCAATTATTATTCCTATTATGATATCCACGGTAAGATTATACAATAGGCAGAGAAAACCGACAAATCAAAACTGCGGTGTAAGTCTAATTGCGTTGATGCTTTGTCAAACTTCGGTCTCAAATTCGGTCATGGGGCATTAAGCCCATTCCCTCATTGTTCGCCTTGTTTTCCTCGCCTGAACGCAATTATACTTACACCGAAATGATGTGGTGGGTGGATTCAAATTCGCGGTATATCTAATTGCGTTGATTTGATTGCAAGTAGGTCAAGCACACTTGTTTCGTTGCATCCGGCGTCCGTATTGCGTCGAATAATGGAGAGTGTTTTTTGAAGTTGATATTGACCGAGTTGTTTTATTCGGGGGAAGATTTTCGTCAAATTCTCAATTTTGGCGTCAAGTTCTTGGTCATTGTTTTTTTGATTGCCGTTCAAAATTACGCAACGGCTTTGCATAGTGGGGAGAAAGTTTTTGATTGTATTACAAAGGAAGAGAAAAGTTGAGCTTGTGGTGTCTTCAAGGGTTTTTAACATTTTATTTTGTGATTGCGGGGTCATTGTTTCGGCATCGCGGATTACGAAGACTTTCTTTGTTCCTACCGTTGCCAATTGAGATTGACGGATTAAATTTTTCACATCATCTACGACGATATGCGTGCGTTGTCTTCCGTTATTATCTTTCGTTCTTTGAAGGAAAAAAACGTCGGCGGGATTGATGGTTTTAATATAATTGTTTATCAAATTTGGGTCATAATTGACCAAAATATAAGAGGGTAATTCAAACATTTATTACCTCCATGATTTGTTTTAATATTTGTTTAGTGTTTTGTTCGGCGGATATTAAGAATACATTTTGGGATTGAAGCTCTTTTGCCAACCGAATGAAATCGTCGTTGATTTTTTGTTGAAAGTGAACGTTTTCAAACACATCAAGCGACCTTTTACGGTTAGACATTCGATTCTGTATGGTTTTTATGTTTTTAAAGTAGAGAATGAAGGTATAGTCGGGGTCCATTAAATGTTTCTGCATTGCAAGTAATTGTTTCGCCGTATGAGAATCACTCTGCTGATAACATGCGGTTGACAGTTTATATCTGTCACAAACAACAATTTTACCTTGATTGAGGGCGGGAAGAATAAAATCCTTGCAATGTTGCGACCGGTCTTGCAGGAACATATCAAGTAATATTTGCGGATTGGTTTGAGTTTTAAGGGCAAGTCTTATTTGAACGCCCAAAGGGGAGGAAGTGGGTTCGGCGGTCAAGACGGCATTTTTGTTTTGTTTAATAAACATTTCAACAAGTAAACGTGAGATAGTTGTTTTGCCGGTGCCGTCCGGTCCGTCGATTACAATAAACATATTTTGCTTGTTATCAAACATAATGCATGTATTATAAAACATATTGATTGACATGGCATCTATTTTTTTCTTTATGATAGTTTCGTCATGCATTTGGCTCCTCTTTATTGACCCGAATTCTATCATTTCTGTTGCACTTTCGGGGGCGGATAACGGACTTAAATTGGCCTTGATGTTATGTGTAATTTACATTTTTTGGATGGGACTTGCGGAAATTGCGGCACAATCGGGGTTAATCAAGAAGATAGCGAATTTGTTAAGACCGATAATAAAGTTTTTGTTCGGGGAACAAACGGAGGAGGTGAACGGCTTGATTGCAACCAACATATCGGCAAATATGATAGGGGCGGGCGGGGCGGCCACCCCCGCGGCTATAAATGCAATAGAAAAGATGAGTAAACCGGAGCAGAGGAAGGCGAGTCCGCCGATGATAATGTTATTCATTCTTGCGGCGACAAGTTTGCAGTTGCTTCCTACCACGATTATCGGGATATTACAAAAACATGGGGCAACGGAGCCCCAAAACATAATTCTTCCCACGTTCATAACATCTCTTCTGTCAACGGCTTTGGGGATTTGTCTTGTGAGGTTGTTATGTCGGCGTTCATAATTCCAATTTTTATTTTATTCCTCTTTATTTATGCTTTTTGTAAAAAAACCGATACTTTTTTCGCATTTACAAAGGGCGGTAAAGATGCGGTTGGGCTTATCCTTGAAATTATTCCGTTTATAGTGGCAATTTTGGTCGCGGTGGAATTGTTCAAGGCATCGGGGCTGCTTGTTGTTTTATGTAATATGATGTCGCCGGTGTTTTCATTCTTGGGAATACCTCCGGAGTTAGTTCATTTTGTGTTTTTGAAACCGTTCTCCGGTGCGGGGTCACTTGCATTATATGACACAATTGTTTTGGAATACGGGACGGCAAGTTATATAACGCGTGTCGCGAGTGCAATAGCGGGGAGCAGCGAGACCGTATTTTACATATCGGCGATATACTTTTCAAAAACGAAGATAAAAAACTTGGGACTTGCTATCCCGATTGCCTTGTTTTGCACGTTCGCATCGGCGATTTTGGCGGCTTGGGTTTGTCGAATTATGTGATCTTCTTGTACCTTTATCTTCAAATTCTGTGTCGCTTCGCCCTAATTTTGCTGCTCAAATTTAGTTATTATTTGTGACGTAATCGCCGTCTTATTCTTCACTTACAAGCGGTGTAAGGGGTAGGCGAAGTTCGTTTTGGCAAAGACCCATTTTTGATAACTGATACTTTACGGGTATTGGATTTACGCATTGGAATAATGATTTATAGAAAGGAAGTTCTTTTTGATAGAGTTGAAGATTTCTGTCTTGGTAAATTCTTTTCACATTTTCTACATTTATATTTGAGGCAACGGATATAATCCCCGTGCAGCCAACGGCATAGCATGGAAGGGCGAGGTTGTCATCTCCGCAGAAGACGGGGACGCTTACGGTGCGGCATATTTCTTGAATTTGTGCGATGTTGCCGGACGCCTCTTTTATGCCCGCAACATAAGGCAATTTTGCAATTTGCCGCATCGTTTGGGGGTCAATATTTACGCCCGTCCTTGTTGGAATATTATAAACAATAACGGGAAGTTGAATTTTATCTATAACATATTTGAAATATTGAAAGAGACCGTCTTGTGTCGCTTTATTATAATAAGGTGAAGATATTAAAACGGTATAATTGCCGAATCTCCTTATATATTGCCCCAATTTTATAATATGTTTAGGGGAGTTTCCGCCGATACCAAAGATGAAGTAAAAATCGAAATTATTTACGCAGAATCTTATTATTTTTTTACGTTCATAGTCACTTAATGTTGAAAATTCACCGGTTGTCCCCAAAATCACGATACCGTCGGCCTTCATATCAATTTGCCGTTGTATCAATTTGTGGAGTGCTTTGTAATCAACTTTACCGTTCAAAAACGGAGTTATCAAGGCTGTATATACCATACAATATTCTATGATTTCACGCGTTCTTTGCGTTCAAATACTGCGTCGAATTAAAAAATTTTGGACGGTCATTTACATTCGGGTAAACTCCCGTCCAAAATTTTTTGTTCTCCTTGTCTTTGAAGCAAAGAACGCGTGAAATGGCGGGTATGGGAGGATGGGCATTGAACCTTTCTCTAAAAAACATTTTAAGGGGACGGACGTTTAATGATTGTTTTCCTTTTGTCTTTGAAGCAAAGAACGCGTGAAATGGCGGGTATGAGAGTATGGGCATTAAGTCCCCTCTCTTTATTTACGCAAAGCGTCTACCTTAATCGTTCGTTTACCACATATGGTGTTTGTTATGTTCGCAACAAACACTATATATAGTTTTAGGCGGTTTGGCGTAAGCGAACAAAGCCAGAAGCGTTTACCTTTGCGGAGCCGTGATAACAAGGAGCGTAGGCGACGCAGTTATCAACCGTAGGTGAGATAACAAGGAGCGTAGGCGACGAAGTTATCTATTTTGCGTAAGCAAAATTAGGGTGA
>JAIRSY010000057.1 GCA_031255215.1 Christensenellaceae bacterium | reverse complement strand
CTTTGCTTCAAAGACAAGGAGAACAAAAAATTTTGGACGGGAGTTTACCCGAATGTAAATGACCGTCCAAAATTTTGAAGTTCAACGCAGTATTTGAAGATAAAGAACGCGTGAAATTATTTGAGTTCGACCGTCGCTCCCGCCTCTTTTAATTGTGCTTCGAATTTTTTAGCCTCGTCGGCGGGGACTTTTTCCTTGATGGTTTTCGGTGCCCCATCGACGATTGCCTTCGCATCGCCAAGCCCAAGCCCGGTTATTTCTTTCACAACTTTTATTACCTCAATCTTCTTTGCACCTGCATCTTTCAAGACAATCTCAAATTCACTCTTCGCCGATGCGGTATCCGCCGCCGCGGCGGGTGCAGCGGAAGCCGCAGGAGCCGCCGCCATCGCCGACGCACTTACTCCAAATTTATCCTCCAATGCTTTTACCAAGTCCGCAGCCTCAACCAAACTTAACTTTGAAATTTCATCTACTAATTTTGTTATATCCATTTTTATTTTTCCTCCTTCGCGGCTCAATGACCGCACGCAATATTGCCGACAATGTTTGTCATACAAATTTATTTGCGTAATCTTAATTATTTTTTTCCTGCTTTAATTACAACCGCAAGATTCCTTGGAACCGCATTCACAACACCCGCGATTCCTCTTGCTCCGCTTTGAAGTAATCCCATAAGTTGAGCAATAAGTGTTTCCCTGCTCGGTATGGCCGCCAAACGAATTACATCCTGTTTTTGTAAAACAGTTTTTCCAAGAAGCCCGAATTCAAAGTTCATCTTCCCTTTGAAATTCTCGCCCGCAATTATCTTTGCCCCACTTATTTCATCTTTATTGGAAAAAGCAATGGCAAGCGAACCCGTAAGTTTGTCATCAAGTTCGTTTATTCCCAAATTGTTAAGAGCGATGCGAACCAAATTGTTTTTATAGACCTTGTAAGAAACTTCTTCCCCACGCATTTTGGAACGCATTATCGTGTCTTCCGCAACGTTCAACCCTTTATAATTCACAAAAACGGCAGACTTCGCATTCGTAAAAAATTCTTCAATCTCCTTGACTTGTCCGCTTCTTTTTAAGAAATTCGCCCCCGTGACCTTTGATTTTACCGCCAATTTTACCTCCTTTTAAGGAATCAATAAAACTTCATCGACGGCAATACAACTTACCTCGGCAAGATTTACTTTTATACTTGCTGTCTTCGGCTCTATTAAATTCTTAATAAATATTATAATGCGGCCTTGATTGTATGTCAAGTATTTTTTAGAGACAAAAGACAAAAGGATAACAAAAGATTTGGAAAGGGAGACGATGTAAATGGACCCGTTCACACTTATAAAACGCACGGCATAATGTGAAATATGGCACTTGGAATGCAACTTCAAAATACAACGGCACAAATTATTGCGTCAAACGCCCCCGTCGCTTTTAATTCCGTTATGGTTGACCTTGACCCTAACGTGGTTTATAACCCCACCGACGATACAATAAACTTTACCGATGCAGGAGAATATTATGTATCATGGTTCGTAAGTGCAAAAACTTGTCTGTCTTTTAACGGTGTGTCTTTCGCAATCGTAACAAATGATTCAAATGTCTTCGCCGCCGGAACTACCGTGAAAAATACCGAATTGTCCGGTTCGGCATTACTTAATGCAACGGCAAGTCAATCCATAAAACTTGTCAATTTGTCATCGGCAACGGTTTATCTATCCGACCTTGTAGAAGCAAACGCCGGCATCACAATTTTAAGAGCCGGAACGGTCGGTCCCACAGGCCCAACAGGGGCAACCGGTCCAACAGGGGCGACAGGTCCAACGGGCGACACAGGCACAACCGGTCCAACAGGGGCAACAGGCGATACCGGTGCCACCGGCCCCACGGGCGATGTTGGTCCTACGGGCAACACAGGTGCAACGGGCACAACAGGTGATACAGGGGCCACCGGCCCCACGGGCGATACAGGGGCAACAGGAACGGACGGAGCCACAGGTCCAACCGGTCCAACAGGGGCCACCGGTGCCACGGGGGCAACAGGTTCAACGGGAGATACCGGTGCCACGGGAGACACCGGGCCATCGGGGCTTGTCGGAGGTGCGGCATTCGCGATAACCGCGTCGGGAGGATCGGCGGTCGCAAATGCGGCGGCATTCCCATTTGACGAAACCGTTTCAAACTTTTCATCGGCAATCACCAACACGAACGGAACAATTCAAATAACGGAGGCAGGACTTTATATCGTTGATTGGTGGGTTTCGCTTGACGGTTCCGAATCAATTACGTCCGTCTTCCTGCAACTCATGTCGGGTTCAACCGTTCTTGGCTCAACAAATGCACCCGTAACAATTCCAAATCAGTTTTACGGCAACGCCTTGGTAAACGTTACCGACTCTTCCATTCCATTTACAATGCAACTTGTAAACAATTCAAATGGTTCCGTGATATTATCCAATATTACAACCATTCAAGGTGAAATTCGAATCGTTCAAGGAAGAATATGAAAGGGATTCAACTTAACGCAGCCGGAATAATTGCCGATACGGCAAATAACGGTGTCATAAAGTTCAACACCACAAATTTCAATAATGACACCAACATAACATATGACTCCGGCACCGGCATATGCACCTTTGCCGCCGCCGCAAACTATTATGTCTCTTGGAATATTACACCAAATACAATCTTAACCAAGGGCGGAACCTTTGCAATCCTTTCGGGCGGAATAAGTTACCCATCGTCAAGCGGAATCAATAACACCGAAATAACGGGTTCAATCATTCTTGAAGTTTCCGCCGGTCAAACCTTGTCCCTTGTAAATCAATCCGGAGGCACGGCCGCATTCAACACAAATATACCCACAACCGCGGGTCTAACCATATTAAATTTAACGGACACCTCACAGGACGGCTTTTCCGCACGCATTTCGACTTTAAGCGTTTCCTCTTCCGTTCAATTGACAAATTGGACGGTTACCTCACCGTATTTTTCAAGCCCAAACTTCAATGCGGCAACGGGTAATTATACCGTCCCCGCAACCGGAAATTACATCATCCTTGCAACAATAAATTTCGCAACGTCGGGTGCAATAACCGCAAGTATCGGTTCCGGCGTCAACCCGTCTTTTGTCGTTGCCCGCACTTCCCCCACTTCAACACCGCTTATAACGGCACTTCTTCCTATCTTGAATTTGAATCTCACCTTGATTACAATACGTGCAATACTTGGCACGGGAAATATTAACTTGGCGGGCGAAGTCCAATTAACCGCCGGCGATGTTATCTCTCTTTCATATCAAAGCTCCGGCTTAACCTTGGCACTAAACCTTGGAGATGCATCTTCCGGTATAGTGTGGAGCGTTCAACGCGTTTCATAAAATTTCGTCACCTTGCATAATATCTCGCTAAATCCGTCTTCAATAAAAATGCCCCGACGGGACTCTTGCAAACCGGACAAACGGTCGGTGCCGTCCCCGTTATCTCATGGCCGCATTCACTGCACTTCCAAACGGATTCTTCCTCTGTCTTATAAAGAGTATTCGTTTCCATCTGCTCAAAAAGTTGTTTTGTTATAAGTGCATGGTCGCCCTCTATCTTTGCAATTAAATCAAAAAGTTTGGCAACGTCGGTAAACCCCTCCTCGTTTGCCGTTTCGGAAAAATTCAAATAAACAACGTCTTGTTGATGCTTCTCAATTTCATATGTATCCCGAAGCATTGTAAGTAAATCCCCGCCGTTATAGTTATACGTCGGCGAAACCGCCAAATTTTTAAGCACTTCCTTGTCACCGCACTTCGTTTTCAAAATGTTAAGAAACTGCTCCGCGTGGGCCATTTCATTCGTCGCCAAATCCTTTAATACGCGTTGAAGAGCGGTAAATTGCTGCTGCATTGCCATCTTCGCCATAAACTGATACCTTGCCCCCTCCTGTGTTTCACTTGTAAAAGATGTGGCAACGTTTATCAAGGTTGTTGATTCTTCAAATTTCATATCACAATTATTAACTCTGTTCCGTCTTCTTAATCACAAGGAGTTTCTTTTAACGCACTAACTCTGTGTTTCCGGACGTTTTCCCTTTCGCACTCTTTTTTTTCTCCGTTGAGCCTTCGGCCTTCTTTGAACTTGCCCGCTTCACCGACGCCTTCGCCGTTGATGCTTTCTTCGTTTTCTTTTTCGGCTTAAATTGTTCACTTGCATCATCAATCCAACCGGCAAGCCCGGAGCTCATCTCCATAAATGTCTTCTTTATACCCCTGCCCGCCGCCGTAAAAGCATTCTTCGTCGCCGCCCCCGCTTTCTTCGCAAATGAAGCAATCTTTGACACTTGTTTCTTATTTTTCATAATTATATAATGTGTTAAATCAAGATTTTTATACAAGTCGGGAAGCGGAAGAAATGTGTGCGGAATATTCAAGGGCGGACAAACCAAACCACAGTCATATCTTCACAATTATTTTGCTTGCAATTTTATTTTTAGAGTTGTAAGATATCACTATGTTAACAATAGAAAAACTTGTAAAGGAAGAAAATGAAAGGCAAAACAATCACATTGAATTGATTGCAAGCGAGAACTTCACTTCAAAACGAATAAGGAATCTGTGCGGCTCCGTTTTGACCAATAAATATGCGGAGGGCTATCCCGGAAAACGATATTACGGCGGATGTAACGTAATCGACCGCGTCGAAACCCTTGCAATTGAAAATGCAAAAAGATTATTTGAATGCAAGTTTGCTAATGTTCAGCCGCATTCGGGGTCGCAGGCCAACTTCTCCGCTTATGTCGCCCTTAAAAATTGGATCGGAATTAAAGACAGAAAAATGAAAATTCTGTCTATGTCCCTCTCTAACGGCGGTCATTTGACACACGGAAGCCCCGTCTCTTTTTCCGCTAATGATTATGAATTCTCCTTTTTTGAATTGAATAAAGACGGACGGATTGATGTGAAGATTGTGGAAAAGGCAATCAAAGCCGAAAAGCCCGACGCCCTACTGCTTGGTTATTCATGTTATACTTATCAAATTGCCTTCGCACCTTTCGCCGAAATATGCAAAAAGAATAAAATCAAGTTAATCGTCGACATGGCACATTTCGCCGGCATCGTCGCCGCCGGACTTCACGACAACCCATGCAAATACGCCGACCTCGTCACTTCTACAACACATAAAACATTGAGAGGGCCACGCGGTGCAATAATTTTATGCAATGATGAAGATTTGGCGAAAAAGGTCAACTCCGCCGTCTTTCCTTATGCTCAAGGCGGACCGCTTGAACATATTATCGCCGGCAAAGCCCTTGGTTTTGAAGAAGCGGCACAGCCAAAGTTCAAACAATACATGGAAGAAGTCTTGAAAAATACCGTCGCTTGTGCGGAAAAATTAAGGTCTTTGGGTGCAACCGTTGTTCTTCCGGAAAACCATTTATTTATGCTGAATACAAAAAAATCTTTTGGGCTTACCGGCTTGGATGCTCAACATATCTTGGAAGAATATAATATCACCACTAATAAAAATATGCTCCCGGATGACGATGAAAAACCAAATGTTACATCGGGATTAAGAATCGGCTTCCCCGCCATGACTACAAGAGGCTGCAATGAACAGGATGCACGTGAAATCGGTCAAATAATCTATGATATTTTGAAATATAGAAGTAATAAAGGTGCGAACGAATTCGAAGAAGGACAAAAACATCTCACCGCAAGAGTTCAAAGACTTACAAGAAAAATGAAAAGAGTTGAAAAATTGTAAAAAGATACAGACATAATTACCGTCCTTACAAAGGTGTAAGTATAATTGCGTTCAGGCGAGGAAAACAAGGCGAATAATGAGGGAATGGGCTTAATGCCCCATGACCGAATTTGAGACCGAAGTTTGACAAAGCATCAACGCAATTATACTGCACCCCAAAATGTCTTTTTGATTGCTTCCTGCCTCTTGATTTCTTTTATCTCTTCCCTCATTATGTCTGCCGCCTCATTAAGCAAAACCTTCGTTTCTTCAAACATTGGACCGCAGTTCAAAACGACACAGACCGCCTTTCGCCCGTCAACCTCCTTTGCACCGACAAAACATCTTCCGCATTTTTTTGTAAAACCCGTTTTCACACCGATAAAACTTTCATCTTCCCTTAAAAGTCTATTCTTGTTCACCCAAACTTGACCATTCACCGTAATCGATTGCGTTTTTACTATGTCCGAAAACGTTTCGTTCTTTAATGCCGCCGCGGTTAATATTGCAAGGTCATAGGCCGTGGTGTAATGTCCCTTATCGTCAAGTCCATGAGGATTTGTAAAGTTCGAATTTTCCGCCCCGTATTTTCGGGCGGTTTCATTCATTAAAACACAAAATTCTTCCACACTATCCGCAATCGACAAGGCAAGTGCAACCGCGGCGTCATTTCCGGAACGAAGCATAAGTCCGTAAAGAAGTTCGCGGGTTGAATATTCGTCGCCTTTCTTCAAATAAATACTGCTCCCCTCTATCCCTATCGACCGGTCATCAACAACAAATTTTATATCTATATCCTTTGAATTTTCTAAAACCGTAAGTGCCGTCACAATTTTGGTCGTCGAAGCCATACCCATCTTTTTATGCATGTTCTTGGAAAAAATAACGCGTCCCGTCTCAACGTCAATCGTCGTCATCGCCGCCGCACTTGAACCGCCCATTTGATATAGATTCGCATTTACCGGCCGCGGCCTTGCATTTATAAAAAATAAACCCAAAAACATTAACGCAATGATAATTACAAAAGCCCGAAATATAATTCTTTTTTTCACAATTAAAAGTATGTGCATTTGGTGTTTTTTTATCAATCAAAAGTCCGTCACGCCTTCGCGGCCGTCAAAATCCAAACGTCTTTCGCACCATTCTTTAACAAAACCCTTCTGCATTCATTCGTCGTTATGCCGGTTGAAAGCACATCGTCTACTATCAAAATAACCTTACCCATCACCGCCCGTGGATCTTGAACCTTAAAGGCATTGAAGATATCTTCAAAATGTTGTTTTCGTGTCATATTTTTGTGAATCTTCGTCTTCTTTATCCTTAATAAAACATCTTTGAAAACCGGAAGATTCAAATACGGGGCAACTTCATCGCACAATAATTCACTTTGATTATACCCGCGTTCCAAAAATCTTGACCTATGCAAAGGCACCGGAACCAACCCGTCAATTACCAATTCTCTCCTAATAATAACCGCCGCCATGAACGGTGCAACCGCCCGACCGACAAATACATTATCGTTATATTTTAACGACAAAATCATCTTCCTAATAGGCTCCTCATATTCAAACGGCGAAAACGCAATGCCGTTTTCTTCTACACAAAAAGGCAATCTCTCTATACATTTATCACAAAAGTATTTGTTTTCGCTTGAATTTATTTCACCGTTACAGGCAACACATGTAAAGTTTGGAAAAATCTCTTCTAATATTTTCAAAAATTTTCCGTGCGGCATATGAAAAAATGATAACACAAAATAAATTATTTTCATATAAAATCTCAAAGGAGGCAAAAAAAAATGCAAGAGGGAACAAAACCGCGAACCACTATTTGTGCCGGACCCACCAATAACCCTATGAACGGTCTCCGCTATCGTGTCGTCATAGAAGCGGAAAGAGTTTTAGACAGTGCGATAATTGAACGAAGTTATACCGATTACACTCTCCCAACCGGTGCTACACCGTCCTCCGCCGTTCCGCCTTTCCAAATGTTAAGGTCAACTCCATTCCCAATGGAAACAAGAATGGAAAATACCGCCATTACACGTATGCCCGACAATCCAAATTTCGCAAGGGTAACCGCAAGTGTCGTCATGCCGCTCGATTTGGATTTAATGGATACCGACGGAATCGAATTTCACACAAGAACAAACTATACTTATGACGAGGATATAATCCTTTATGTTCCGCAGGAAAGCACCTTCCCTTTCGAAATACGAAGTGAGGCAAGCACGGTTTCAACCGGCGGCGTATCCAACAGGAACACAACAACGATATCTAAATTTTGTGTCCGCATTGTTACACGCGTTATCGCACAAGCCGATTTGCTTATCCCAAGTTACGGCTATGCCCCAATTAACCCCGCAACAACATATGAAGATGCAACCTGCCGCAACTTCTTTAATCAACCGCTCTACCCAAATGGACGTGCAAATGAAAACTGTTATAATTTCTGCTAATAAAAAGGAGAATAATAAAAATGAATAGAGATTTACTTATACCCGCTATCGTCGGCTTTGGACTTTATGCCCAACAAAATAATATAAATCTAAGTAATAATGCCGTCACAATCGCGGAAATTTTAATGATATTGACACAAGAACAAAAAATTCAGGTCCAAACCGCCGAATTGGCCCGCCTCAATTTCTCCGTCTACGGTGCACCTTATCCATATTTCATAGAAGCACCGCAGGTCCCATACGTTGCCCCATATACCTCCCCCTATGCTTCTCCGTATTCCACAAGAACAAACTGCAATTGCTGCTCCGTTTAATTAACAATTTATAATACATCGTTTAACCGCACCGTTATCTGCCAATCAATTTTAATATTTTGGGCAAGGCCATCTCCGCCGCTTTACGCCCCGCCGCTATCGCTTCACGATTGTTTTTGAAACTGAATTGAGAACGGCTCCCCATGTCCGGAACAATTACCAAATCCGCTTGTTTATATTCAAGTTGAGCCGAATTCCAACCCATCATAGTAATTGATAAGTCCAAAATTTGAATGAATGATGCCGGATTTATGTCGTTGAACGGTGCACCCAACGCATCTACGGCAATCACAATGTCCGCACCTAAATCTCTCGCCTCCTGAATTGGCATTCGCCTTAAAACTCCCCCGTCAACTAAAACCATCCCGTTCTCTACTACCGGTTTGAAAACACCGGGTATCGACATCGACGCCCGCACCCCACGCCAAACTTCACCGCTTTTGAAAGTATAAAGGCTTTTGCTTTTCAAGTCCGTGGCAATCACCGCCATGGGAATTTTGCACCCTTCAATTAAATTGTCACCCACTATTGACTTATACAACTTCATTGCTCTATTACCCGACGCAAGACCTCCGCTTTTTCGAAACCCCAAAATATCAACGTCAAATACGGTCCAATCGTTTACTCTCTCGCTCGCCTCCGCCACCTCTCTCATCGGTGCCCCAACGGCAACCGCCCCCGCGACCAAGGCACCCATCGAACATCCGGTTACAACATCGATAGGTATGTTGTTTTCCTGCAAGACTTCTATCACTCCAATATGACAAAAACCGCGTGCCCCGCCGGAACCCAACGCAATCCCAACCTTTTTTCTTTCCTTCTTAATCAATTTCATATATATTATGATACTACAACAAATAAAATTATAAAGCAACCAATAATAAGATTAAGGTTGACAAATGACCCCGCAATGCGTTATCTTTAATCGAAGGAAATAAAATTATGGAAAGTAAAAAAACCTTAACGGAAGAAGAAATAAAACATATATTGGAATCTATTGAAAAGACCGCCAATCAAAAACCGCCGAGCAGACCGCCCCACGAAGCTCTTGATGAATGGTGGGGGCAACATGATAAAATGAAGATCCTTTGGGATGAATATTGTAAAAAATTTGCATTTGAAGGAGATATATCCCAGGAAGAACAGGAAGCAATTGATCATTTATTGTCAAGTACAAAGGCCGCATTGGAGTCTGGTGCAAAGACCATGTTGAAGTCTGGAGACGCAACCCAGGAAGAAGTTTATCATTTGTTGTCTCACTTATTAAAAGTTGATATGGATGATATATTAAAGAATCCAAAAGGACAACCCAAAGGTATCACGCCTGAACAATTCCGTTACGATTGTTCTGGTGAACAAGCTGACGAAGAAATCAAAAAAAGAACCCGTCTCAAGGAAAGTTTTGGATCTAAAAAAGACGAAGAGATGAAAAGAAAAACCCGTCTCAAGAAAAGTTTTATATCTAAAAACGACGAAAACACCGCCGAAAATGAAAATGCGTCCGGAAAACTCAACCCCGAAATACCTCCACAAACTGAACGGGAATCTTCGCGTTAAGATTTTTTGTGTGCTGTATCCGCTTTACTCCCACGAAGCTTTTGAAGCGGAAACGAAAGCCGTTCGCCTTTTTTCTTATAATTTTTAAGCAGCCGCCTTGTAAGGTTCGCCGGTCGGGTGTCTATCTTTTTCAAATCTTTTATATCAATCCACATCGGTTCATAAGTTCCGTTCGCTTTTTCAATCTCCGGATTCGTATATTCCTCGGCGTCCGTCTTATGAGGTTCGCCGCATTGATATTGACACACAAAAAAATCCTGCCAACCATCACCCCGCGGCGAACAAAAATAAGTCCTGTAAAGTTTTCTAAACGCATTTACCACAACGCCCGTTTCCTCCAATATTTCGCGCTCCGCCCCGCTCATCGCGTCCTCACCGTCTTCTACATGTCCACCGGGATAAACATAATAGGTTTTGCCCATCCTGTTCACGCGTTTCAGCATCAAAATCTTCCCGTCACGCAAAACAATCCCGCGGACAACGTTTGCGTTCTCAATTTCCCATTTTTTAAGTCTTTCGGCCTTTTCAAATCCGCAAAGTCCGCCCCTCATTTTGTCCTGTAATTCTTGCGACAAGGCATCGACGGTCTCAAAATTCTCCGGGAAAATCGGTTCACAGAACTTCATTTTGGTAAGCCTGAAAAGTTTGTTCTGCCGGTCCGTTAAAACCGGAATAATGGGCACATTATATTTTTTTGCAACCGCGGCGGAACCTCCGCGTATTGAAATCTCTTCTTTTGCCCCGAAATTCCTATGTCCTGTCGGCCAAATCGCAAGGACACCGTTCTTGTCAAACACCGATTTAGTGTTTTTGAAAAGAGATAAACTTGCCCCCTGTTTTACCGGAATTCCGCCCAACAACCTCCAAATAATACGCCAAAATCTCTTTTTGAAAAACTCTTCTTTAACCCAAAACGAAAGTTTACGCTCGAAAACTACCATAAAGATATTCGGCCCGTCGATTCCGTTTCTGTGGTTCATCGCCAAAATCACCGGCTTGCCCTTAAACCGTTTTAACACCTTTTTATTTAATGTCTTGGTAGGAAAAATCAACCTGAACCAAATCAAAAACATAACCTTTAACAAAAATGCGAACATTCCCCATTATAAACAGGATTTTCCAAAACCGCAACAGGAAAGAAAACAAGGTGATTCATTTCACACCGCCCCCCCCCTCACCGCTCCGCGACTCCGCTTCTGGCTTCGCCGACCCTCGCCACTTCGTTCGCTTACGCTCCAACGGGACTTAATAAGGATAATCGCACTCCGCCGCATTGCGGCTCCGTAAAGGTAAATAATTAAAGGCGGTAAAAGGCACTTGTCTTCGCTTATGCCAAACCGCTTAAAACTATATATAGTGTTTATTGTGAACATAACAAACACTATATGTAGCAAACGGGAGTTTAAGGTAAACGCTTTGCGTAAAAAAAAGGGACCGCGGCGTTCGCTTCGTTCGCTTACGCTCACCCTAATTTTGCTTACGCAAAATGGATAACTACTCCTCCTCGCCGCTTCGCGGCTGCACTTCGTGCATAAGGATACGCTGTCGCTAAAATAGAATCCCCGCACTCCGCCGCGTTGCGGCTCCGTAAAGGTAAACGCTTCGCGTAATATATTGCTGCGCTCGACTTTGTCTCGCTTCGCAAAAGATTTTCGTTCACTCCGCTTCGCTCCGTTCTCTCACTACCGTTTCCGCTTACGCTCCAACGGAACTTAATAAGGTAAATAGAATCTCGCGGCGTTGGGAAATATAAAATAGCAAAGGTCATTTCACACCACACAACGCCCCCCCCC
>JAIRSY010000014.1 GCA_031255215.1 Christensenellaceae bacterium | reverse complement strand
GTCATTCAAAAGAGTCGCACCGAGATCGTAGGCGGCGGCAGTGCCAGAGCTCCAGCCGGTAGAATAATTCACAACATCATCACCGCTGTTGTATTCTTTGGCGAGGGCGTGGTTTTTTGCGGTGTCTGAAAGAGGCTTATTGTCATCAAGGTCGGTTGTAGGGTTGGACATGTTGTCGGTAAGTGCAATACCGTTATAGGCGTCGGATGCGGTGTTAAGGTAGTAGTTTCCGGAGCCACCAACCATTGAGGCGAACCCGGCATTATTTATACCTTTTTTGAAGCCGGGGGAGATAAAAGATGTCAAGACGGGATCCGCCGCCTCGAAAATCTTATAAACGGACGTGGTTATATTTGCACTGAGGGAGCCCCTTGAATTATAGACCTTGTGGAGGTAAGTATTTGCGTTGTAGACGTTATCGTCGGTGTCGCCCTCCGCCCAACGTGAAAGTTTTTGGAAACGGACGGACTCCCGCCCGGTCATCCAAAGGGTTTTAATTTTAGTTTTACCGTTGGCGATTTCATTTGCGACAAAGGAATTCTCACCTATATAGGAATTATCACCTTTGTCTACGCAAAGGAAATCGTAACCCCAAAGGTTGTAGACTTGCCCTTTCTCCATGCCGGCGATGAACGCATTCAGATCGGTAGTATCGTCGGACGACGACGCATTGGCACCAACCGGGAACGAGAGCCAGACCGCCCCGACAACGATTGCCGCAACGCCAACGAAGGCGGCGGCGATGACAGAGTAAAATTTTAATTTTTTCATAAATACTATATAACACAAAAATTTTACCACGCAAAACGTTTTTTTAAACATTTTTTCAACCCGCACCGCCCCACTCTTTCCTACGCACCTGCGTCTACCTTTACGGAGCCGCAACGCGGCGGAGTGTGGCGGAAACAAATATCCATGGCAAACGAAAAAACAATACCTTTGCAAGAGTTCTATTTAAGCACCTGCGTTTACCTTTACGGAGCCGCAACGCGGCGGAGTGCGGGTGTTCTATTTGAGCGACAGCGTTACCTTTTCGCAAAGTGAGCAATAACAAGGAGCGTAAGCGACGCAGTTATCTATTTTGCGTAAGCAAAATTAGGGTGAGCGTAAGCGAACGAAGCGAACGCCGCGTCCCCACAAACAGTGACCTCAAATAAACAAATAATTTCTCTTTACCAGAAACCCCCTCTTTATTTACGCGAAGCGTTTACCTTTACGGAGCCGCGAAGCGGCGGAGTGTGGGGGGGCGGTGGTGGGGGAATGGGTGGAATTTGTCGTTGGTGGGTTTTTTAATTATGGAGCCTTTGTGAAATTGATTGTTAAATTATTAAGTTGCCAAGTTAATCCTTTTGTAATATAATAGGTTTAGAATGAAATATAGAGCCATTTGCGGTGGGTTGACACCGGAACAAGTGGCGGAGTTTGAGGGTACGGGTTATTCTAAAAATTTTGTTCGTCTTTTGGTATCACGCGGAATTGATACACAAGAAAAAGCGAGAGAGTTTTTTGATTATGACCTTGAAAAACTTCACAATCCTTTCTTGTTGAAAGGAATGAAAGAAGTTGTTGCACGTATTCGCACCGCCATTGAGAAAAAACAACATGTTTTGATTGTCGGAGATTATGATTGTGACGGCATTTGTGCTACGGCAATTCTTTATTCTTTTTTATGTTCTAAACAATGTAAGGTTTCATATTATCTTCCCGAAAGGGACGCGGACGGATACGGATTGAATTGTGAACTTATTGAAGCATTGAATGAAAAGTTTTTGCCGAATGTTTTGATAACTGTTGACTGCGGTATTTCATGTCATAAAGAGATTAAATTTGCACGGTCGTTAGGGATAGATTGTTTGGTTACCGACCATCATGCGATACCGGAGATTATCCCGGATTGTCCTTGTGTTGACCCGAAATTTGATAAGCAGGATTATCCGTTTAATGACCTTTGCGGGGCGGGGGTTGCATTAAAGTTAGTGCAAGCATTTGACGGGATTGCGGCGGTGAAGAAGTATTTAGACATTGCGTCTTTGGCAACGGTTGCGGACATTGTTTCTCTTCGGGATGAAAATAGAATAATTGTTCATCATGGTTTAGAGATGTTGAATAGGGGCTCAAACATCGGCATTTCCGCCCTCGCAAGGAGATGTAAAGTTATGGGGCCAATTAAGTCGAGCGACATTGGCTATAAATTGGCTCCTAAACTTAATGCTGCGGGACGAATGGGCAATGCAAAGCATGGACTTGATATAATTTTGACAAAGGATTCTCTTCGGGTGAAAGAAAAAGTTGATTTTTTGATGGATGTAAATACCAAACGGCAAGAGATTGGAAATAAGATTTATGCGGAAGTAATTGATGAGATTGAAAGTAAACGGATATACGACAATAATATCATTATTGCGGCGAGGCCGGAATGGGAGTCAGGGGTCTTGGGGATAGTTGCGGCGAGGGTGACGGACAAATACAATAAACCTACGATTATTTTAGGCGGGAACGGTAAAGTTTATAAAGGCAGCGGACGAAGTGTTGGCAGCGTCAATCTTGTTGAAATAGCGGGAAGGTTCGCGGATATTTTAATCTCCTTCGGCGGTCATTTTATGGCGATTGGACTTACAATTGATAAAGAAAAATTAGATGAATGGGCGGTTAAGATGAACGAAGCGGTTGGAAATTTACAGGCGGGCGTTGAAACCGACAAGTACTATGACATGGAAATTAAGCTTGAAGAATTTACTCCGCAGTTTTTGAATGAACTTGATATGCTTCAACCGGTCGGATGTGATAATAATAATCCGATTTTTATGACCGTCATAGGAAGAACGAATACGGAGACGATGTCGAAATACAGGGAACATACGAAATTTTTTACGGGGGAACTGCGGTTTGTATATTTCTATGGAAGTATTTTTAACGATATTTTGCAGTCACCGTGCGAAAAGTCCGTTATATTTGAGTTAAACGGAGGGAGTGCCATGGTAAAGTGCGTAATTCCGTTTGCCGTAAACGAGGAGGACAACGCCCTTGTCCTTGAAAGATATTTAAGCGGAGACCTTGTGACGGAACCGGAACAGACGATTTTGGACATTGTCCATAATTTGTCTATTGACAGGGAATTATTTGTGTGTTATTATAAAGAGGTTAGGGGTCTGGTGTGTCATGGCAACGTTTTGGATATATACAAGAGAATAAAGTTACGGGATAAGAATTTATATCAATTTGTGTTTTGTTTTTCCGTTTTCAAAGAATTAAACATTTTGAGTGGAAATGAGGAGAAGACGGAATTGGACAGAAGCATAATATACAGCAAGGTAAAGGGGATGCGATGAAGAAAAAAATAAAGACAAGTTTTGTCTTGCCGGCACAAGAAAGAACTTGTGTGATGGTGAAAAAAAGAAAATTTGGGGGAATGTTATGAATAAAAATGTAAAAATCAGTTTTATCTCGCTAACGCGGATAAACCTATGGGGGTGTGTATGAATAAAAACGTTAAGATAAGTTTTATTGGTGGGATTGGTGAGATAGGCAAAAACATGACGGCGTTTGAATGCGGTGATGATATCATTGTTGTCGATGCCGGGCTTGGGTTTCCGGACGATACTATGCCTGGGGTTGATATGGTTGTCTGTGATATTTCATATTTGATTAAGAATAAGTCCAAAATCCGCGGATACATTTTTACGCATGGGCATGAGGACCATATCGGCGGGGTTGTTCATGCGTTGAGGGACGCACCCGCGGATGTTTACGGTTCAAGATTTACGCTTGGGCTTATTGAGTCTAAACTTCGGGAAAATCCCGGTATAAAAGTGAGGGCGGTGGCGGTCAAGGCACGAAGTGCGGTCAAGATTGGCGTGGAATTTGTGGTAGAATTTGTGAACGTCAATCATTCGATTCCCGGTTCGTTTGCACTTGCGATTAGGACTCCGGCGGGCATTATCTTTCATACGGGGGATTTCAAGATTGATTTGACCCCTCTTGACAACAACCCGATTGATCTTACAAGGATTGCCGAAATCGGGCGTCAAGGCGTAGCATTATTATTATGTGAATCGACCAACATTGAACATTCAGGTTTTTCCATGAGTGAGACAACCATAAGTGAGCATATGGACGAACTTTTTGCGAGATATAAAGATAAGCGTATTTTTGTTTCGGCGTTTTCTTCTCATGTTCATAGGATACAGCAGATGATTGACCTTGCGGTAAAATATAAAAGGAAGATTGCATTTGCAGGGAGAAGCATGTTAAAGGTAAGTGACATTGCGATAAGGTTAGGGGAGATGAAGGCACTTCCGGCAAATATCATAGAGATTGAGAAAGTTGGAAGTTATAAGCCGGAGGAGGTTCTTGTTATACTGACGGGTTCGCAAGGGGAGCCGCGTTCTGCACTTCAACGAATGGCGAGCGGAGAATTTCCAAAGATAAATCTTGGGCCGACCGATGCGGTAGTTTTCTCGGCCTATCCTATACCCGGGAATGAGGAGGCGGTAAACAGCGTTATAAATAACTTAATTTTCCGCGGGGTTTCGGTGATTTATGAGAGTCAATACGCGGTTCACGTTTCCGGTCATGCATGTGAGGAGGAGATAAAATTGATACATGCTCTTGTGAAGCCAAGATATTTTATTCCGGTTCACGGCGAATACAAGATGCTTAAAAAGCATTTACAATTGGCGGAGGGGCTTGGAATGAATAAACGGAATATGTTCATGGCGGAATTGGGGGATTGTTTTGAGTTATCGCCGACCGTACTTAAAAAGGTAGGGCAAATTGCGTCCGGTGCAAGATTGGTTGATGGGCTTGGCTATGGTGATATTGACAGTTCAGTTTTGAGGGATAGACTTGCCTTGGCGGATGATGGTATATGCGTTGTTGGGGTAGTGATAGACGGGCGAGGTGAAGTTTTGGGGCAGCCTCAAATTGTGCCGAGAGGATTAGTATATGGGAATGAGATAGAGAAGATTATAAAAGAGGGTAAAGAGGTCATTTCGGGGATTGTTTCGAAGGCGGGGGCGGACATTGATGAACTTAGGAACGAATTACGGAAGGGGTTGCAGAATTACTTTCAAAAAGCACTTGGACGGAGACCGATTATTGTAAGTATAATTCAAAAGGTATAAGAGATGAAATTATTTTTGGCGGCTGCGATTTTAATTTTAATATTTGACCAAATTTTGAAGTTTATTTTTTATGATGTTTTGGGCATTGGAGTTTTGAACGGCGGTATTGCCTATGGTTTTGGGGCAGGAAATTCTTTATTTTTTTGGAGCATAATCGTGTTAACTTTTTTTATATGTGGGTTGGCGGTATTTCTATTTTTGAAATACAAAAAGAAGACTTTGATTGTTTCGTTGGGGGGCGGATTGTTTGTTGGGGGGGCAATCGGCAATTTAATTGACAGGATATTTTTGCATGGAGTAAGAGATTTCATACCGTTTAATTGGATTCCGTTGGAAATATTTGATTTTACGTGCAATTTAGCAGACATATCCTTGACCGCGGCGGTTTTTTTGTTATTCTTTCACATTATAACGGAGACTTCGGAACCGCATGACGAACGGCAAAAAACGAATGGCGGGGGCTCATCGGTGAAAAAATATATGTCACTTCGGGTTAAGAACGAAGAGAGTGTCGGCAAGCGAATAACGGCGGAGGACCATGTTAACGGTATGGACCGTTATGGAGTAGACATAAAGTATGAAGACGATGACTTAATGGTTATAAACAAACCTGTTGGACTTGTCGTTCATCATGGGGCGGGCATTTTTGACGGAACTTTGGAGGACATTTTACCCGACAACGGGCTTGAAAGACGCGGCATTGTGCATAGATTGGATAAGATGACGCAAGGGCTTCTTATTGTGGCAAAAAATGAGACGACATTATTAAAGTTGAGAGAGATGTTCAAGTGTCATGAGATTAAGAGGACGTATGTCGGGTTATGCAGCGGAATTATTAGAAACGATTTAATTATTGATAAAAATATTATTAGGAACAGGAGGAACCGGACTCTTTTTGTCACGACCAATGGGGATGAAGGGCGAAATGCGGTAACTATTTTGAAAGTTTTAAGGGTAGTCGGGAATGATACGTGGTGTGAGTTTGAATTGCTTACGGGCAGGACGCATCAAATAAGGGTTCATTGCAAAAGCATAGGGCATCCGCTTGTTGGTGATGCGGAATACAATCCAAAGGGGAAAAATGGGCAGAAATTGCAAGCTTATAAGTTAGAATTTGTGCATCCAATAAGCAATAAATTGATAAAAGTAGAGATTGCATCCATTAACAGTTAATATTTATAAAAATTTTAGTTGACAAGGGTATAAAAGGTAATGTATATTAAATACAATACTAAATAGAAGGAGATAATAAAAAATGGCGAATCAACCTGTAAAAAAAATTTATTCGAATCAGTTCTTTAACATGATTGCGTTTGTTGCGGTAATTTTCATTGGTGTTGCGTTACTTTTGGGGAAATACATAGGGGCATTGAATGCCTTGATTACGATTGCACAAGTTTTGGCGTATATCACCGTATGTTTTTATTCGTATAGATATGCACGAACGAAGAAGATGTGGGTGTTTATTTGTTGGGTTATTGCGGTTGTTTTGATAATCCTTGGTGCAATTTTGAATGTCATTTAATGGTGTTGGCGGCACGTTTGGTTAATGGGTAACATTTTTAGGAGGACTTACGAATACTTTGTGCAAACCAAAGTGCACAAGGTATTTTTCTTTTCCGTTATAATTTTGATTATCCTGTATTTTTTATTCAAACAAGTTGCGTTGATTGGCTTGATTGTGGTTTTGGGGATAACCATTTTTGATGATATGCATAATTATAATTATTTTCAAAAGACGGTATACGATATGAAGAAACAACATTTTCAAAAGGTGATGGATAGGAACCCCGATGGTGCGGAGATGGAGTTGCTTTTGAATCCTGTTTTTACGGAAGATGAAAAGGCATACTTAAAGCGTAAGAAATGGTTTTTTATTTTAACAATTTTAGGAAAGACCTTGATTATTATTTCTATTGGGTTTGCGGCGTTGACTTGATTATAAGAAATTTATTTATATAAAACGAATTGACAAAAAGAAAGAAGTATTATAAACTGCGATTGTTTTTGGTCTGGTAGCTCAGTTGGTTAGAGCGCTGCCCTGTCACGGCAGAGGTCGAGAGTTCAAATCTCTTCCAGATCGCCAAAAAGATTGAGAATTTGTGGGGTTGCGGTGAAGATATTGTAGGTTTGGTTAGTTTGCTTTGTTCAAGGAGAGCGATTGTATTTAATGTATAAAGACGTAATTTCTGCACAGAATAATAATGTTTGGTATTTTATGAATCATAGTTTTGTGACAGGCAATCGTCGATATGATACATATCTTACAATGCATCATAGATTGTAAATGCACAATTTTTATGCCAAATAATTACCGAACAAAGGAGGTCGAAATGGCCAAAGGATGCAGCGGTTGCAAGGTCGGTTCCAAAGGAACGAAATCTTGTACCAAATAATGCTTTTATTATAGAGCATTAAATCCACAAAGAAGCAGAAATCATCTGCTTTTTTGTTTAATCAAGGTTTATTTTATAGAGATTGTTTTTTTGTGACACACGATTCACCGAAGGATAATTCCTTGTTGCAAAGGTTGATAGGAGAAGTTATAATGATATTGAGATGAAAAATGAGAGTCCGCACAGTTTAGAGACGGAGATTTGTGCGATTGCGTGTGTTCTTTTGGACAATGACTGCCTTGGTGATTTTTCAAGGTTATCTTCGGATTGTTTTTATTCACCTGTTCATAGAATGATTTATGATGCGGTTATTTCGCTTGTCAATGATAACACCGCGGTTGATTTTGCAACACTTTCGGAGAGATTACAATCGACGGGGAAGTTGGACGGTGTCGGCGGGCTTTCTTATTTGAATACAATAAGTGATGCGGTGCCGTCGGCGGCGAATTTCAAGCATTACATTGAGGTATTAAAGAAGTATCATTTACTTCGGCGTCTTTTATTGGCGGGGAATGAAATTGTCAAAGAAAGTTTAGCGGCGAGCGATGAGCAGGCGGCACTTAAAAAGGCGGAAAAATTGATATTTGATATATCAAAAGAGGACGAGAGGAAGGAGCTTACATTACTTGCGGATGAAATGCCGAAAGTGATGGATTTAATAGATAGGGCGACAAAGGACCCCGCAAGTTTGCGAGGGATAACGACGGGCTATTACGCACTTGATGATATTACGAATGGTTTGCAAAAGGGTGACCTTATTATTTTAGGGGCACGTCCGTCGGTGGGGAAGACGTCGTTAGGGCTTAATATAATTTTGAATGCAGCGATAAATGGGAAGAAGAAATGTGCCGTGTTTTCGTTAGAGATGAGTAAGATGGGTTTAGCATTAAGGGCGGCGTGTTCGGTTGCGAAAGTTTCATCATACAAGGCGATGAGGGGCGATTTAGACGCGGATGAATTGACAAAATTGGTTCGTGCGAACAAGAAAGTTGCCGGGGCGGAGATATATTTAGACGAGATGAGTGCCTTGACATCGACG
Organism: Christensenellaceae bacterium; assembly: GCA_031255215.1. Lineage (GTDB taxonomy): Bacteria > Bacillota > Clostridia > Christensenellales > UBA1242 > RGIG8050. Next base: position 15,329 of record JAIRSY010000014.1, on the reverse strand, counting down.
GAAATTATGAGGAAATGCATGAGATTGAAGAGGGAGCAGGGACTTGACCTTGTGATGGTTGATTATTTGGGGCTTATGGGGACAACAAACACATCAAAGAACGTTACACCGCAGATAGTTGTAAGTGAGAATTCGCGTGCGATGAAAGTTATGGCGAAGGAGTTGGACATACCGGTTTTATTGCTTGCACAGTTAAACAGAGGCATAGAGGCGAGGAGGGGGCAAGACAGCGAGCCGGTTTTGTCAGACTTGCGTGATTCCGGGGCGATTGAACAGGATGCGGATATCGTTATGTTTATTCATAAGCCAAAAGAGGAGCAGACGGAAATATTGCCGGAGGACGGACAGAAATTTTCAAGAGATTATAGGGCGAAAGTGATAATTGCAAAGCATAGAAACGGGCCGACGGGGACATTTGACCTTCAATTCAAGGGGGAATGGACGAGTTTTTTGAATCCAACGCATAACGAGGGTGGGCATAAAGAAAATCTTGCAGAGGTTCCTATGTTCCCGAAGAAGACTTCCGCCGATGTTCCCGATGTCTTTTGATAACCTTGTCGCTTTTTACTTATTACTTAATTTGTTTTCTTCGGCGATTTCGCTTAAAATTTGGGTAAATGCTTCCATTCCTATTTCATCGATATGTCCGGATTGGTTTGCACCCAATACTTCTCCGCCGCCGCGTAATTCCAAATCTCTCATTGCTATATTGAAACCTGCTCCTTGTGTATAGAAATTTTTAATTGCGTTTATGCGTTCGCGGCTTATTTCGCTTAAATCTTCCAATTTTGGATAAGTGAAATAGGCGTAAGCCTGGGCGGTTTTTCTTCCGACACGACCGCGAAGTTGGTGCATGGCGGCGACGCCCAAACGTTCGGCATTTATGACGAAGAGGGTATTTGCGGTATTGAGGTCGATGCCGTTTTCGATGATAGAAGAAGCTACGATTACGTCAGTATTGCATTCATAAATTTTTTCTATTTTAAGTTGAATTTCGGTTGAACTTAATTGTCCGTGAAGAAAATCGATGCGTTTATTTAGAATTTGCTTTTTTAATTGATTTGTAAAACTTGTTATAGTTTGGACATTATTGTAAAGAATGATTGACTGCCCATTTTCTTTCTCTATTGCATTGATTAAAAGCTGCCAAGAAAATTCTTCTACTATTGTAATTACAGGCAATTTGTCTTTTGGGGGTGTTGTAATGACGGATATATCACGCATACCGATTAGGGCAAGATTTAATGTTCGGGGTATGGGGGTTGCGGACATTGTAAGAACATCGGCATTTTTAACGGTTTTTTTTATCTTTTCCTTTGTTTCAACGCCGAATCTTTGTTCTTCATCGATTATAAGAAGTCCCAAACGTTTGAAATAATTTTCCGGAAGCGAAAGCAACTTGTGCGTACCGATAACTAAATCGGCATCATTGTCGGGGTATTGATTATTGAAACGGTTGCAAATCTGCACTTTCATTCCAAACTTTGAAAAACGTTCTTTGGCGAGGTTATAATGTTGAACGGATAAGATAGTTGTTGGGCAGAGCAGAAGGACTTGGAAATCGTTAATAATAGCGTTAAAGGCGGTGCGGAGGGCGACTTCGGTTTTACCGAAACCGACATCGCCGCAAAGAAGTCTATCCATTATTTTATTACTTTGGAGGTCATCGTATATTTCGGCAAGAACCTTTTTTTGGTCGGCGGTCAATTCGTAAGGAAATGTTTTTGCGAAAGCAAGATTTATTTCCGGATTGATTTGATAGATTTTCGGTCTTGAATTGGCCCGAAGTTTATAGACCTCACTTAGTTTGAAAGATAATTCTTTTAATCTTCGCCGAACCCGTTGCTTTGCCGCCGCAAAGTCTTGCCCTCCTATTTTATGTAGCCGCGTTGGTTCCCCCACGTAATTCGAGAGATGTTCGTGCTGCCCCAAAGGGACAAAAACGAGGGCGTTGCCGTCGTATTGAATAATATAGTATTGGTTTTCCTTACCGCCGATTTGTTTTTTTTCAATTCCCGCATAACGGCCGATACCGTGTAAGGAATGGACAACGCAGTCACCGACGGGCGGAAGAATGAAGTCGGTTTTTTTTACAAAGGCGGCGATTTCTTTTGAAACTTGATTTGCCGAGTCTTGTGTTTTTTTAATAATTTCAAACGTTTGTAATGTTTCACGTGTCCGCATGTAAAACTTATCTATTTTTTTTATTGCCTCTATGGTTTCGCCGGCAAACATAATGCGTAAGATACCATAATGTTCAACGTCGACGACGTCGCCCTTGACGGTATATTCGTAACCGAAATCGGTCAATTTTTTTATAAGTTCATGCCTTTCAATGGCTTGACCAACGGATATTTTGATAGTGTCCTTATCAAAGAAAGGTTTGAAAATAGGGTTCATGATATCAACTCCAATGCTTTTTCCGCCGCTTCTTGTAAAATCTCTTCCATATTGGAATCTATTTGAGAAAGAACATAATCCGCGGTGTTTCCCTTTTGGTTAATATCAAGAGGTTTGGCACCGATACGGATTTTTGTATAGGCATTTGACATTAAGGTTTGTGTAATTGAACGAAGTCCGTTATGCCCCCCGTCGCCGTTACATTTTGAAACTTTGATTTTGCCCCTTTCTATGTATATGTCATCACAGAGGACAATTACATTTTCGGGCGGAATCTTGTATTTTTCACAATATTGTTGGACATCTATTCCGGAAAGATTCATAAAGTTTTTTGGTTGCAGTAAAATGAAGTTTGATTGCTTTTTCACTTCTTGATGTAATGTTTGGTTAATGGATTCAATTTTTTTTAACGCCAAGGCACCCAAATTGTGCCATGTATTTGCATATTGTTTGCCCGGATTCCCAAGCCCAACGACCAAAAAATGTGCCATTTAGAAATTATGGCACAAATATTGCAAATTGTAAAGTCTTGTGTTATAATGACGGAAAAATAAGGAGTGAGGAAATATATGGAATTAAAAATGTTTTCATTGCTGTGGTTTACATTTGTGATAGGGGCACTTGTTTTGACGCTTATTGTGTATAAGATTTTCATTAACCGTTCACAATGGACAAAATGGTTTGTCGGGCTTCTTTTATCATTTTTGCCGTTAATACTTTATGCAACAATGCCGTTTCTTGACGGAACATTTAATATGGAAAATGTAATAAAGCATGCCTTGGCGGATAACTTACTTGCCGTCTTGTCAATTTTGTATCCCTTTATCTACATATTTGCGAATAGGTTTTTGAAGTCTACGCTTGTGTATGTCGGCCTTTTGTTGGGAATTATGTGTCTTGTCTATCCATTTGAATATTTGGGTGATAAGTTCAATATTGAAATGCTTATGTATATTTTAACGGTGGGCTTCATGGCAATAAATTCATTCCTTTCCGTCGCGTTTGGTATCTTCAAAATGAAATGGTATGATTTCTTTATAGTCCCGTTCTCGTTATTGACCTTATATGCGACAATTGTCTTGTTACAATTCATAGGCGTTAAGGCGGGAATTTATGATGTTGATAATCTATCCAATATATCATGGCAATACGATGTGAATTATTTTGGGGGGAAACTTGACTTTATAAAACCCATAATGGATTTCTTCATAAATAGATTCACCTTCGCGGCTACATTGAACTTTCCCGTTATATGGTTTATCCTGCCGTTTATGATGATTGTTCCCGCGGTGACGGCGGCGGTCTATATTATATGTCTGCTGTTCTCTTTGATTCATAAAATTTTAACTCCAAAAGTCCAAACGCGAAGAGTGACAATAGACGGAGTGGAACTTTGAAATTGTCTTTGACTTATCCCCATCCTTGTATATACTTCAAACAGATATTTATAACATAGTAAAAAACCTTCGCCATAGAGGTGTAAGTAATGAAGGAGTCGGTTCGGGTCTTCTTGATGTCCTCATGTATGTTTTTATTGCGATAGGTGCACTCGTGGGTGTCTACGCCGCATACCTTGTGGTTTTGCCGCGGCCTCGGACGGTTACCTTTAATGTAGTAGTGAACGGAGGTCGGCCAATCGGCGGTTGACCGCTTGTTAAAAACCAATCATGCGATTAAAATCATTGCATAAAAGGAATAATTAACCCACCCTTTTCTTGTATGATAGACCCAAAAGGCAAAAGATAATAAAAACCAAAATGTCGATTAAAACTATCGTTGCACCGACCGGGGTCTCGAAAATAATCGCGGCTAAAAGACCGGCAGCGGTGGATATAACACCCAAGATTGCGGAACAAATTACGACCGATTTGAAGTTCTTAAAGATTCTCATTGAGGATAGGGCGGGGAAGATTATAAGTGCAGACGTCAGGAGCGAACCGACCAATCTCATTGAAATTGAAACTACAACCGCAATTAAAATTGCTATAACAAGTTCGTATGTCCTGCTCCTTACCCCTGTCGCAATCGCAAAATCCGCATCAAAGGTGGTGGCAAAGATTTTATTATATAGGAAGACGAAGGACAGGATAACGGCAACGGAGATGACTATGCTTAACCAAACATCAAAAGGTTGAAGGGTTAAAATTGATGTTGAACCGAATAGAGATGCACAGACATCGCCGGAGACATTTGCGGAATTTGAAAAGGTATTGATTATAAAATAACCGAGTGCAAGGGTGCCAACGGATACTATGGCAATAAGGGAATCAACATTGATTTTGGCATTTCGTTTAGGAAGCAATAAGGCGACCGCCGTAATTATTGTGACCGGCATAACGATAAGCAGGTTATTTGTCATATTGGCGACCGTTGCTATGCTCATTCCCGTAAAGGCAACATGGGAAAGTCCGTCACCCAGATAGGAATATCTTTTGAGGACAAGCGGGACACCGATTAAAGCGGCGGTCAGAGCAATCAAAATGCCGACGATAAAGGCATATTGAATGAACGGGAACTTAAAATACTCTAATATGCTCATGCCGTCATTTCCTTTTTGTTTTTGGTCTTCAAATATTTTGATTTAGGCATAAAAACGCATTCTCCGCACCTGCACATTCGCAATACATGTGTGGCATTGGCACCGACGGCGGACAAATCGTGTGATATGGCGACAACCGTCAATCCTTCGTCACGATTCAAGGCGGCAATTGTTTCATACATTTCTTTTGTTGTCCGCGGGTCAAGACCTGCATCCGGTTCATCAAGGAAGAGATAACTTTTGCATGCAACAAGTGCCCTTGCAAGCAGGACACGCTGCTGCTGCCCCCCGGATAACTCGGCAAAACAATAGTTTGTATATTCTTTAAGTCCAACCTTTTCGATATAGAGGTTTGCCCGTTCTTTTTCTTTTTTAGAATAAAACGGACGCAATCGGCAATTATTCAACGCCCCCGACAGGACAATTTCGCGGACACTTGCGGGGAAGTTTTTTGCGGCGGCATTTTGTTGAGCCAGATAGCCGAAGCAGGCACGCGGAACTCCTCCGAAATCAATTTTTCCGGCAATCGGTTTAATCAAACCGAGCAGTGTCTTCATGAAGGTGCTCTTGCCCGCACCGTTGTCGCCGATAATACATATGAAATCACCCTTATGAATTTCAAAGGAGATATCCCGTGCAATTACGCATTTGTCGTATCCAACACAAACCCTGTCAATTTTTATACCGCCGCCGTCCGCCTGTTTCTTCATTATTTTTTTATTTCCTTTCAAGTTAATGCCTGCGTTAAAGTTTCCAAATTACTTTCCATGACCGACAAATAACTTATACCGTTAATGATATTACTTTTTGAAATTGATTGCAAGGAATTCATTGTCAAAACGTCTTGGTTTTTGTCGGCGGAATCCCTTATTATTATTTCCGCAAAGGTGCATCTTGTGTTTTCAAGAACTACTATGCATTGCAAATCCAATTCGTTTACTTTTTCTATTAGGAATGCTATCGTCGCCGGACTTGCCTCCGTTTCCGCGGAGCAACCGACGAACGCCGCATAATAATTCAAGTTGTAATCCTCAACCAAATATCTAAACGGGAATCTATCCGCAAATAAGATTGTATCCCTGTTCGCATTTTCAATAACCGTTTGATATTGTTGGTCAAGTCCGTCAAGTTTTTCTATGTATGCGTCCGCGTTTGCGTCATAATCGGCGGCATTGTCCTTATCAAGTTTGCAAATTTCGTCCGCAATTATGCGAACCAATACCTTTGCATTTTGAAGCGAAAGCCAAACGTGTTCGTCATACTCCGTCTCTTCTTCCTCTTCCTCCTCTTCTTCGTTCTCTTCCTCCTCGTCCTCCATACCATCGATTATTTCTTCTTCATAAGGATTTTCAATACATTCAAGGAGTGAGATAGAATTTACATTGACGTCAATCAATATATCTTCGACCCATTCCTCACTTTCACCGCCCGTATAGATAAACAAATCCGCCGTTTTTATTGCCAAAATATCGGCGGGGCTTGGTTGATAACTATGTAAATCTACACCCGAATCCAAGAGATACTTCACGTCGAAATCTTTTTCATGTGCGTCAAGCACTTGTAAGGTCCAATCATATTGTGCATAGCCAAGACATACAATCGAAGGCTTGTCTTTTTTTCCTAAATTTATACCTAAAAAAACCGCAGCGGTTACAAGGCATACCGCACCGATGACCGATAAGATAATTTTTATTTTTTTGTTCATTATAGAACCTCCTTAAAACAATTTTGACATACGCCGTAAAATACGGTCCTTCCTAAATCGAATTTGAACTTATGCTCGCTAAAAACATGTTCCGTCACGCAATTCAAATGGTTGCACTGTGCATGTTCTATGTTGCCGCAGCTTGTGCATAAGAAATGATAATGTGCCGGACCGCCGCATTTATCCAAATACCTAAAATAGGAAGACTTCGTGTCCGGTATGGTGTTTTTAACGATAAACCCGCTGTCGACCAATTTTTCAACGTTGCGATAAATTGTCGTCTGTCCAATCCCTGTGCCGTTTTCTTTTGCCTTTTGTAATATTTCTTCAATGGTAAAGCAAATGTTGGGGTTATCTTTGAAAAAATCAATTAGATATTCCCTTTGAGAAGTTTTATACCGCTTCAAATTTATTCTCCTTTTAAGTTTCATCAAAAATGAAAACCATTTTCATTTTATCACAAACATTTTACTTGTCAACACACTTTTTTATGCGATGACATTGTTGGAGAAATCACGGTCGGTGTCGCGGATCAAGCGGGGGTTGCCTTGTTGATTTCCGTTTTTTCTTTTGGTAAAATTAAATTGGCAATTATACCGACGATAGTTGATAAAAACAGAGGAGAGAGTGCGAAGTTGTCCGTTATCGGTATGCCGGCGATTGAACCGCCTGCATAGGTCGAAATCGTCGTCCCTATTCCAATGGATAAAATCAGTGTCGCAATGACCACGTTTCGTGTTACGGAAAAGTCCACCTTGTTTTCAAACATTGTTCGAATACCCACCGCGGCAATCATTCCAAATAAAATGATTTCAACTCCGCCCTTGACCGGCGTCGGTATCGTTTGAATAACCGCCCCGAATTTACCAAAGAAAGCAAGAAGTATCGCAATCACGGCGGTTAAACGCATTAAACGGGGATTATAGTTTTTGGTTGCGGCAAGGACCGCCGTGTTTTCACTGTATGTAGTATTTGACGGTCCGCCTAAAAAACCCGCCAAGGATGTTGCCAATCCATCGCCAAGTAAAGTCCTGTGCAGTCCGGGACTTTTCATAAAATCTTGACCGACAACGGTGCCGTTGGTCATTATATCGCCGATATGTTCCATACATGTTACAAGAGCAACCGGGGCAATTACCAAAATAGCGGTCCAGCTGAACTTCGGCAATGTGACAAATCCTTCGGTTACATATGGAATATTAAACCAAGGTGAGGAAGTAATCACGTCAAAGTCTATCACGTTAATGCCGAACAGTTTCAAGATTACACAAAGCAAATATCCCGAACAAATACCAATTAACACGGGGACAAGACTTAATACTTTCTTTCCGCAAAGCATGCAGACAACCGTTACGGTAATGGTAAAGAGTGCAATCAAAACGGAGATCCATTCCGGCACAGAATTGCTAAATACATCGCGTGCATCGTTCATCGCCGCATAGGTTAAACCCAAACCAATAAGCACGATTATCGGGCCGGTAACGACCGGAGGGAAGATCCTTTTGACACGTTCTACTCCGATGAAATAAACCGTGACCGCCAAGGCAACATATATCGCCCCCGCAATTATTATTCCGCCCTGTGCGTATTGAAGACCTTCTTGATTAACAACCGCCGCAATCCCCGGAATAAATGCAAATGATGAACCAAGAAAGACGGGGACTTTGAACTTTGTCAGGCAATGGAATAATAAGGTTCCTAAACCCGCCGATAACAAGGCGACGGACGGAGACAATCCGGTAAGAAGAGGAACAAGCACGGTTGCACCGAACATGGCGAATAAATGTTGAAATGACAGTGCGACCTCCTTTCCTGTAAATTTGAACTTTTGAATGAATTTTTCCATAAAACTATTGTATAACACATTTTTTGACGAATGCAAACGTTTTTTTGCCGCTTATCATAATAATGAAAAATTCAAATACCGCACATTTAAAGATGCTTTTCTTCCTTGTCCTCTAAATCTAATTTTGCCCAGACTTTTTTGCCGCACTTTGGACAAATCATTTTGCGAGACAGTCCGCAATGCATCGCACCGAACCAACGCCAAAACGATTTTGGTTCAATGCGTCTCCCGCATTCCTTACATTTATATGAAACATTGATATAAATTCCGTAAACAAGAAGCGAAGCACTTGCGATAAAAACGCCAAGTGCAACCCACATCCACCAAACATTTACGCTGTTATCATATATTTCATCCGCGGCAAAACCGATTGTGACAAATAAAGCACAAACAAATACGAAAAACATTGATATCACCCATAAATTCGCCTTCCTTCTCTTCTTCATTCCGCCGTCCCTTTTAACTTCTTTCCTCAAATCAATTTACATTATATAGTTTGAAGTTACGCTTGTAAATCATAAAATAGTGAGAGTTTATGTAATTTGGAAGATTGACTTGATGAAATTACATGTTGCAAGCACCGAAATTTTGGTATAAAATAAGCATATTGATAATTGCCCGGTCGGCGGAATAGGCACGGGACTTTAAATCTAACGCGATTTTGGTGCGGAAACACCTTAAACTACCATATGCGAGGATGGCGGAATAGGCAGACGCACGGGACTTAAAATCCCGAATTGGCAACAATGTGAGGGTTCAAGTCCCTCTCCTCGCACCACCAACCTGAGGTTGGACGCAGTCATTAGGGTTTTTGTTTTACCGCAATATTCCCTCGCACCAAGAACCTGAGGTTAGACGCAGTTATGTCCGGGCTTGTATTGAATGTTTCGAATTTGATTGCCTTTGCCGCAACAAAAACGTCCCATGTGTTGGGGTTTTTATGTGAAACGAATCAAAGTTTACGTGTGACGGCGGGAAGAGACCGGCCGCCGCTTGACTAAATTCAAAATGTCATAGCACTTTTTACTGTATTGTGCAATAATAAAATTATTCTGCGTTTGCAGGTATTTGAAAAAAAAGGAGCATAAAAATAAATGATGAAGGGTATGATTTTAGACAGATATTTTAGAGCAGCCAACTACTTGAGTGCCGCACAACTCTATTTGCTTGATAATCCTTTATTGGAAAGGCCGCTTGCGGACGGCGATATAAAAAAAAAGATTGTCGGCCATTGGGGAACGGTGCCGGGACAAAATTTTGTCTATACGCATTTATCAAATGCCGTTAATAAATATAACCAAGATTTTATCCTGATCTCCGGTCCGGGACACGGCGGCAATTTCTTCGTTTCAAATGCCTATATTGAAGGCACATACACCGAAATTTATAAAGATGTAACAAGGGATAAAAGCGGATTGGTGAAACTCTTCAAGCAATTCTCTTTTCCGTTGGGAATTTCATCGCATGTTGCACCGGAGGTTCCGGGTTCAATGCATGAAGGCGGAGAATTGGGATACTCCCTTGCACATGCCTTCGGTGCGGTTTTGGATAATCCAAACCTTATTGCCGCCGTTATTGTCGGTGACGGTGAGGCGGAAACGGGGCCGCTCTCAACATCTTGGTGGGGCAATAAATTCTTGAACAAAGAAAAAGACGGTAAGGTTTTGCCGATTCTTCATTTGAATGGGTATAAGATTTCTAACCCTACGATTTTGGCACGTATTACAAAGGAAGAACGCAAAAAGTATTTTGAAGGAATGGGCTATGAAGTGATAGAGATAGAGGTTGGCAAAGGCGGGATTTTCCCCGACCATAAAAGAATGGCGTCCGCCATTGACACGGCCATGAAACTTTTTGAAAGGGGGAAAAACCCCGTCATTATATTGAAATCGCCCAAGGGTTGGACTTCCCCGATTGAAAATACATTTAAGGCACACCAGGTTCCCCTTGAAAGACATCAAATTGACGAAATTGAAAAATGGCTTCGAAGTTATCGTCCGGAGGAACTATTTAATCCTGACGGTTCTTTTCAAAAGGACATTTTGGATTTCTGCCCAAAAGGGGACCGGCGTATTTCGGCGAATAAGGTAACTTTCGGCGGCATAAGGTATCTTCCGCTTGAACTTCCAAAGGTATCAAATTTCGCGGTTGATATACAAAATGACACCTTGCCGAAGCAGGACATGTTGATTTTATCCGCTTATATCGCCGAAATTATGAAATTAAACCCGAACAATTTCAGGTTTTTTTCACCGGACGAAGCGATGAGCAACCGGCTTTATAAACCTTTTGAGGTAACCAAAAGGAATTGGCAGGAAGAACTTCGGCCGACCGACGAATCGCTTTCACGTGACGGACGCATTATGGATTCTATGCTCTCCGAACATATGTGTGAAGGTATGTTGGAGGGGTATCTTCTTACCGGCCGTCATGGTTTTTTTGCGACCTATGAAAGTTTTGCAAGGGTTGTTGATTCAATGCTTTTCCAACACGCAAAATGGCTTCACCAAACAAAACAATTGAAATGGCGGACGCCGCTTCCTTGTTTGAATTTAATTTTAACAAGTCATTGTTGGCAGCAGGACCACAACGGCTACACCCATCAAGAGCCGGGATTGGTGAGTGCGATGCTGAATTTTTCCGCCGATATAGTTTCCGCATATTATCCGCCCGATGCCAATACTCTTCTCTTTACGATGGAAAAATGTTTGCAAGGAAAAGACAAAATAAATTTAATTACGGCATCGAAACATCCAAGTCCGCAATTGTTTTGTTGCAAGGAGGCTGAACTTGCGGTGAAAAAGGGTTATTATATATATAAGGATGAACCCACGGCGGATGTTGTTCTTATTGCCTGCGGTGATACACCCGTAAAAGAATGTTTAGAAGCGATTAAGATAGTGCCGAACAAAAGGGTCAAATTCATCATCGTCCTTGACATAAACATTGTGGCGACCTTGAAGTTTAATGTGCCGACAATCTTCGTTTTTCATGGATATACGAATTTAATCAAGGCACTGAATCCAAACTTTACTTATTATTTGGGTTATCAAGAGGAGGGTGCAATCACGACCGCTCTCGACATGAGGATACTAAACGGAATTGATAGATTCAGCATCGCCGAACTGATTGCACCGGAACTTCAATCGAAAATGCAAAAAAAGAAAAGCGAACACAAGAAGCATATCGGCGTATTTGGAATAGACAAATTTTGATTTTATTTACGTGACGGCAAGGTCAAACCGATTAAGGAAACCATAAACAGCAGCAACGACAATCCAAGTTGGTCAACCAAACCTTTCAAGGCATTTCCAATAACCTTCATGTCGCCGCCGCCCATAAGAATCTTTACATATTCATTCTCTCCAATTCCCATAAAGAATGAAATAAGCCCCGCAAGTGACACGATAATCATTATCATACATATGATTTTTCTTAAAAACCCCATTTTGTCTCCTTTTTATATATATTATATACTATACTTCACAATTTTATTTGTCAAATCATTTTTTTTATTATGTTTACGCTAACTTTGTTTTATAAAAACCAAAAAGATATGCAGGGAAACGTTTACGACAAAATACAAACTTGACGGCGTTCATTCCTTTGTGATATCATATCGTGACCGGTCCCATCGTCAAGCGGTCAAGACACTGCCCTTTCACGGCAGAATCGTGGGTTCGAATCCCGCTGGGATCACCAAATTATTATGGGCGGAACACGCTTTGTTGACCGACGCAATTTCTTGCGGGGCGATTAAAAACTTGTTTGGCGGTGTGCCGTTGTTTGTAATACCTTGTTTATCTTCTATAAATTCTATCATGAACAAGCGGTTTATATTTTGCGGCGAATTGGAAGATTCAAATAATGTATTTAACTTTTGACAAAAATTTGATATATTCGGTGCATATGGATTTTGAAGAAAAACGAAATAAAACGCGTTCGGCGTCGATGTGTTGTTTGGTGAGAGACAATAATGGAAGAACCGAAGTATTGATGCAGCAGCGGGGTCAAACTGCTTCGCACTCCGGAATGTGGGATTGTTCGTCGGCGGGGCATGTTGAAATAGGTGAAAGTATGACCGATGCACTTGTCCGTGAAGCAAAAGAAGAAATTGGTGTTGAATTAAACAAGGATGATATTGTGTTTACAAATATTCAACATTCGGGCGACAAAAATCCTGAACAAGTTTATTATAATGGCTATTTCTTTTTTAAGAAGTGGACGGGCGAACCTAAAATTTGTGAACCGGAAAAGTGTTGGCAGCTTGAATGGTTTGATATCAATAAAATACCTGAAAACACGGTTGAAAACCGCAAGGCTGCAATCAAAGATTATATCAATGGAATAACTTACTCCGAACACTGCTGGAATTGGAGGAACAATGAAGGATAACTATTTCGTAAACTATCATGCATCAATTTGTATTAAAGGAAGTAAAGGCACTTTTTATTTTGATCCGTTTAAGATAGAAGGCGAACCGCACGATGCCGATGTCGTTTTTATAACGCACGGTCATTATGACCATCTTAGTATTGAAGATATATTGAAAGTTGCAAGCGAAAAAACTATTTTTGCGGCACCGCAAGATTGCATAGAACAAGTACGAAAATCAGGGCTTGGCGAAGGAAACCGTATAATTACCTTTGATAATTACTCTTTTAATGACAATTTGTTTTATATTGATGATAACGCTGCTAAGTTTAAGGTTTTTCATTCCTATAATACAAATAAGAAATTTCATCCGAAAACAAACAATTGGGTTGGATACTTGGTTGTAATAGACGGCGTAACTTACTGTGTCTGCGGCGATACCGATGTCACGGACGAATTACAACAAATTAAATGTGATGTCTTGTTCGTGCCGATAGGCGGAACCTTTACAATGAATGCCCTTGAAGCGGCGGAACTTACAAACAAAATCAAACCAAAAATAGCCGTACCAATACATTATAACGGAATAGTTGGCGGCAAAAATGATGAAAAAGCATTTATTGCAAATTTAGATAAAGCGATAGAAGTTAAAACATTTTTATGATTATGAAAAAGAAAATTCCGCACATAGGCATAAAACTGGCAGGAAAATCTAACGGAACAAAAAAATAAAATTGTTGCGGATAAAATAGAAAAGGTGATCGAAGAAGAACTTGATGAATTTGACGTCGCCGCAACCAATAGTTTTTCATCATATTAAGCGGTTCAGATAAGTTAAAAACAACCATTTGACAGGACTTGTTAAAGCGTAATAGAATGTTAGCAGCGTTTCGTCTTAGCACGAAGCGTAAATAAATAAACGTGGTGTATGTACGTTCAAAGAAGGGGGAGCAATTTGCCCCCTTTCTTTGGTTGTCACGCGGGTCGGATGAAAAGAGTCCACGGGATTTGTCACGAGTTTTGGGGAATTATCACAGACTATGCTTTCCAAACGCTTGACAGACACCTTCTATGTATTCTATGTTGTTTATAAATTTTATTGCGATTATGACCGTGAGTTTTTGGGTCAAAAGATAAATGCCATAAATCAATAAGTGCCAATTCATATATCCCAACACCTTTTGCAATAAAAAATAGTTGGATGCCTGTATCTTCAATAAATTTGTATTTACGAATATTATGAAGTTGAACTTCATTAAACCCAAATGCAGTAATTATTCGCAATAAACGTGCTTCGTCATCTGCTTCATTATCATAAACATTTCTCCATTCAAAATACCTTTCCCATTCACTGTCATTTTTTAATAATAAAGATATTTTCTCTATTTTGTGTATGTGTCCATATAAATCTCTTGATTTGTCGGGTAAATAATTGACAAAAAATTTGGCTTGTATATCATCCGACTTCACCGCCGTTGTCATTAAAGTTGCACCACTTCCCCAACGCGTATTTGTCAAATTTGGAGTGGAAGTATTAAATTTTGGCGGTATATTCATTTATAAGTTCTTCCTTTTTTACTTCAATGTTGTGTATTTTTGCATTTGGGTCATAATTTTTCTTCCAAGAGTTATCTTCGTGAGAAATGTCAACAAGACGAAAATCGCTAACCGCCAAAATATCGTTAAGCATATCGTCAATAAATTTTTTTATCTCAATATCTTTATTTACCGCGGTAAAATCTATTTCGGTTAATTTTTCATTGTGGACGTCAGGGATAACATAGCCATAAGTCCAGGCCTCAATTTTGTTATGAAATAAATACTCAATTTTGTATTCACCTTCAATTGTTTTGTCACTATTTGCTTTCCGTGCAAATGCCCCCCAATACGCAAAAAGAAAAACCAAAGATTTTTGAAGTTTAATGGGAGAAATTTCTCGTCCATACTTTAATTTATAAAAAGATGAAACATAGGCACCCAAAACTTTCGCATCAGTATATGGAGCAGCAACAGTCTTATTTGTCATATAGTCCTACCTTTTATATAATTATTATTTACCACATTCAAAGATACCAACATTCAAAAAATGTGCAAAACGATTTTTTGCAGTATATCATAATATTCGCATAAGTCAATAGTTGATAATCAACAATTGAGTTCAATCAACCATTAAACACCGGATAAATATATCAACTTTGCGGCTTGTCTATATTGGAAAAAAGACAAACCAAAACAAGAATTTAGTTTGCATATCGAATAAAACACAAACTATTTTAGTTAGTCATAAAAAAGTCATATCCGCGGAAACGGCTAAACGAAGCAATCAAGCCAAAATATTTTTCACTATAAAAAAGTTTGTATCTGGCTATCGCCGACACTCTTGGACTTCGTTCAAGTTCGTATAGTTCCTTAATGTGAAGAAAGAACAAAAAGTTGCGTAAGAAAAAAACAAAAGTTGTGTTTTG
>JAIRSY010000071.1 GCA_031255215.1 Christensenellaceae bacterium | reverse complement strand
TAAATGACCGTCCAAAATTTTTTAATTCGACGCAGTATTTGAAGATAAAGAACGCGTGAAATCAGTGCATGCTTATTTCGGTTTTATCATCCCGTAAGCACTTGAACGTAGGAAAACGTAGCGAATAGCCGTCGTTGTTTTGGTTTTTACTCTCCTCAAAATAACCAACCTCAATGATATGCCCTATTATCAAGTCCGGCTCCCTGAAAAACTTCTCCCTCTCCTCTTTCTCAAAACCTGACCCTACCTTGCAAGTATAACGCTTTCCGTCACACGCAATAAACTCGACCGTAAGTGCACCCAATTTACCCTTGTTTATCCCTGTCCCCTCTTCCATTGAAAGAACCAAAACGTCCGCCGCGTTAAACTTTTTTACCTTTAATAGGTTCTTCGTCCGCTTCGTCTCGTATGGTGCGTCCGCAATATTGACCATTATCCCCTCTTTCCCCATTTCGGTGTATTTGTCACAAATTGTGTTTATTGTGTTAACGATATCCCCAATATATAGTATAGGAAGCGTTTTTATGTGCGGAAGGTCAAGGCGTTCCTCCTTCCTCTTTTCACATGGAATATCACATCTTCCCGCCAATAAATCTGTCTTTGGCAAGCAATCAAAGACATTAAAAATCAGGTTTCGCTTCTCACTGTCGCTGCTTGTAACTTTGACCGTCTTTCTGTATAAATCTGCGGAACTTATCCCGCAAAATGTCTCCCCTTCCTTTCTCTCTATTGCTTTTGTATCAAATAAAAGCTCCCCGTCATAAACCATAGTTTTATCAAGCAACTTCGCGTCCTCACTTATCTCGACCAAATCATTGAATGCCCGCCCCGCCCTCGAAAAGAAAATCGGTTCACCTAAATCATTAAAGAGCAATAAACATCGAACCCCGTCCAGTTTTTCGGTAATAATAAAACGCTTCCCGTCCACATAATCCATATTTTCGGCGTATTTCTCCGCAAGCATTACATTAAACGACGGTATAAATCCCGTCCCGAAAATTTTGTTAAGCGTAATCTCGTTCGCACCTATTGTGATACTCTTCTTTATTATCTCAAAAAACAACCGCCTCAACTCATCGTCCAATTCACTTCCGCATCTCCTTAAAAATGCAACGTCTTCATCACGCCCCGTGTTATGCTGCTTGAAATATTCTAAAATACCCGTCAACCCGCCGTTGTTTTCAATCCCCAAAAGACAAACCCCCGAATCACTCTTCCCTCTCTCTTCCTTCTTTGCTTTCTTCTTCGATGAATCCGTACCTTCTTCCGCCTTTTTGTTAAGTCTCTTGTCACTTATCCCCGTAACAATAAACGGATTAAAAAGGAAATGAAGGACAAACTTTATGTCCTCGTCTTCCTTTACACCCGAAAGTATCCTCTCCTTCTCTAACCTACTGCTCGTCGCATTTAAGGCTTTATATAAATCATTAAATTTAATTAGGGTTCGCATAAACTATCCTACCACAAGTTTCACAGGTTGTCCAACCCCTGCTCTTGACAATTTCCATTAACGCCAAGGGCATCGAACTTCCGCACGCTTGACAAAATTCTTTGTTCGTTTCGCCCGATACCATCGCCAAATCGCTTATCTCTTCATATCTCCTTACCAAATCTCTATCTTCTATCTTCTCCATAAGTTGTTTAATACTCAAATCAAGCCTTCCCTTCTCGTCTTTAATCGCCGCCGCCTCCCTATGATATATCGGCTTAAAGTGTTTATTGTCCGCGTCCGCCTTCACCAAGGCTCTCTTCAAATCCGTAAAAGCCGCCGCTTTCTCAATTATCTTCTTTTCAATGTCTTCAAGCTGCGAACCAAGCCTGTTAAGTTTGAAAAAACCCTCGTTCATCTCCTTCTTATCATCACTGTCCTTCATTTTTTCAACGTTTTCAATCGCCGCCTTTACATTGATAAACCTCTTCCTTAATTCAATCGCCTCCAAATCAAGACGCTCCGCCGAATGTTTCCCGTCCGCAATAACCTTCAATGCCATATCTAACCTTTTTTTACTTTCACCAGACTCAACAGAACAAATAAGCTGCTCCCTCTTTTTACGAAGCTTATGAACTTCTAAAATTTTTTCTATATCCTTCATTTAACTTCAAATATAACACAAGATAAACCGTCAGGCAACAACCTTTTAATTATTAAAATAAATATCCCCCAATTGACCTTTATACTTTTTTACACCTTTTTATACTTTTTTCTCTCTACTTAAAATTTGCCGTCAAACCTTATACAAAACATATTCGCCTT
This sequence comes from Christensenellaceae bacterium, assembly GCA_031255215.1. Classification (GTDB taxonomy): domain Bacteria; phylum Bacillota; class Clostridia; order Christensenellales; family UBA1242; genus RGIG8050. Next base: position 4,277 of record JAIRSY010000071.1, on the reverse strand, counting down.
TTTACGTATTTTGTGTTAGCATAACCTCATGTTAAAAGAAAATAGAAAACAAAAGGTCATGTCGGGGAATGAGGCCGCCGCAAGAAGTGCTTACATGTTTACCGAAATTGCACCCATTTATCCCATAACCCCAAGCACCGACATGGCGGATTATTGCGATGTTTGGAGCTCAAAGAAACAATTAAATCTCTTTGATACAATTCCGGAAGTTATAGAAATGCAAAGCGAAGCCGGTGCCGCCGGAACCTTGCACGGCGGACTCCTCGGCGGTAAATTATGCACCACTTTCACCGCAAGTCAAGGCCTCCTCCTCATGATTCCTAATATGTATAAAATCGTCGGCGAACTCCTTCCCGCCGTCTTCCATGTCTCCGCACGCACCGTCGCGGCACATGCCCTCTCTATCTTTGGTGACCATAGTGATGTCATGGCGTGCAGGCAAACCGGAATCGCCATGCTTGTCTCTAACTCCGTCCAAGAAGCCGCCGATATGGCAATCATCGCACATTTATCCGCCATAAAGGCAAGTTACCCGTTCCTTCATTTCTTTGACGGTTTTAGAACCTCTCACGAGTTTAACAAAATATCCCTTCCAACCGCGGAAAAGGTCAAAACCCTGCTTGACCTTGACGCCGTTGAAAGATTCCGCAAACGAAAACTTGACCCCAATAATCCGCTTCAATACGGAACCGCTCAAAATCCGGATACCTACTTCCAAAACCGTATCGCATGTAATAAATATATCAATGCAATTCCAAATATCGTGGCGGAATACATGAAAGAATACGGCTATCAACCATTCGAATATGTCGGCGGTCAAAATGCCGAACACATAATTATCGCAATGGGAAGTGCCTGCGAAACGATAGAGGAATATATCGGGAACAAAAATTTCGGCTTGATAAAGGTTCATCTCTACCGCCCGTTCGGCATCGATTACTTCCTCAAAACTCTCCCAAAAACCGTAAAAATTATTACCGTCTTGGATCGAACAAAAGAAAACGGAAGCGTCGTCGAACCCCTCTACCTTGACGTTTGTGCCGCCTTGAACACCGATAAAACATATTCCAATACAATAATCTTAAACGGAATTTATGGGCTTAGCAGTAAGGAATTTACCCCGCAAATGGTTGCCGCAATCTTCAATAATAAAACTAAAAATCACTTTACGGTAGGTATAAATGACGATGTTACAAATACTTCTTTACAAGAAGTAGTGTTTCCTGCGGTCACGATACCCACTACATATGGTGGCGGATATATATTTTATGGACTTGGAAGTGACGGCACCGTGGGTGCAACAAAAAACTCCGTCCAACTTATCGGCGACAATACGGATATGTTTACACAGGCATATTTTTCTTATGATTCTAAAAAGTCCGGAGGAACAACGGTTTCACATTTACGTTTTAGCAATCAACCGATAAAGTCCGCCTACCTGATTACAAATCCAATTTTCGTGGCCTGCCACAATCAAACGTTTTTAACAAAATTCGAAATGATACAAAACCTGTCGCAAAACGGAATCTTCCTTCTTAATACAACTTATTCGCCAAACGAAATAAATGAAATCCTGCCCGATAATGTTAAGGAAATAATTATAAAACGTAACATAAATCTCTTCATAATCAATGCCTATAAAATTGCAAACGATTTGGGCCTCGGCGTGCGTATAAATACAATTATGCAAGCCGCGTTTTTTTACCTTACAAATATTATCCCCTACCAAAAGGTTAAAACATTGCTCAAAAGTTTCATCGACAAAAGTTACGGCAAAAAAGGTGAAGCCGTCCTCCAAATGAATTATAATGCGGTCGAAAGTGCCGCACCGAATGTTGTAAAAATCGATAGAAGCAAATTGACTTTGCCCAAAATAAATTCAAATCTTCCGCAAAACTGTGCACGGCCTCAAATGTCAAAAATTGAAATAATAAACTCTATGACCGGCGACACCTTGCCTGTCTCGGCATTTAATGCGGACGGACATGAGACAACCGCAACAACCCAATTTGAAAAACGAAACATAGCCACCATGCTCCCGAAATGGATTCCGGAAAATTGCATAAAATGCAACCGCTGCTCCCTCGTCTGCCCACACGCCTCAATCCGCCCAAACAAAAATCCATACTTTATCAAGGTCTTCTGCAAGGATTGCACCGGCTGCGGTGCCTGTGCCAATGTCTGCCCCGCTAAAAACAAGGCACTCGTCATGGTCCCGTTTAATGAAATCGTTGAAGACAAAAGAGAAATAACTTACGACAACGAACCGACAAAAATGCCCCAACCACAAGATATAGTGGGTATCGCGAACACAACAATACCTATAAATGTAAAAGAAAGCCAATTCCGCCGCCCACTCTTCGAATTCTCCGGTGCCTGTGCCGGATGCGGTGAAACGCCCTATATCAAACTTCTTACCCAACTCTACGGTGAACGCCTCATAATCGCTAATGCAACGGGTTGCAGCTCGATTTACGGCGGAAGCTCCCCTTCCTGTCCATACGCTAAAAATACATTCGGTCAAGGACCGGCATGGGCAAATTCATTATTTGAAGACAATGCAGAATTCGGGTTCGGGATTTCAAAGGCAACCGACCCGCAAAATATTGTCTGGATAATAGGCGGCGACGGTTGGGCATACGATATCGGATTCGGCGGACTTGACCACGTTATGTCAACTAATCAAAATGTCAATATCCTTGTCCTCGATACGGAGGTCTACTCCAACACAGGCGGTCAAGCAAGTAAGGCGACACAAACCGGAGCAAAGGCAAGGTTCGCCGCATCGGGCAAAACAACCGCAAAGAAAAAGTTGGGCGAAATGATGATGACCTACCCAAATGCCTTCGTCGCCGCCGTCGCAATGGGTGCGAACCCCGAACATACCCTCAAAATGTTCAAAATGGCGGCGGAACATAATGGTCCAAGTTTAATCATAGCCTACTGCACCTGCATAAATCATGGAATTGATATGAGCAATGGCATGAAGATTATGGCGGACGCCGTGAAATGCGGCTACACAACCCTTTGGCACACCGAAAATGGACAAAAAATAATTGACAGTGCCGCCCCGACCGAAAACCTTGAAGATTTCAAAAAGAAACAAGGACGATTCAAATAACAAAAACCCGCAAAGTGCCGCAACTTTAAGTCCTTTTTCCGGAGAGCAAAAAAAATATTATCTCTTTTCTTTTATTCCTAAATGTATAAAATATGTTGCTCCAACCACCAAGCCTAACATCTCCGTCAATTCAAACAACCTCGCATTTGGGAATGAAGTATACATTATTGCTTGCACAATAGCAGGAATTGTTTGTATAGCAGCCCAAATAAAATTCTTGTTCCTAATCATAAACATCAACATTAAAACTACAATCAAGGGACTCATAATATAGTTATGTATAAATCCATCTCTAAACACGGCCAAAGCACAAAAACCTATGCCGACTTCCGCCCTCAAATACAACGCCCAAATACCTAAAATCAATAGAACAAATCCAAAAACTGTATCATATGTAGCAAAAAGGTCAGAGTAAGAATACAATTTTTCCGTTTGTATAATATAAAGCCCAACGGCGGCAAGAATCAAGACACTTATTCCAAACGCAATTCTATTTATTGATCTTATTGTTTCGGGTTTCATCTCCTTATTCAATTTCCACTTCATGTATGCCTAATTGTAACCCTTTACTTGCACCGTTTGCAAGCAAAAATATTTCTATTTTATATTCTGCCCGGCAATAGTTCTTCCGCATTTTCAACTCGACTTTTTACAAAATTCGTCTTGAATTTCGTTCGTTATCGCGACTTTCGTTGAAAGTCACCTTGAATTTCATTCGTTAACGCGACGCCCTAATTTTGCTTACGCAAAATAGATAACTCACTGCGTTCGTTAACGTTACACCCTAATTTTGCTTACGCAAAATAGATAACTCATTTCGTTCGTTATCGTTACACCCTAATTTTGCTACGCAAAATAGATAACTCATTTCATTCGTTATGGTTTCATATGTCTTATTTTGTGTTGCAATTTCTCTTTTTCCTTGCTATAATTCATCTTATACAGGAGCATAGTATAGTGGTAGTACAAAAGTCTCCAAAACTTTTGGTTAAGGTTCGATTCCTTATGCTCCTGCCAACAACAAAAAAAGACCGGAAGTTACACCGACCTTTCTTATTCCTTAATTATTCGCTGTGGGATTGTAACAATATTATCTTTTACAAACTTTACGTCATAGGCGTATTCGCCGACAAGGGCATATGTCGCTATAACAGAA
>JAIRSY010000038.1 GCA_031255215.1 Christensenellaceae bacterium | reverse complement strand
CCGCCGGCACCCACCGTTCCTCACCACCGAACCACCCAACTTCGACATATACTTGGAAGGAGTGGTGGACGTGGTGAACGCAGTGAAGTAGCGTAAGCGTCACCCCTGACAGCCTTGCTATAAGATTGGTAGGACTGAGTGGACGTGGTGAACGAAGTGAAATAGCGTAAGCGTCACCACTGACCATTGTATCCCCCCGCCTTATCTGGCTTACGCCGACACTCACTGGCTTACGCCGACACTCACTCGCTTACGCTCGCTCCGTTTCTGAGCAACGCTCTAACCAACTGAGCTACAATCTTGGTAGGACTGATGGACGTGGTGAACGAAGTGAAATAGCGTGAGCGTCACCACTGACCCCCCTTGCTATAATCTTGGTAGGACTGAGTGGACTTGAACCACTGACCCCCGCCTTATCAGAGCGGTGCTCTAACCAACTGAGCTACAATCCTTTGACGGTTATATTATACAATTGACATGGAGGGGTTGTCAATTGTATAATATTTCATGGAAAACTTTACGTTTAATAATAAAACTGAATTGATATTTGGGATAGATGTTGAGAATCGGATTCCGGAATTGATTAAGAAATACGGAGGCAAGAAGGTTCTTCTTCATTTTTCAAATTCAGCGGAGAAAACCGGTTTACTTGGAAAGATAAAGGAAATTCTTACAACCGGCAAAATAAGGTTTATAGAATTTGGGGGTGTAGTATCGAACCCAAGACTTTCATTGGTATTGGAGGGGATTGAACTTTGCAAGAAGGAAAAAATTGATTTTATTTTGGCGATTGGCGGAGGTTCGGCCATTGATTCGTCCAAGGCGATTGCATTTGGAGTTTTTGAGCCAAAGATATGGCAAATTTACATGAAGAGGGGGGACATAAAGCGGGCACTTCCCGTCGGGTGTGTCCTTACAATTCCCGCGGCGGGAAGTGAGACAAGTCCGTCTTCGGTCATAACGGATGAAAAGACGGGGCATAAACGAAGTGTCAACAGCGACAATATCCGCTGCAAATTTGCAATTGTAAATCCCGAAAGTTGCAAGACCGTTCCGGACTTTCATTTGGCGTCCGGGATTGTCGACATGCTTACGCATTGTTTTGAAAGGTATTTTTCACTTACAAAGGATACCAAATTGACAAATGCGATGGGGGAAGCGGTAATGCGGACAATTATTGAGGAGGGGCAGATTGTAATGAAGGACAGAAACAACGGGGAAGCACTTGCGGAAATTGTCCTTTGCGGAACGATGGCACATAATGACATAATTGGAATTGGCAGGAAACAAGATTGGGCAAGTCATTCGATTGAGCATGAATTATCGGCGAAATATGACATTACGCACGGTTCAGGTTTAGCGATTGTTTTTCCCGCTTGGTTTAACTTTGTAAAGATGCACGGCAACAAGGAGCAGCTCAAGGTTCTTAAAAGATTTGAAAAGAATGTAATTTCGATAAAGAATTTGAAAAAGTTTTACAAAAGCATTGGAATGCCTCTTTCCTTGAAAGACCTAAGCATTTTTCCAACAGAATTTGACATTCAATCGATGAGCCAAAAGGCGATAATCAACCGCGGAACTTTGGGTCAATTTTATACGCTCGGCGAAAAGGAAATCTATGAAATTTTGAAGAGCTGCGTTTAACGTGTGATAAGTTACATCATAGACCCTTTTCAATCAACATTAACCTGTTATATTTTGCGACCCTTTCGCCGCGAATCGGTGCACCGGTTTTGATAAATTCGGCATCAACGGCGACCGCCAAATCCGCAATCGTTGTATCGACGGTTTCACCGCTTCGGTGAGAAATCATGACGGAGTATTTTGCGTCGCGTGCCATTTTGATGGTCTCCAAAGTTTCGGTCAATGTTCCAATTTGATTTAATTTAATCAAAATAGAGTTGCAGCAGCCTTTTTTAATACCTCTTTCAAGACGTTCCTTGTTTGTCACAAAGAAATCGTCGCCGACAATTTTAATTTTCGCACCCAAACGCCTTGTCATTTCCTTGTAACCGTCCCAATCATTTTGGTCAAGGGGGTCTTCAATGCTTTCAATCGGATATTTTTCGACAAGTCCTTCAAAGAAAGTTATAAGTTGTTCCGTTGTAAAGGTTTTGTTTTCGTGTTTTAATTCGTATTTTTTTGTCTTTGGGTCATAAAACTCACTGCTTGCAACATCAAGTGCAATCGCGATTTGTTTGCCCGCAATATATCCTGCACTTTTTATTGCTTCCAAGATCAAATCAAGTGCACCGCAAATCGGGCTTTTTGCATTTATCCGCGGGGCAAACCCACCTTCATCGCCGACCGCGGTCACCAAACCTTTACTTGACAATAGTTTTTTAAGAGCGGCCGTAATTTCCGCACCGGCACGAACCTGCTCGGCGAAACCGTTTATTCCTTTGGGTTGAATCATAAATTCTTGAACATCGATACCCGAATCGGCGTGGGCACCGCCGTTAATGATATTAAAGGACGGAACGGGAAGTTTTTTGCCCGTAGTTTTTCCCCCGACTTGTTTATAAAGTTCAGCCATATATTTGTAGGGGGTCTCCTCCTTTTCCTTTGCGGAAACATACATACAACCAAGTGAAACAGGTAAGATAGCGTTCGCACCGAGATTGCCCTTATTCGGTGTCCCGTCAAGGTCGCACAAAAACCTGTCAATTTCAATTTGTTTAGAGGTATCCAAGTTCAATTTTTTCGCTATTATCTTGTTGACATTTTCAACCGCTTTTAAGACGCCCTTACCGTTGTATCGATTTTTGTCTCCATCGCGAAGTTCCACCGCCTCGTATTCGCCGGTCGATGCACCGCTTGGTGCGTAAGCCCATTGATTATTAACGGTAACCAAGACCGTAGGGTTTCCGCGGCTGTCAAGCACTTCAAATCCTTTTATACTTTTTATTTTCATAAATCTATATCTCCTCTTCGTAAATTTTAATCCTACGATTGCCGCAGAACACAAGCATTATACAATAACGTCAAACAACCGTGCAACAACAAAATAAGAAACGAAATGCAATTAAGAAAGAAGTGACGAAAGATAATTTTACTTTCTTAATTACTTCTTCCTTGTTCAATGAGGTCGTGCAAAATGATTGGTTTCGGCGTATACGGTCTCAACTCTCCGCTCGCTATCCCATCCTCTATGTATGATATGAAACTTTCTATGTCTATATCTCCCTTTACCTTGAAGTCATACGGGTTATATCTCCACCACTTGATTTTAAGCAGTTTGTCTATGATATCCGGAGGGAATC
>JAIRSY010000036.1 GCA_031255215.1 Christensenellaceae bacterium | reverse complement strand
GCAAAGCGACGCAGTTATCTATTTTGCTTGCAAAATTAGGAATACTTTTTACAAATTTATTTTGTAAAAAGTATTGACAAACTCTAAATTATATAATATAATACATTAAAATATTTTATCTTGTTTGTGGGGAAACGCGAATAAGATATGAAAAGGGGAAAATTATGAATAAAATAAAGAAACTTTTAGGAGTTTGTGGAGCGGTCATTGCATTTGGGCTCGCGGCCTTTGGTATGGCCGGCTTTAACAAACCGGAAGTGAATGTCAAGGACAACAATGTTTTTGTTACACAGGCTTATACCGAAAATCAAAACATGTTTGACGAAACAAATGGTGTGTTCAGCATATTGAAGCAAGACGTGAGGGTGGGAAACGTTTACACTATCAACAATAGGGCTTGGAAAGTTGTAAAGGTTTCGGGAGTCAACGCAACATTGTTGGCGGAAAATATGGTATTTCAGTTGCAGTTTGACGGTGCAACTAATGTTGTTTCCAAAATGAACAATTATTACCAAAATTCAAGTTTAAGAAGTTATTTGATTAACAATACAGCTACGCTTCTTCCGTCAAATGTTCAAAAGTATTTGGTTGGTGAAGTAACAATTCCGTCGTTTGATGACGTGAGCAAGAATGGGAACTGGGGTTTTCAAACTGCTCTCATATCATCTTCTCCCATTTGGCTTAGCACAAGACATGTTTTTTCTCCTGATGATTATCCAAATGCTTATGCTATGACATTAAATGCCGATGGAAAGGGCACGACCGGTATACTTGTTAATCAATATAAGTCTGTTCGCCCCGTAATGACAATTGATATTTCAAAAGCCGAACTTATCAATGTTGCGGGAAATTCTATTACGTTTTCGGAAAATACTTTCGTTTATAATGGTGCCGCTCAAAAACCGACCTACACGTTACATATCGGTTCAAACGATTACACGTCGGCAAATTTGCCGAAGGGTGTGACCGTTACCTATTCAAATCCAGATTCAAAGAATGCAGGAACTTATAGTGTAACCGTTCGCGGGGCGGGTATGTATACCGGAAACTTGACCGCGACCTATACAATTACAAAGAAAAACGTTGCCATTCCTGCTGCCCCAACTACACAAACCTTTACGTATGATGGGACCGAAAAAACACTCGCTATTGCCGCAAGTGATGATTATACGATTAGTGGGGATAAAGCGACAGAGATCGGGAGCTATAATGCGACGGTGACTTTGAAAGACAAAGTTAATACACAATGGTCGGACGGAACAAACGCGGACAAAACCTTTGCATGGTCGATCGTAGAGGCCAACGACCCGACGGATCCAACAAACCCAACAGACCCGACGGACCCGGTAGACCCGACGGATCCAATAGACCCAACCGATCCAATAAATCCAACGGACCCAAATGGTAAGCCGGATACGGCGGACAGAAACGAAAAAACTCTTGCAATAGTATTTGTTATCGTTTGTGTGTTAGGTTTCGTTGCGGTTTTGACCGTAGTTGCAATTTGCTATCGCAAGAATCAACTTGCAAAGATGTAATAAGGATATAAGATTAAATAAAAGCGGTTGAAGAACCGCTTTTTTTGTGTTACAATCCTTGTTATGTTGCAAACGGTTAATATATCACTTCAATACGGTAAAAGGGTTCTTTTCAAAGAAGTAAACCTTAAATTCAATGCGGGCGAATGTTATGGAATAATCGGTGCCAACGGTGCGGGCAAGTCTACATTTTTGAAGATATTATCCGGTGAAATCACGGCGAATAAGGGCGAAGTCATCGTTGGAAAAAATGAACGTATTTCGACACTTGCCCAGGACCAAAACGCGTTTAATGAAATGTCCGCGGTTAATGCCGTTATATCGGGTCACAAAAGAATTGCGGAAATCAATAAAATGCTTGAAACCGAAACCGATGGCGACAAATTGGCGGTTTTATATGAGGAATACGGCGAACTTGACGGTTGGAACGCCGATACCGATGCACGCAAGATTCTTTCAGGTTTGGGAATTGATGATGGGTTTCACGACAAAATCATGGGCGAACTTGATGCAAAAATCAAGGTCAAAGTCCTTCTTGCACGAACCCTTTTTGGAAACCCCGATATTTTGATTCTTGATGAGCCGACCAACAATTTGGATTTGCATGGCACACATTGGCTTGAAGACTTTTTACTTGATTTCAAAAATACCGTTATTATTGTTTCCCATAACCGTCATTTCTTGAATAAGGTTTGCACCCGCATTTGTGATGTCGATTTCGGTCAAATAAATATGTTCATCGGCAATTATGATTTTTGGTATGAAACAAGTCAATTGCTTCTAAGACAACAAAAAGATGCCAATAAAAAGGCGGAAGCAAGAGCCGATGAGTTAAAGGAATTCATTGCACGGTTTAGTGCCAATGCAAGCAAGAGCCGCCAGGCGACAAGCCGAAAGAAAGAACTTGAAAAATTAACCATAGAAGATATAAAGCCAAGCAGCCGAAAATATCCCTATATAAACTTTGAAATTGAAAGGGAAGTCGGCAACGAAATATTGGCGGTTAATTACAAACACATCAATTTTCGTCTCAATAAAGGCGATAAGGTTGCAATCATGTGCCAAAATTCAAAACTTGTGGACGAACTCTTTAATGCAATCGCAAATAATGAATCCGGGGTTGAAATCGGCAAAACAATCAAATTGTCTTATCTTCCGCAAAATTATGACAACTACTTTAACGGCGTCAAATTGAATCTGCTCGATTGGCTTAAACAATATTCCAAGGATACCAACGAAACCTTTATCCGCGGTTGGCTTGGCCGTATGCTCTTCTCCGGTGAAGAGGCATTAAAAACCGCCGAAGTGCTCTCCGGCGGTGAAAAGGTTCGCTGCATGCTTGCAAAAACTATGCTTAATCAAGGAAATCTTTTGATTATGAATGAACCGACAAATCATTTAGATTTAGAAAGCATTACCGCACTAAACGAAGGTATGAAACGTTACAAGGGCGTTATGCTTTTTTATACAAGTGACGAACAGATTATCGAAACCGTCGCAAACAGAACTTTTTATATAACCGAAGATACGTTCGTTATGTCTTAATTACCGTTGTTGTAGGTCCCGTTATATCGGCTGTTCCTCCATCTTCTGCCCCTTCTTGTTCTCTCCCTCACTGACATGTCGCTTATGTCACTTGATGTAGGCAGACTTGGCGTGTTGTAAACGTCCCCGCCGTCCATGTTTGTATCCGTGGTTGAACTTGATGGAAATGTAAGTCCATAAGATGACATCGAACTTGCGTCACCGTTTGTTCCATAACTAGAAGCAGACGTTCCGCCGTTCGTTGAAGTCCCATTGTTTGCCGCCGTTCCATTTGATTCCGTCGAAGAGTAGGGCGATGTATATGAAGTTTGATACGACGATACCTGCCTGTTTAATTCGGCATTTTGTTGCTGGGCGGACTCTAATTGATTTTGTAAATCATTTGCCCTACGCCCCGTCGCCCCAAGTGCGGCACCCGTCAATATGACGGATAACGCCAAACAAGACATGATGACACCGTTGATGAAGTTTGTCGACCTATGTCTCTCTCTCATTTTGGCAATTGTATTGCCGGTGGGTTCGACAATCACATTGCCGAATGCGTCCCTTTTGTGTTCCTCGCTATAAAAATTGTTATCCATGTAAAAATTCCTCCTTATGGCTATGTTGTGCAAAGAGAAAATTTTTATACGGGATAAGTTGTTTTTTAAAACAAAATACACCAACATAATATTGGTGTATTCTATTGTAATAAGATGTAATCAAGGCGATGAACTGATGCTTGATTTAGCAGACCGGACAAGGTTCGGGACATGGGTCGGGTATCGGACATGGACAGGGTTGAGGCGGACAAGGCGGTCTTGGACAAGGAATCGGAACTTCAACTTCGTATTCAACCACTTTCGTCCTTATTTCCTTCTTGAAACACTTTTCGCATCTACGCCCGCATTCATATCTGCGGCCGCACCCAAATAATCCGCCGATAAATTCGCCGATTGTTGGACAGTTACACATAATTTTTTTTCTCCTTTTGTTTTTTGCTCGTTCTTTTCCGTTTATGCACTGAAATACCAGTGCTGAATTATTATATTCGCAAGGGCAACCGCAATGTTAATTGCAATTTTTTCCTGGTAAAGTTTCGTTGTCAAAAGTGCACGTTCCTCCCCATTTGATAAAAAACCGCATTCAATAAGGATTGCCGGTACGGTCGAATGTTCGCATAGGTTGAAATCCGTTCGCTTTACGATTTTGTTTGTCTTGAACTCTTTGTTTTCATTAAATTGCTTTTGAACTGCGTTCGCAAAGACTTCGCTTCCCTCCGTTTCACTTGCATAAAAACATTGCAGTCCGCGAACGGCGGTGTTTGGAAATTTGTTTTGATGAATTGATATCACAAGGCTTGGATTCAATTCTGTAATCTTCTTCCTGCGGTTCGCCATGTCGCTCACCTTCTTATTCTTCGCAAATGGTTCCTCCAAACTTTCTGTGCCTTCTCTTGTAAGAGATACGCGAAAATTTCTTGCTTCTAATTCGGTTTTTAACAACCTGACAATGCTTAAATTTATATCCGCCTCTTTTATGACATTTACAACCGCACCGTTGTCAATTCCTCCGTGTCCGGCGTCTAAAACTATGTGGTATTTGTCTTCGTCTCCCGCCGCAATACCTTTACTTCTATAATCAAATAAAAATGCAATGGGAATAAGCACGACAACAAAAATACTTGCAATAATTCGCATTAACAATATATACTCAATCCGTGGGGATAAAAAGACAAAAAAAAAACGTAAGGGATTATGGATTTAGAAAAGGCCTGAGAAAACCGTTTCTGCTTGCGGTTTTTTCTTTATTGCTGCAAGAAGCTCTCGCAATAATTTATCCTCTTTTTCTAAAAAATACAACCGACATTATAAAACAAACAAACGCGGCGGGGGAACCGATAATTCCATCCGCGTCTCAACTTATTTACTCCGGTTCTATCGTTTTGGCGTTTATCGTCGCTATATGTGTTATAAATATTGCAACCGATTATTTCCTGTCCGTATATTCTGCCGGTGTGGGAAGAAATGTCCGTAAAATATGTTACGAAAAATTAACCCGTATCTCCACCGATACCTTGGGTGAATATGGAAGCAGCAAAACCCTTGCGACAATCATCAACGATTCTTCTTGGATAAAAGTAATTGAACGCGGTTTGGTTACCTTGATTGTCTATTTCCCTATCACCATCTGCGGCTCCTTCGCGGTTATCGCTTTGACACTCGATTTTACTTATTTCTTGATTGCCTTTGCTTCCCTCCCCATCGCCTTACTTATCTTCTTTATAAATTCAAAAATTTTGTCTAAATTTATGGATAAAACCGCCGCCGCCTATGACACATTTTTTGAAACGACAAGAGAAAGTATCATTGGTGCAAAGGACATAAGAGCCCTTGGAAAGGCAAAAGAACGAAGTGAAGAATCCACGGGGATTGTAAATGTTTATCGTAAACAGACGCGAAGTATAAACCAAAGCATAAGGCTCGGCGATTGCCTAAATGCCGTTATCTTTGCCGTCATTACCGCCGCGATAATTTGGTACGGGGCGACAACCGCCGTCACGACCGCCGCCGAACTTGTTATACTTTCAACCGCAATTCAATATATCGGTAATATAAATACGGCATTTAACAATCTCTACAAGTGGTTTATCGGCGGAAATACACGCGGACGGACAAGTTACCGCCGCATTTATGAATTTCTTGAATTGCGGGAAGAAAAAAATGACTTCGGCATTAAACAAATTCCTAAAAACTCCATAAAAACTTTTGAATTTAAGTCCGTTGATTTAACGGATAGGAGCGGTGAAAGTATCCTGTCTAATATCAATTTTCAATTGACGGGCGGCAAACATATCGCGGTTACGGGTGCGGTCGGTTCCGGCAAAACCTCCCTCATTAAACTTATTTGCCGCTATAACGATAATTATCACGGTGAAATTCTTGCCAATGGCATAGACATAAGGGAAATCAATAAACAATTCTATCGCAGGGAAATAATTTCTCATTGCAGCAGCTCCCCCACGTTCATCCCTGCAACGATTCGCGATAACCTGACACTATTTAACCCCAAATTAACCGATGCCGAAATAATTCAAATCTTCCGCGACATCGGTGCGGTCAATATCACCAATAATAAAGAATTTTTGAACATGCAAATTTCAAATAAAAGTGATTACGGAAGGGATATTAAAACTTTGATAAATGTAGTCCGCACAATTGTTAAACCCGCCGAGTTTTATGTCTTTAACCGCTGCTTCCTCGGGATTCCGTCCTCTATCGTTGAAAATATTATTCGTAAACTGCGGGATAAAAATTGTATCTTTATCACCACAAGCTCTACACTTTGTAAGGAGGCGGATGAAACGATTTTCATTGAGCAGGGGAGGGTCCTTGCACATGCACGGCATGAAGAACTTCTTCGGGATAATAAAAAATATGCTCGGTTCTTCTATGAACAGGAAAAAACGGAATACGCCGTTAACCAAGAAAAACCCCTGCAAATTGATTTATCAAAAAATCAAGATATTACCAAGACGGAGGTTATGTGATGACTCATAAAAAACATCAATCTTCAATAGTAAGGATAATCGCCTCTTTTGCACCGGTAAAAGGGCAAATCTTCTTTATCACCGTTTTCGGTATTATCTGCATTATTCTTTACTCTTTAATGCCCGCCTATATGAGTAACGCAATTGCCGAAATAGACGATTCTAACTTTTCACCTCTTATGAAGAATGTCGTGTTTAATCTTGCCGTCTACCTTGCATTATGTATTGTCAATCAAATTTTATCTATCACTTGTAACTTTATGGTTCAAAATGCGGAAAACAAAGTCATTGCCCGTCAAACCGTTGCGATTAAACATAAATACGATATCGTTCCCATTTCTTTTTTGAATCAATTTACATCCGGTGATTTAAGCCGGCGGGTTGCCGGAATAACCGGTGAACTTTATGCCGATGTTCTTTACTGCGGTTATTCTATTCTTCGTTCTGTTGTCTTTTTTATCACAACAATTATTGCAATGCTATCCCTTAATCCCGTTTTGTGTTGGGTGGTCGTTTCATCGCTTCCTATCTGTATTATCACCGCACGTTTTGTTGCCGGCAAAACACAGAAATACTATACAAAAAATGCCGCCGCATCAAAGACAATTTATTCTTTCCTTGACGATAGAACCGTCCTGCACGCGTTTTTCACCGCTCACGGACTTGGCAGTGTCAAGGACTTTGACAAACCCAATGAGGATTCCTGCAATGGACAAATCGGGGAAGATACCGCCGTCGCGGTTAATACCACGTATATAACTTTTATTCAAAACTTTATGTATCTCGTTATTACTCTCGTCTTTGGTTTCTTACTTCTTAACGGTAACGTTGACTCCGCTCAATTTGCAATTCTTCCCGCATTCCTTGTTTATTCCCAAAGATTTCTTATGAATTCAACCGTTGTTACAACTACAACCAATGTCCTTCAAAGGATAGTCAATAAGTCCGTCCCTTTCTATGAAATTATGGATTATCCCGATGAAATTACCGCCGAAGAAGAAAAAACTATCCGCGAAGTCGGTGAGATAAAGTTTGAAAATGTGTCCGCCGCCGCCCAACCTTTTCGCGATGACGCCGTCAACAATCTAAACTTTACCATTAAAGCCGGTTCGTCTGTCGCTTTTGTCGGTGAAACCGAAGATATGCCCGAACGAATTGCCCAATTTCTTGCTAAATTTTCTGCCCCAACACTTGGCCGTATTTTGATTGATGGTGAAGATTTAATGAGAATAAAAAGCCGAAGTTACTATAAAAGGATAGGAGTCGCATTTGAAAAACCCTTTATTTTCAAGGGAACCGTTGCCGACAACCTTCTTTATGGAATACGCAAGACTCTTCCCGCAAATGTCGTAAATCTTACTAAAAAATTTGGTTTTGATGAATTTATTTCCGCTCTCCCCAATGGTTACGAAACAAAATTGTCCTCCGACACCTTCGTTATAACCAGTGCCGAAAAGCAGGCACTTAACCTCGTTCGAACCATTCTTCAATCCCCGGACCTCCTTATACTTTCTAATGCAATCAATGAATTTGATGCTCAAACCGAACAGAATATTAACGATAAGATAATAAGCATAAAGAGATTGACAAAGGTTTTTATCACAAAAAATTTAACAAGTATCAAAAACTGCGATTTTATTTATTTTTGTCAAAACGGCGAGATTGTCGAATCGGGAACCCATACCGAACTTCTCAACAAAAAAGGATCATACTATAACGCCCTAATTAAATAATTCCGGACATAAAACTTAAATGTTTCCTTTGGTATCTTCAACGCCTACAATTTTCTCTACAACATCTTCAAATCCTTTGCCTGTAATGATTTCATACAGTGGACAATTTCCGTTAAACTGCGATCCCAAACATTTATCGCCCACTTCCCTGTTTGTTGCCTCGCCATTCACTTCTTTCCCCGTCCATAACTCTGCAATTCCAACATTCGGGCACTCGTCGTAGCAACATCCCTTGAGGCATCCCCTCAAAGTCTTTATAACCTTCTTCATAATTTTTCCCCTTTTTTTTTCTTTAATATATCATAACTTGACAAAAAAGTCAACCCCCAAAATTATTGTGCCTGCGGTTATGATTTTTTTGGTTCTCTTCTTTGAAATTGAACTTTGAATAAGATAATTGTTGAATCCATCGTAATCGCCTCAATCATTCGGTTGAACATGTCGACCGCCTCACGTCTATATTCAATCAATGGGTCCTTACCGCCATAACCGCGAAGTCCAATTCCGTTCCTCAATTGAACCATTGCATCAATATGTTCCACCCATCTTTTATCAACCGCTTGAAGCATAATTTCGCGTTCGACATCTTCGAACCTCATCCCTGACTTCTTTATTTCATCACTCTTTTTTTCATATTGTTCCTTAACGGCATCTACAACCATATCACAAATATCCTCAAAGGTCGCTTCCTCAACGTTTTCTTCCGTTAAAAACTCGCCTTGTTTCCCAAATAATTTATCCCCAAGTATTTGGTTTGCCTTTTCCAAATCCCATTCCCGATATGTCGCGGTTTCGTCAATTGCATTCAATACAATTTGCGGAACAATCTCCTCTAAATTTTTTATTACTTGTTCATGAATATTTGTTTTACCGTCAAGCAGGGCGTTGCGTTCCTTGTAAATTAACTCCCGTTGATCGTTCAAAACATTGTCATATTGAAAGGTGTTTCGCCTTGCATCAAAATAAAACCCCTCAACCCTCTTTTGAACTCTTTCAAATAATTTGGTAAGCATTTTGGATTGCACATCGTCAAGGTTGAACATTCGCATCGTCCCGCCGATTATATCGTTCCCGAATCTCTTCATCAATTCATCTTCACATGAAATGTAAAAGATTGAACTCCCCGGGTCGCCTTGACGTCCTGAACGGCCGCGAAGTTGGTTGTCTATACGCCTACTGTCATGCCGTTCCGTTCCAATAATGTGAAGTCCGCCCAATTTTATAATTTCAACCTTTTCCGTGTCCGTTTCCTTTTTGAATTGAGTCAAATATTCCCTATATCTTTCACGATTCGATAATATTTCCGCATCATCCGTATCAAAATATCCCGTCGCATTATAAATTTGTTCATCATTAAGCCCGTCCTTTCTCAATTTCGCCGTCGCCAAATATTCCGGATTTCCACCCAATAAAATGTCTGTCCCTCTTCCCGCCATGTTCGTCGCAATCGTTACCGCACCTAATTTCCCCGCCTGTGCAATTATCTCCGCCTCCCTTTCATGATTCTTTGCATTAAGGACAACGTGTGCTATCTTCTTCGTCTTCAAAAAGTTGCTTATCTGCTCGCTCTTCTCAATCGTTGTCGTCCCTATTAAAACGGGTTGTTTATTTTCATATCTATAAAGAACGTCCTCATATATCGCCCCTAATTTTCGTTCCAAAGTTTGAAAGACAACGTCCGGGGCATCGTCTCGAATGACCTTATGATTGGTGGGAATCGATACAACGTCCACGCCGTAAATCTTCTTGAATTCATCTTCCTCCGTTTTGGCGGTCCCCGTCATTCCCGATAACTTTTTATAAAGTTTGAAAAGGTTTTGAATCGTGATCGTTGCAATCGTCATGTCTTCGTTCTTTATCGGCAACCCCTCCTTCACTTCAATCGCTTGATGAAGTCCGTTGCCGTATCGCCGCCCCTCCATCACTCGACCCGTGTTTGAATCAACAATCATTACTTCATTCCTATTGTTAATTAAATACTCTCCGTCTTTGTGAAAAAGTAAATGAGCCTTTAACGCGTTGTCGATAAAATGATTGACCTCCATATTATCCGCCGAACTTATGTTGTCCGTATGAAATGCCCTCTCCGCTCTCTCAAACCCGCTCTCCGTTAATCTAACCGCTCTCTCCTTTAAGTCAATCTCATAATCATCTTTCGTAAGGGTTCGAACAAATTTATCCGCCGCCTTATAGGTCTCGTTCCTATCTTGTGTCGGTGCCGACATTATAAGCGGCGTCCGGCTCTCGTCTATCAAAATGCTGTCAACCTCGTCTATCATTGCAAACCAAAGTCCTCTCTGCACCCTTTGTTTAATATTCCGCACCGTATTGTCACGCAAATAATCAAACCCGACTTCACTTCCCGTCGTATAAGTAATGTCGCAGTTATACGCCGACTGCTTGTATTGTGTATGTGCCCTTGAAACGTTCAAACCAACCGATAATCCCAAAAAGCGGTGGACCTTGCCCATCCATTCACTGTTCCTTTTCGCTAAATATTCATTGACCTCTACTATATGCACACCTTTACCCATTAATGCGTTTAAGTATGCCGGCATCGTCGACACAAGGGTCTTGCCCTCGCCCGTCTTCATCTCCGCTATCCGTCCCTGATGTAATGCAATCCCGCCCATAATTTGAACGTAAAAAGCCTTTAACCCAAGAACCCGGAAGCCCGCCTCGCGAACCGTCGCAAATGCCTCCGGCAAAATGTCGTCAAGACTTTCTCCTTTCGCAAGTCTTCCCTTGAACTCTTGCGTTTTATTTACTAACTGCTTATCTGTAAGCCGCGAATAATCCTCATCCAA
>JAIRSY010000017.1 GCA_031255215.1 Christensenellaceae bacterium | reverse complement strand
CCCCTCAAAAATATTAACGGAAAACCAATCATTATAACCAATTGAACAAAAAGGTCAAACCCGATCTCAAACCACTGCGGACTTTGCAAGTATATCTTATCAAAAACACCGGCGTAACTGCACACCCGAAAAAGAAATAACAGCAATAGTTGCATCAAGTATATTCTGCATACCTTTATAAACAAATCTTTTTTACCCCCTTTATTTCAAAATATATGCAAGCCGAAGCCGCCAAACCTACCAAGACCGCAAAAAAACCGTTTGAGAAGTCAATATTGAAGTTCAACCAGATACAAAGGACCACAATCATATTGTTGAAGCAGTGAACCAACATGCTCCACCAAATCTGCTCCGTCTTTATAAATATAAGTGCAAACCAAACCCCCATAATAAATTGATATACCGTTTGCGACCAACTCCAATGCCAAAGCATAAATAAAAATGCCGAAATCAAAATTATAAAAATGTTTTTTAACCCCGTCAACTTCAAAACTTTAATAATCCCAAATCTAAATAGTAATTCCTCCAATACCGGTGCAACAATCACCGCATAAATTATGGATAAGAAGGTCAATTCGCCCGCCGCGGTCGGCGTTTCCAAACCGAAATTGACAAACAATTCCGTGCAAAAGTTTTGCAGCATCACATAACCAAAGACGCTCGTCAAAGCAATCGCCAAACATAACAAAATATTTTTGTCAATTCGCATACAATCAAGTATACTTACAAAATGTTGAAAATGCAAACTTTATCTTCCGGCTCAAAGGGCAATATAACATACGTCACCGATAACAATACAAAAATCTTGATTGACATAGGGCTAAGACTTAAACATACTCTCGCCCGCCTTGAAGCTGCATGTATTTCCCCAAACGAAATCACCGCAATTTTGATAACTCATGAACATTTTGACCATATAAAAGGAATAAGGGACTTCTGCCGGCTTTATAACACAAAGGTTTATGTTCATGAAGAATTAAAACATTTTTTGTCCAAACAACTCAACCTTACCGATGAATACTTTGAAACTTTCAATGATTCATTTTTTATAGACCAAATCAAGGTGGATTTTTTCAACGTTCCCCACGATTCCCACTTTTGTTTCGGTTATACATTTAATTCAACCGTAGGCATTGCCACGGATATCGGCAAAATGACCAACGAAATCCTTGCCCATCTGTCACTATGCACCGCCGTCATTCTTGAATCCAATCACGACAAGGATAAACTTGCCGCCAATTTGAAATATCCTCCATGGCTTAAGCAGCGTATCCTTTCCCCCCGCGGACATTTAAGCAATACGGAATGTGCAAACGCGATAAAAACCCTCGCCCAACATAACACCAAACACGTAACACTTGCCCATTTAAGTGAAGAGAATAATTCGCCGACGCTTGCCTATTCCGTGATTCAAAGTTTTCTTCAAGGCAGCGGCATTAAAATCGACATAGCACCGCAAAACGAAATAGGGGTTCCAATAATAGTTGACTAAATCAACGTGCATTTCTTTGAAATTCAACCCTAACAATCATTGCCTAATACGGTAAAATAATTTATGTTGACACCGACTTCAATTTATAATATACTTCCCTTTATGACTTCAATAATTAAAACCGGAGGAAAACAATACTTTGCCGCACCAAATGCGGTCTTGTCTGTTGAAAAACTTGATGCCGAAATCGGCGAGGAAATTGCACTTGAAACCGTAAATGGTTTCGGTCCCGGAAAGATAACCGCCACCGTTGTTGAACACGGCCGCGGAGATAAAATTAACGGCTTCAAATATAAAGCAAAAAAGAATGTCCGCAAAAAATGGGGACATCGTCAATCATATACAAAAATCAAAATCGGGGAGGTCAAATAAATGGCACATCATAAAGGCGGCGGTTCCACCTCTAATGGACGCGACAGTAGAAGTAAACGCCTCGGCGTAAAGGTTGCCGACGGTCAATTTGCCCCCGCCGGAGCAAACATAGTCCGCCAACGCGGAACGGACGTAAGAGCGGGACAAAACGTCGGTGTCGGTCACGACCATACCATCTTCGCCCTTTGCGATGGAACGGTGAAGTTTGAACGCAAAAAAAATAACCGAAAATATTGTTCTATTATAAGGAAGTAACAAATATCATTTAACATGGAACTGCTTGAAATAATTTAATTGCAAGGTCTTTTGCGTTGCGTTTTATAAACGAAATCCAATAAAGACAAATCAATTAAGTTGTTTGAAATGTTTAACGGTTCCCAAATGTCCCGAAATAAAATTTCGAGGATAAAAGTTACTTATAATAAGGAGAACAATTTTATGAAACAAATAATGAAAGGCGTTCTTTGGGCAACCGTTATAACCCTCGTCTTTGTTTTGACTTTTGCCTTTATAATAAATATATTTTCTTTGGGTGATGCGGTAATAAAACCCGTTATTCAAGTCGTAAAGGTTCTGTCTATCTTTATCGGTGTCGCCATTTCTTTGAAAAATGTAAAAAAAGCCGGCTGGCTTATCGGTGCCTTTGTCGGTGCCCTCTATATCATTTTCGCCTTTTGCATCTTCTCCGCCGTTGACGGCAAATTCTCCCTTGACCTTACCGCACTTAACGATGCCATTTTCTCTATGACGGTCGGTGTAATATCCGCAATCATTTTACGCGGAAAAACCAACAATATATCCGTCTAAAAGCCGACCTTTCCCTTACTTGGTGCTTTGGGGCGGAATTGAACCACCGACACAGGGATTTTCAGTCCCTTGCTCTACCGACTGAGCTACCAAAGCAAATTAAATTGAAAGGTATTGTAACAAGAAAATTGTTTAATTGCAACAATAAAATATTTGGTTCGTCAATGAATTACAATACGGCATAATGTCATTTGCCGCTCTTTTATAATTAAGGCAAAAAGTGCCGCCGTATAAAAAACATTGATTTGAGCATATAATAACATATAGCAAAAAGTGTTGATACCGAGTGCGGCGGTTCGCCGGGCGAAATTAGAAAGATATTCTTCAAAGAACATCTTGACAAACAATATTTTTATGCTATAATGTGTTGTGCTCTTGTAATGGTGCAAAAAAACGATTAGGAGCGTCCCAGCCTGTAAGTGGGAAGTAAAAAACGGCACAGGGAAACACCTTGTGCTTTTTTAATCTGCAATTCCTAACAAATAATCCGCACTTTCGTTGAGTGCTTTCGCAATTAAAACAAGCATATCAATGTCGGGTTTGGCATTATGACTGCACCAACGAGAAACTGTGTTTGGCGAAACTTTCAAAATACGCGCTAACTTTGTCTGCGACATGTTTTGCTCTTTCAAAACTTCGGTCAGCCGTTCCGCAAAGTTAGCCATGTTCTATATTATTCTCAAAATAAATATTTGTGTTGACTTGTGCACCGCGTGGATAATATAATATCATAATGTCTTGAAGGACATTAAAAAAGGGGGGAAAAATGAAAAAAATAAAAGATACAAGTGACCATGACATAAAGTTTTGCTTTTCACGCATACTTGTGGAGATACTCATACAGAACGAAATTGAAGAGTTTGAATTGGCGAAGATGCTTGATGTGCCGACAAGTGAGGTTATGGATTGGTTA
>JAIRSY010000019.1 GCA_031255215.1 Christensenellaceae bacterium | reverse complement strand
TTCGCCGCAAGTATTAAATCTGATTTTGAATTTGATGTGTACTACGATAGACAATCAAAGGCGAGCAGCTATTTGAAGGAGGTGCATAAATGGGAAAAACACTAATCAACATTATATGGCAAATAATAATTTGTGTTATGTTTTTTTGGGTTGTTGCCGGGACGGCGGTTGTAATGGCGGGCGGTGCAATTAAAAACATAGAAGACGTTCATATTGGCGACACAGTCCGTTCATATGACGAGCGACACCGAAAACGGCGTTTCAACGGCATTTCGCAAAATCGCACCGGAAATGTTAAAAAAAGTGTTGACAAAGTATTTTTTGTCATATAATATTATTAGCAGTGGCAAGGGAGGGCTGCTAACAATATGAACAAGAGATTGAAAGAAGTGCTGTCGGTGGGTGTTAAATATTACGTTAGGACTCTGCTTCCTATTACTTCTGCAATAATAGCGGAAACGGTTCCAAAGTCCTCGGCGACAATACGCAATGACCTTAAAATATTGGAGGAAATGGGATATCTGCGTCAGCTTCATGTAAGCGGCGGACGGGTGCCGACCAAGGCGGGTTATGAAGAATTTATGGAGGATGAACGGGAAGTTAAGGAAGTGAATTCGCTTTCAAACGTAATAATCGAAATATCGAATAAGATTTGGGGGCTTCCTAACTTGGAAAACTATGAAATAACCGCCGTGTCTATTTTGCCGATGATTGACGGAAGGATCATGTTCCTTGCCAAAACCAACGCCGGTTGTATAACGACCAAAATAGGGACGGAGACACCTCTTACGAACATGCAGGCCGATGTGGCAAGCAATGCCATTGCTTCATATTTGAGAGGAATCACGCTTGACGAGTTGACTAGATTGGGGCAGATTTATATAAACACGGGACCTCCGCAGGAAAAGTTGCTGCTTACATTAAAAGGAGGTGGAGGATAGAAAAATGAGAAATGAAAACATGGAAAACACAAAAGATAAAGTTATTGACAGTAACAAGAAAGAGTTTGCCGGAGATGAATTTCAAAAGCAGATTGAAGAGTTGCAAAAAAGGGCAGATGACAACCTTAATCTTGCCAAATATCATAAGGCGGAACTTGAAAATTATAAAAAACATAATGCCGGGGCGATATCCAATGCGTTCAAAGACGGGACGAGTTATGTTGTGGAGATGCTTTTGCCGATTTATGACGGTGTAAATGAGGCGGAAAAGGCAATTCAAAACGAGGTTGACAAAAAGGGATTTCAAATAATCAAAAACAAACTTGACGATTGCTTCAAACGTCTTAATATAACGGAAATCAAGGCCGTGGGCGAACCGTTTGACCCAAATTTACATAACGCGGTTGCCACAACGGAGAAAGGCGAAACAATTTTGGAGGAATGGCAGAAAGGTTTTTTATATCAAGGGAAGGTGCTTCGTCCGTCAATGGTAAAACTTGATTAGCAGCATCCGAAAAATAAAAATGATAGTGAGCGAGCCGTAGGCGAGCGAAACTATCTCGTGTAACGAAGATAACGAGCGAACCGTAGGTGAGTGAAACTATCTCGTGTAACGAATATAGTGAGCGAACCGTAGGTGAGTGAAACTATCTCGTGTAACGAAGATAACGAGCGAGCATCGTGTAACGAAGATAGAGACAAGTAGGCGAGCGAAGATATCTGGATTGCGAAGCAAGACAGAAAGAAACAAATAAAATTATTGGAATTGACTTGGGGGACAACAAAATAAAAGGAGAAAAATAAAAATGAAAGAAACAAATAAAATTATTGGAATTGACTTGGGAACAACTAACTCTTGTGTTGCCGTAATGGAGGGCGGGGAGCCCGTTGTAATCGCAAATGCGGAGGGAATGAGGACGACGCCGTCGGTTGTTGGTGAAACAAAGGGCGGGGAACGCATTGTTGGTTTGACCGCAAAGCGGCAAGTCGTTTCCAACCCTGAAAATACAATTTATTCAATCAAGCGAAAAATGGGAACAAGTGATAAGGTGTCAATGGGCGGCAAAAAACACACTCCGCAGGAAATTTCCGCTATGATTTTGCAAAAGTTAAAGGCCGATGCCGAATCTTATTTGGGTGCCAAAATTTCGAAGGCGGTTATTACCGTTCCGGCATATTTTAATGACGGTCAGCGTCAGGCGACAAAGGATGCGGGGAAAATCGCCGGTTTGGAAGTCATGAGAATAATCAACGAGCCGACCGCCGCGGCACTTGCCTATGGAATTGATAAGGACGGTGACGAAAAGGTCTTGGTTTATGATTTGGGCGGCGGAACGTTTGACGTATCGATTTTACAACTTGGCGGCGGAACGTTTGAAGTTTTGGCGACGAACGGCGATACGAATTTGGGCGGCGATGATTTTGACCAACGAATTATTGATCTTGTCGTTGACGATTTCAAGAAGAAAAACGGCATTGACTTATCAAAAGACAAAATGGCGATGCAGAGATTGAAGCAGTCTGCGGAAAAGGCCAAAATTGATTTGAGCGGCATGACAAAGACCACGATAAGCGAGGCATACATTACCGCGGACTCTAACGGGCCGAAACATTTAGAGTTTGACCTTACAAAAGCGAAATTTGATGACATCACGAAGGATTTGATTGATAAATCCATGAAATGCGTTGACGCGTGTATGAAAGATGCCAAATTGTCCTTTAATGATATCAAAAAAGTCATCTTGGTCGGCGGTTCAACGCGTATTCCCGCCGTTGTAGATGAATTAAAAAAGAAAACAGGCAAAGACCCGTTCAAGGGTGTAAATCCCGATGAGTGTGTTGCAATTGGTGCGGCGATTCAGGGCGGTGTCCTTGCGGGCGATGATGTTGGAGGCGATGTGTTGCTTCTTGACGTGACACCCTTGTCCTTGGGAATTGAAACATTGGGCGGTGTATGCACAAAACTTATTGAACGAAACACGACCATACCGACAAAAAAATCGCAGGTCTTTTCAACCGCCGCCGATAACCAACCCGGCGTTGATATTCATGTTTTGCAAGGCGAACGCGACTTCGCGGCGGATAATAAAACCCTCGGCCGATTTATGTTAACCGATATTCCGCCGGCACCAAGGGGTGTTCCGCAGATTGAGGTGACGTTCGACATTGACGCAAACGGCATCGTTTCCGTGACCGCAAAAGATTTGGGGACGAATAAATCACAGTCTATAAATATCACCGCAACGACCAATATGAATAAGGAAGACATTGAAAAAGCGATTAAAGAGGCGGAGGCACATGCGGAGGAAGACAAGAAAAGGAAGGCACTTGTCGATGCTAAAAATATGGCCGAAAATTCAATTCTGGGTATCGAAAAACTTATAAAAGATAATGGTGGTAAATTGTCCGAGAGCGATAAGGAAACGCTTACAAGTGCCACAGAAGCCCTTAAAAACGATATCAAAGATGATAATGATGCCGAAAGTGTCACGAAAAAGTTGGAGGAATTTAGCAAAAAGACGCAGGAGATTGTGATGAAATTGTATCAAGCGAAAGAGGAAGCGGAAAAACAAAATACGGATAATTCAAACACAGAGACACCGGATCCGGAAAGTGAAGGTAAGTGATGGCAAAAAATCCCTATGAGGTTTTGGGTGTTGCGAAGAACGCGTCGGCGGACGATGTAAAAATGGCTTACCGAAAACTTGCAAAACAATACCACCCCGACCTTCACCCAAATGATAAGGCCGCGGCGGAAAAGATGAAAGAGATAAACATTGCCTATGAAATTTTGGGCGATGAAAAGAAAAGGGCGAACTTTGATAAGTTTGGTTCTGCCGAGGGACCGAATTTCGGCGGCGGCTTCTCCGGATTCTCAAATTTCGGCGGCGGTTTTTCCTTTAATATGAATGACATTTTTGAAGATTTGTTTGACGGCGGCGGAATCTTTGGCGGCGGTAAAAAACGTTCGGCAAAGGGCGATGATATTTTGATTGACGTCGGCATTTCCTTTGAGGAAAGTTGTAACGGCGTGTCAAAGAATGTATCATTTAACCGGCATGAAAAATGTGTTTCCTGTAACGGAACGGGGGCAAAAGACGGGTCTGGATTTCAACAATGCCCGAAATGTCACGGACAGGGACGTATCCGCAAAGTTCAGCGAATGGGAATGATGAGCATCGAAAACGTCGTAAATTGTTCGGATTGCGGCGGGACAGGACGGATTATAACCAAAAAATGCGATTCCTGCGGCGGCAAAGGAATATCAAAAAAACTTGTGTCTTATGAAGTTAATATCCCCGCCGGAATTGATAATGGGCAGATTTTGACAATAACCGGTGAGGGCAACGCGGTCGCGGACGGTTTAAGCGGCGACCTCAATATACGCGTCCGCGTTACCCCCCATTCATTGCTTGTGAGGCAGGAGTTTGATTTGTATTTGGAACTGCCGATAACTTTTACGGAAGCAATTTTAGGGACAAAGGTGAAAATCCCCGTTGTCGGCGGTTTCGAAATGTTAAATATAGAACCGAATACCCAAAACGGAACAATGAAACGGTTGTCGGGCAAAGGTGTAAAGAGACTTCGTTCAATGGGAAGCGGGGATTTGATAGTCAAGATTTTTGTTGAAATGCCGAAGACAATCGACAAAAAAACCGCCCAGTTACTTACCGCCCTTGATATGGATAAAAATATATCCGACTATCATAGAGTATCAAAATATAAACATTTGACAAATTCATAAGAATGTATTAAAAAACATTATGGCAATCAAAAGCGGTCAAAATAAGGTTGGGGGTGGCCGCTCTTGCTTGCTTAAACATATCCCCGTCATGTTAAACGAGGTGATTGATTCTTTGAACTTGAAGAAGGGTAATACGGTGGTTGATGCGACCGTCGGTGCCGGCGGACATAGTGCCGAAATTTTGAAGCACATAAAGGGCGGCAAACTTTTTTGTTTAGATAGAGATGAAGATGCGATAAACTTTGCGGAGGTGAAATTACTTCAAAGCGGGGAATTTGTTCGCTGCTTTCATACCAATTTTGAAAATATTGCCGATTTAGGTTTGGAAAACGTTGACGCGATAACCGCCGATTTCGGCGTGTCCTCTTATCAAATTGATACCGCCGAACGCGGTTTTTCTTATATGAAGGACGGCAAACTTGACATGCGAATGGATAGAAACGATGCAATAACGGCAAGTGATATTGTCAACACTTTTGCCGAAAAAAAGATAGAAAACACTTTGCGGGAATTCGGCGGGGAAACTTATTCAAAACAAATTGCCGCCGCAATTGTCAAGGCACGCCCGATTTATACGACCTTACAATTATCAAATATTTGTAAACATGCGGTTCCCGAAAGTTATCATAAGTTTTACGGGCACCCGGCAAAAAAGACTTTTCAGGCAATACGGATTGTCGTGAATGAAGAATTAAAGGCGATTGAAAAGTTTTTGGACGGTGCGATAAAAGTTTTGAAACCCGGCGGCCGTTTGGCGGTTTTGACTTTTCACAGTTTAGAAGATAGAATCGTAAAGCATAAATTTATGCGTGAAAATATTGATTGCCTATGTGATAAAAATATGCCACAATGTATTTGTTCACACAAGGCGTCAATTAAAATCGTCACAAAACACCCTATTGAACCAAGTGTGAAAGAGGTCATGGATAACCCAAGGTCGGCGTCGGCAAGATTAAGGGTTATCGAAAAATTAAAGTAAAAAGAAAGGGGGAACAAATGACGACACAGGAAGCAAGAGAAAAATTATTTAATGCGGAGGCACAGGGCGAACGGTTCTTCTCTTCCGCCGAGG
>JAIRSY010000066.1 GCA_031255215.1 Christensenellaceae bacterium | reverse complement strand
AACAAAAAAGTTTAACAATCTTTTTCACAATTTTTATTATATCCCATATAAAAAAAAAATCAATCTCTTTTTCAAGGACCTTCCATATTAAAAATTAACGTGCCTATTTCAAAAATGATTTTAGAACCAAAAGAAGCGGCGGATGTAAAATGGTTATTGCTCCTTCTCTAACCACTTTGTAAAAACTTTTATGTTCCTCATTTGTTCAAAATAATCGCTCTCATCACCGTGACCATGGAAACATTTTTCAAATTTTATACCACCGATTTTCTTCAAACTTTCTATCATATATTTTTTCCCGTGAGACATTGCATCGTATCTTCCAATTCCTTTTTTGAATAAAGTATCACCGCAAAATAAACCGTTTTCAATTAAAAAAGAAATACCGCCGAACGAATGCCCCGCCGTCCAAAACGGTTTGACAACAAATTTGCCCAACTCTATTTCACTCTCATCTTTTATTAAAATAATCTTCGTATCATCACCATATTGCCCAAGACGATAAGATTTACCCTCAAACTCAATCGGATTTTTGAAATATTCAAAGTTTGTAAGTGTCTCCCGGCTGCAATAAATTGGACATTGAAATTTACGGGCATAATCGCAGGCAAAGGTCATGTGGTCAAAATGTTCGTGAGTTATAAAGACGCCTAAAACGTTCCCCGAACCTACCGCCTTTTCTATGTCTTCTAACAACGCCCCGCTATCAATTATTATTATGTCCTCATCTATGACCGTTCCGTGTTTTTCGGCATCGCAAAAGATTATATACGTATTACTTCCGTATGTCCCCTCAATTCTTTCAACTCGCATACCCAAATTCTCCGTCTTCCCCAAAACCGGCTTGATGAACCCAATTGAAAATAGATAGCAGTTTCTCTTTGTCCATATTTAATGATAATCCCAATTTCAAACAAACACAAGTCAAATTTTACCGCTCGTAAATAAATTCATAACCGTCAATCTTGATTGTGTCCCCATTCTCTATCCCCATTTCAATAAGCCTGTCTATTACTCCGTATTCCTTTAACTTGTTTTGAAAATTATTATTGCTGACGGCATCGTTAATGACCGTCCCGCGAAGCAAATTTTCTATAAGTTGTCCGGACAGATGAAACGCACCGCCCGCAAAAAATGCATTAAATTCACGGGGGTTTCCTTTTTTTTCTAAAATAGAAACAATCTTCTCCGGCACCTCTTCGGGCGTCTCTTCTAATGCAATAAAGGCACTGTGTATCAATCGGTCAATATTTTTATGTGTTACAAAGGAGGTCTCAATGATTTCTTTTGTCTTTACCTTTGCCCTGAAACCTTTTATTTGTTCCTCCGCCGCCATATCACACTTGTTGAGAACAATTATCTGCCTCTTCTTTTCTAAACCTATGCCAAACGCCTTTAATTCACTATTGATAATGCGAAAATCTTTCACCGCGTCACGCCCCTCACTTTCGCTTATATCAATTATATGAACCAAAAGTCTTGTCCGCGATATATGCTTCAAAAAACTATGCCCTAAACCCACGCCGTCGCTTGCCCCCTCAATTAAACCGGGGATATCCGCAAACAAAATATTCCGCCCCTTGTAATTGACAACGCCGATGTTTGGATAAAGGGTTGTGAAATGATAATTCGCAATCTTCGGCCTTGCCTTTGAAATTATTGAAAGCAAAGTCGACTTCCCGACATTTGGAAACCCTATAAGCCCGACATCCGCTATACAATTCAATTCAAGAAAAACCCGATAACTCTTCGTCTTTATTCCGCCCTTCGCAAAATTGGGCGAACGGCGTGTTGAACTTTTGAAATGAAAATTACCAAGGCCGCCGGCACCGCCGTGTAAGGCAAGGTATTCCTGACCGCTTTCTGTTATGTCGGCAACCAATTCTTTATCTTCATTAAAGATTTTTGTGCCAAGAGGAACCGGAATGATCAAGTTTTTGCCGTTCCGCCCGTGCTTGTTCGCCGATGCACCGTCAAAACCGTTCTCCGCCTCGAACTTTTGATTATAATGAAAATGAACAAGGTTATCAACGTTTGTCGTCCCCGCAAAGATAACGTCCCCGCCCTTACCGCCGTCGCCGCCGTTCGGCCCGCCGAACATTGTCATCGTGTCGCGGAAAAATGATACGAAACCCGCCCCGCCCGAACCCGCCTTTATCTCAATTTCAACAGAAT
This sequence comes from Christensenellaceae bacterium, assembly GCA_031255215.1. GTDB lineage: Bacteria > Bacillota > Clostridia > Christensenellales > UBA1242 > RGIG8050. The sequence continues at coordinate 7,341 of JAIRSY010000066.1, read as the reverse complement.
CTATGAACATATCATAAATTATACAGCATATCTATAATATATGGAATATAAAAATACAGAGCCTTACGCAAAATACAGAAACCCAAATATTTTGAATGACCAGGCAAACGCTCTGAATGATGAACAAAAAAAGGAAATGTCGTCCGCCGTTAACTTTTTGTCAAAATTAAATGATGAACAATTGCTTAAAGAACTTCAAAAACAAATCAATATTAAGAAAAATAACGGAACTTCTAATGATATCCATAAGACCATTCAAACAATTAAACCTTTCTTGAATGATGCCCAACAAAAACGTCTTAATAATATATTGGAGCAAATAAAATAATGGAAGACATGCCCATAATTGATGACGAAGAAACGGGGAAAAACGAAACCAATTACACTTTTAATAACGGCAATGCCTCAAATAATGAATCATCATCTAATCAAGGAAGCCCGAATTTGGCGGACATCTTGAAAATTTTCGGCGTAAATCAGGCGGATATCTTGCTTAAAATACTTCCGCTTATTTTACAAAATAAAAATAATCAAACCCCGCCGCCGGAACCAAAACCTCCCGAAATAAGAACAATTAACCTAGAAAATTACACTCGTATCTCGTGATGTTTTCCATGATTATTGCCTCGCTCACCTTGTCCTCAATCTCTTTTTGAATGACCCGTTTTAACGGACGGATTCCATATTCCCTATCATAACCTTTTTCGGCAAGTTGCTTCACGACCTTGTCCGAATAAATAAATTCCACCCCGACCGATGATAATTTCTTTTTCAAATTCTCTAAATGTATCCGTGCTATCTTCATTACATCTTCCTTTTTGAGAGAATTAAATACAATGACGTTGTCTATTCGATTTATAAATTCGGGAGGAAACCTCTTCTTCATTCCGTTTAATATTATCTCCTCTTCGCCCATTTGCTCCTCCAAATTCTCACTCCCAAACCCTATCGCGTTTTTGTGTATTATGTCCTTCACCCCAACATTTGACGTCATCACAATTATCGCATTTTTGAAGGACACCGCCCGTCCATGACCGTTCGTAAGTTTTCCCTCGTCTAAAACTTGCAATAAAACATTATAAATGTCGGGATGTGCCTTTTCAATTTCATCAAATAGAACAAGGCAATAGGGGTTCCGCCGAACCTTATCGCATAAAACACTTTCATCTTCATAACCGACATATCCCGCCGGACTTCCTATAAGTTTACTTACACTGTGTGCTTCCGCAAATTCACTCATGTCCAATTTAATAAACGCCCTATCCGTATCAAATAATTGTTTTGCCAAAACCTTGCAAACCTCCGTCTTCCCGACACCGGTCCTTCCAAGAAAAATGAAACTTCCCGTCGGCTTGTCCCTATCACTTATCCCGCTCCGCGACCGCTTTACCGCACGCACAATGGCATCGACCGCCGCGTCCTGTCCAATAATCTTCTCTTTAAGCTCCCCTTCAAGTGAATTTAAGTTTTCAATCTCCTTCGCCGTAATTTTTGAAAGCGGAATTTTGGTGACCGAAGATATGACCTCCGCTATGTTTTCAACGTTCACCTTATTTATATGCCGTATCTTATTCTTTGAACATGCCTCGTCCAATACGTCAATCGCCTTGTCCGGAAGATTCCTGTCATTTATATATCTATCCGCCATGGACACCGCGGCAACAATCGCCGCCGGTTCGATCTCTATCTTATGAAACTTCTCAAATGAATCCTTTAATCCGTTCAATATTTGAATCGCCTGCTCCATGTTGGGGGGATATACCATTATCGGTGCAAATCGCCGTTCAAGAGCCGCGTCCTTCTCTATATATTTCCTATATTCATCTAATGTAGTTGCCCCGACGCAGCGTAATTCCCCCCGTGCAAGCTTCGGCTTCAAAATCTCCGCTATCCCCATTTCACCTTCTTTGCCCGTCGCGGTCACTATATTATGTATCTCATCTATAAAAAGAATTATATCGTTCCTGTTCCCAAGGGTGTCCAAAATCTGCGTAACTCTTCCCTCTAATTCACCCCTGAACTTCGTCCCCGCCATTAACGTCCCTATGTCTAACGAAAAAACAATCTTGTCCTGTAAAATCTCCGGCACATCTCCGGCGGCAATTTTCTTCGCAAGTCCTTCCACAATCGCCGACTTGCCGACACCTGCCTCACCTATCAAACAAGGATTATTCTTCGTCTTACGGCAAAGTATTTCAACGAGCCTGTTGCTCTCCTCTTCACGCCCCACTATTTCATCAATTTTACCCTGTCTTGCCCTTGCGGTTAAATCTGCCCCATATGAAAGCATTTCCTTCGGTAAACCCTGCGATGAATTGCCGCCGTCAAAATCGCCAAACCCACCGTTTTTAGCCGTCAGCTTCGGGTCCGTGGTATCAAACGATACAATCTTGATTTCCTTGAACTTATCACTGTTCGGTTTTATCCCCTGCGATTCCGCAACCTTATCCGCAATCCTTCCGCATGCCCCCTTCTTGATTTTTTCCAAGACGGACATGCTTTGGGAACATCTTGTCACCAACGCAAATAATAAAATCTCGCTGTAAATCTCCGGTTGGTCAAAAAGATTCTTTGCCTCATCCGCAACCTTCATTACATCGACAAAAGTCTGCTCGGGAAACGGCACAGATTTATTCTCCAAAATCCTTTTTTCCGTTATGCCCTCCTCTTGAAGTAATTTATAAGCAATTGATTTTTCAAGGAGTGAACATCCAAGCAAAAGGTGAACCGGCCATAATTCAAATACGGGTAACTGTGCCCGTCTTGCCGCAATTTCTATGATCTCATTTGTGCTTCGGGATAAATTCATTCTCTTAAAACCTCCGTTCTTCGCCTGAAATGAAAACATCTTAATCGTTCTTATTTCATTGCAATTCCATTTTACATTTATTTTATTATCAAGTAAAGTGATTACGTATGGATTTTTTTTATATCCCCGCCCCATCAATAAAGGTGAAAAAACCTTGCCCAAAATGTAATTATAATTTTGAACGGTTTTTGGAAACTTACTTCTTGGGTTGCCCAGAATGTTATAAACATTTTCAAAAAGAACTTCAACCATACATAGAGGAACTTGCAAATGGAAGTAAATAATTTGGTGATTTCATCTCGAATCCGCCTCGCACGCAATATTGACGGGATCCCTTTCCAAACAAAAAAAAAAGACGCCTTTATCGATGTTGCAAAGGCGGTGGAAAAATATTTCGGATTCTATACCGCGGAAATTGCCGCCCTCAACGAACCTTTGAAACTTGCACTGTTTGAACAACATTTAATAAGTAAAGACCTCACCCTTAATGTTGCAAACGGAATAATTATAACCAATAAACAAAACAATGTAAGCGTCATGCTTGGCGAAGAAGACCATATTAGGATTCAGGCAATTTCAAACGGGTTTAACCTCGATTCTATTTTTGACATTGCAAACAGCATCGCCGAGATGCTTGAAAATAACTTCAATATCGCAAAATCACCGAACTTGGGCTATATAACTTCCTGCCCTACCAATCTTGGGACGGGAATGCGTGCCTCCGTCATGATTTGCCTGCCCGCACTTACTATATCGGGTCAAATCAAGACACTTAAATTGCCAAAGAAAATTACAATCCGCGGTGCCTATGGAGAGGGGAGCGAAAACGAAGGCGGAATATATCAAATTTCCAACCAAAATACCATAATGGAAACCAAAGATGAAATAATAAATAAGGTCTTCTTTACAATTAACGATATCGTCAAAACCGAATATGACGCCCAACAAGCCCTCTTCCTGCAAAATCAAGATTTCGTTATCGACAATGTCATGCGTGCATGGGGCGTTCTTACAAATGCATATTTAATTGGAAGCAAAGAGGCGGGCAAAAACCTTATGTGGCTTAAATTGGGCGAATGCTTGGGAATTTTGAAATTTAAAAATAAAATTGTTGACGAGTTGTTCTTCAAAATTAAACCCGCAACAATCCTTGTCAAGGATAAAAAAAATATTTCCCCCCTTGAACGTGACAAATTCCGTGCAAAAGAAATAAAAGAAAAACTATTGCAAAATAAGATTTAGGGCAAACCGTTTCGCGTTTATCTCTTGCCAAATTCAATAATCGCACTTAAATTAGAAACTTCAAAGTCTTCATCCGTGTCAATGATTATTTTAATTTTGAATTGGTCACCACGCATATTTACGCGGATTGTTTGCATCTCCGGACTTGTATACGCCGTAACGATATTGTCCGCAACCTTGTTTGAAATTACAATTACCGTCATTTGAAGTTTATTGCCGGTCAAACTTTCAAACTCTAAAAATACATCTCTTAAATATTGGGTATCAACGGCATACCCCAAACCAAACCAATCACTTTCCCAAATTTTTTGAACGGTTTGTAAGGCGGCATTTTTAACTATTTTTTCTTCGTCTGCATTAAGAATTTTCATTTTCAAATCTTCATTGATAACAAACAGTCCGTTTTGACAAATCACCATTAAGTTGTCTTGATAATTATTTAACCTTATGCATTTACCATATATATTTTGAATCCAGACAACGTTCTTGTCCTCAATTAAACTTACGTTCTCCCCATTGGCCACCTTGTTCATATATATTTCTAAATCCATAGAATACCAAACTTTTGTCCCAACGGTGCTTATTACAAATAACCGATTCTTCACAACAATTATTTGCGAAATTGTCCCGTCCACCGCCGCGGCATTTTGGTTGTTTATATATACATTATTACTTTGAAAAACAAAGGTTGCGTTCTTCCATTTCACGGCAAAATTTTTTGCCCGCCGAAGACTGTATTTCCCTCCTTCCAAATTATGCAACTTTTCCGTATGAATTATATTTTTCTTTTTACCGGTAATTGGAACGAGGGCAAAACTTTCCGTATTGAACTTTACACTGTGAACATTGACAAATTTGATTTCTTTCATAATTCTCTCCTTCGCACCGCTTCGTGAATTTCGTTGAAATTCAACCCTAATTTCGACTGCCTTCCATCATAACATTTGATTTTGTGAAAATAAATAATTTGGTTTCATTTATTTTTTGAGATATCATAGGCCTATGGGGATTTTACAAAGGATTAAAAACATTATATCAACCAAAGCCTTTATCTTCTCGACGATAGCAATCGCATTGACCGGAATGATATTAACAACATCTATGGTCGTATATGGTTCCAAAGCATACGGCAAAGATAATCAGGGATCAAACTACCTTGAACAATGGGAACTGTCCGCGGCTCATTACGGTGACGATTGGTATGACAATTATTGGGTGTTAAATTTGACAGAAATCACAAAAGGCATGCAGATCTCTTGGAATCAACTTTCAAAAAGTAAAATTGAATACACAACAAATATCGGGTTTTCCGGCAAGTTGGGAATAATAAATTCTTACGGACTTGTATATCTTGACGAGTTTGGTGAAAATGGAACCGAACCATTCACCGCAACAATCACTTACGATAAAAAATATTCGGTCAATATAAATTTCAACGACCCTAAAACTTTTGCCGGTAATACGTTAAACGCCGTCCATTTTATGGAACAGGGTTCCTCCGGTAATTATTGGAAATTTGATATAAATGGAGAAGAAATCGACAATTATAATCAACTTCAATTCGAAATAACAAATAAAGGAACTTATTTTGAAGGTGAACTGTCCGCAAATATGAAAAAATTGAGTTTCATAAAAAGCGAAAATTCGCCTTATGGTCTTGGATATTTTGAAGCAAAAATTAAGTATACCGTCGGTCAAAATAATTATACTTGCACAATTAAAAACGGAAATGTCCCGGAAAACGGTTTGTATGTGGCTTATTGGCACGCGGAAAAAACGGATTATTTCAAACTTGCCTTGATGAAGGACGGAAAACTTGATAAAAATCATGAAGAAATTTATAGGGAATATCTGGGAAATAATTCAATAATTACATTTTTATTGCCCAACGAAATCATAAATTCAAAAAACTTCTCCCTGAATGTTTATTCGTCTTTTATTACTTTTAATTACGAATATGTATATAAATTTGGCGGAATCAAGTACGAACCGGAAAGTTTTTCTTCCATACACTTTGATTTCTTACCATACAATTTAATCATTCAATACGGCGAAGACGAAGCAGCGGCAGAAATATCCGCCCCCAACTTCGCGTCCTAAAACACTCGCTCACCCCACCGGCAAACGACCAAATAAAAAAACCTTTTATAACTCCGCATAACTAACTTTATTCGAAATTACAACTCCGTCAAGTCTGCCCAACATTTTTACTTTTCTTCCGTTACAATCTCTAACCGCCTTCCTTTCTCAAATATGAATATCCGTCGACTTCGTGTGCGTCAACATATGGATAATAATGAAAATGCAAACCGTCCACTTCTAAAGTTTATCCATATTTACACCCCTTTTTTATATCTCAATTCATATTCATACTTCAAATTGTCGCAGATTGTGTCCGCGGACTTTTGAATCGCTTTTGCAACCATTTCTTCATTTAATTCACCGCGAACCGCAAGCATTTTTACACACGCGGTGCAACTTTGCTTGAAAGTATCTTTTGCCCTATCAAGAGCGTTTTGTAATGTTTCTACCGTTGGCATTTTATTTTTCTCCTTTTTTTTGTTTATTACAGAATACATTTTGTCCCTAAAAATAAAAAGAAACAAATTTCTAACTGCCTATTGAAAATCGTTCAATATCGTGTTATGCTATTTATAAATAAAAATTAAAGGAGAAGGAATTTATGGAAATATCCCATACGAATTGGAATTTATACCGCAATTTTGTTTTACTTTGTGAAACACAAAATATGCACAAAGCGGCGGAACTTTGCGGAATTACAAGAAGTGGAATAAGCCACAATATCACGGAATTAGAACGGCAGCTTGGCAAAAATCTTTTTATAACAAGCACAAAAGGCGTTGAACCCACAAGTGAAGCGATGTCTTTATACCCCTCTATAAAATCCGCAATTTCAATAATTACGGATGCGGAAAACGGTTTAGAAGTTTTTAATGAAATAAGCGAAGCAATCATTAAGATTGGCGTTGCTCCCTCAATTCTTAATGCAAAATTAAGTAAATATATTGCTCAATTTACTCGACAATATAAAAATGTTTCATTTGTTTTCTTTGATCGAAATAGTTTGGATCTGCTAAATCAAAAGAAACTTGATTTTCATATCCGATCTGAATTTGTTGTAAAAGGACACGAATATAAAACCATAGATTTGTTTACGGACGAACTTGTCTTTATTGCAAGCCAAAATTTTGTCAAGGAACATAAATTAAAAACAAAATTATCTTTTGATGAAATAAAAAATGAAAAAATTATTGCAAGTCAATATATCG
>JAIRSY010000056.1 GCA_031255215.1 Christensenellaceae bacterium | reverse complement strand
GAAAGTGTAAGTGCCGTGTCTATCGCTTCCTCCATGCACATAACGGCAAATGCTTTTCTTATCTTCGTGATAACTTCTTTTGTCATTTCCCCAAAAACTATTATATCTTTTACATTTTCCGGAAGTTTTTGTGCCAATTCTAAATAATCCTGTCCTTTTGTTTTGCCGCATAAGATAAGGGTAATATTTTCTTTGAATTTAGACACGGCGAAGAGGGTTGCCGCGATGTTGGTGGCCTTTGAATCGTTATAGAACGTCATTCCGTTTCGTTGCCCAACCTTTTCAATCCGGTGTTTTTGTATAGGCGGTTCGAGGCAAGGTTTTACGTGTAAGATTTTGCAAACTCTTTTCACAATTTCATCATTAGTTCCGCCAAGAATCTTTTTGTCTTTCTTGCTGCAATTTTCAAAAATCCGTTCTTTAATCTTTTTATATTCTTCAAAAGTTCCGTGCCGGTCCAAATGGTCTTGTGTCACGTTGGTGATAACCGCAATATTTGGGTGGAGGATTTTACATTCTTCTAACATAAATGATGAAATTTCGCAGACAACAATCCGACCGTCAATTTCGCACGACGTAATCGGCATGCCCACATTGCCGCACAAAACCGCATTTTTTTTTGACAATAAAAGCGAATTATATATTTGACGGACGACCGTAGTTTTGCCGTTCGTTCCCGTTACACAAATCAACGTTTTGGGTTTTGCCCCAAAGTGAAACGGCAATTCCACCTCCGCAATGACCGGAATTGGACTTTCAAAGGTCCTTTTTATGCCCGGCGAAATTACGGCAAATTCATAATCCTGCAAGTTTTCTATTGTGTCCTTCAAATTTCCAATTACATTTTCTATACTTTCAATTATCCTTACTTCATAACCCTTATTTATTAAATATTTTTCCGCGGACCGGCCGCTTCTTCCATATCCCAAAATAAGTACTTTTTTCATAACAATTTATATGTTATAATTCCATAATGTTTACCGTAAATATAAGTATAAGAAACGAAATTGGTTCTTCTTTCTTTGATACCGATATTGGAAATCTTGTTGTTGGTTCAAGAGTTATTTTGGAAACCGACCGCGGTGCCGATTGGGGAATGGTTGTATCGGCACCAATAAAGAAGAGGAAAAACGAGAAAGAAAATGCACGAATTTTCCGTCTTGCCGACAAAAAAGATAACGAACAAATCAATCTGCTTATCAAATCTTCCGTCTACGCTAAATCAAAATTGATTGAACTTGTAACTAAATTGGGAATGGACATGAAAATTATGTCCGTTCATTATTCCTTTGATGCAAGCCGTGTCATAGTATATTTTTCCGCCGAAGGCAGGGTTGACTACCGCGAGATATTGCGAACCGCACCGGCACTTCTTCATACAAGAATTGAATTCAAACAGATTGGTGCACGCGATGAGGTCAAAATGTCCGGCGGGATAGGGATTTGCGGGCAAGTTTGTTGCTGCAAAAGATTCCTTCATTCTTATCCCGAAGTATCCGTTAAAATGATTAAAGACCATGGAGTTTCAATGAACAGTGACAAGATAAACGGTCTTTGCGGACGGTTGAAATGCTGCTTTTCTTATGAAAAAAAACAAGATGATAAAAACGATTGATTTCAACTTTAATAATATTATATTTATTTGTTGTTTAACCGGTGATTGATTATTCATTAAGTTTTTATTGAATTATTTTTGAGTTTGTGATATTACTTATAGTATGATTAAAATTGCAATTATAGAATTAGGAATGATGCAGATAAGGCTGTCGGTTCTTGACATAGCACAGGAGCAGTATTTTGAGATTAGGCATGAATACAGTGAGTTTATAAACCTTGACCAACACATAAAGGAAAACAACGGAATTATAAAACAATCAAAGATAAATGAAGTGATTGAGATTATTGATATGTTCAAGATGGTTGCACGAAGTAAGGGTGCGGAGCGGTGCCATTGTTACGCATCGGCACAGTTATCGTCCTGCAAAAATGCTAAATCTATTATGAATGAAATAAATAAGGCGGTCAGTTTAGAGTTTCAAAGAATGACCGTTGCGGAGGAGATGTCCGCCTTGCACCTTTCAATAATAAATACTTTGGAGGTTGGTAAGGGTTTGATTGTCGCGGTATCCGCGTCGACGACAACCTTGATTTCATTCAGTCGAAGAATAATTTTGGGGTCGGCGGTAATTCCAATCGGGGCGGGGAATTGGACAACGGAAAAGGAATTTTTTAACGAATTAAAAAAAGTTGATGATTCTATAAAATTTATGGACAGTGAGACAAAAATCATTGGTTCGGGAACGATATTTCGAAGTTTCGCAAGACTTTCAAGGAAGAAAAAGAAATATCCCGTTGCAATCAATCATGGATATGAGGCGAACCAAAATGATTTTGAAGATATATCCAAATTCTTGAAAGAACTTAATATGGATAGAGATGCAAGGTTAAAAGGGATAAGTCATGCAAGCGTTGGGTTTCTTATTGATGGTATGGAAATTGTAAAGATGATAATGAATTGGACCAATTTATCAAACATAATAATAAATGACAAGAGCAGGGCGACCGGCTTGGGATTCAATCTTGTCCTTCCAATTACAAATACAAGTCCCGTTGATGTTTTTAATTATTCGGTAGACAAAACATTATGGGCGAACGGACTTGACTCTAAATCTGCATGGTCACATTTAAGTATTGCAACATCATTATGGAAACAATTAAGGATAGTGCATAGATTAGACAGGAAATACATGAAGGTATTAAAAACGGCGACCTTATTTTATAACTTTGGAAGAAAGATAAACAGCAGTTGTTATGAGCCGGTCAATTACTATGCATTATTATTTTCCGGATTAAACGGGTTATCAAATAATGAATTAGTTTTGGCGGCGTTTGTCGCAAGCTGCAAAAACTGGGAATACTTTTCATTGGCGGAATGGGTTAAGTATAAGGATATACTGGACACAAAAGATTTGGACGTTGTGCGGAAACTTGCCTTGGTTGCCGCAATGTCGGAGGCGATCAACATTCGGGTTAATGACGACATTGAAGACATAATATGTGACATTTTGGGGGATTCGGTAATCATTAAATTAGTTATAGACAAGGACGTAAAAAACTTTGACATTGATATTACGAAGACAAAGATTGAAATTTTCTATGCCAAAAAGTTTGCGAAAGAATTTGAAAAAGTTTTCGGCAGGAAAGTAGAGATACTTTAAGTGATTTATTGACAAACGCAAAGATAATTATTTTTTGACGAAAAAAGACTTTATTAAAAATGTTCTTGCATTTTTTCAATGATTGTGTTAATATTAAGGAAGAGATTCTTACAGGAGTTTGTAAGAAGTTGCGGTATATGAAAGGAGAGGGAGTCGGTCATATGGCATTAGAGGAACAATTAGCGGATTTTTTAAGAAATAAGATAAAGGTAGGGAAGGCAACTCCTCAAAAGTTTCCAATTGCGTTTCCTATGTATAAAATAAAAAGTAAACCGGATGAAATTCCGTCAACATATCCCGTATATTTATGTGTTGGAGATAAGAAAGAATTTTATTTAAGTGATGAAGGTGCGACGATTGCGGAACTTGACCAAATTTTTGAATTAAAAGAACCTGACGTGATAAAGAATTTGGTGGCGATTTTAAGGCAATATGGTTGCAGGAAACAAGGAAACAACATGGTGATTGAATGCACCCCGCAAAACATACACATACAATTGTCATACCTTTTACAGGCCATTTCGTTTATGTTAAACATGAAAATCTTTTATGTGTGATTAAGCAATTATAACGGCGGATTTAGTTATTTTCTTTAATGAATTTTCCGTAGCCAAGTTTGACCATTTCACTTTTGGGAATGAACTTCAAAGAGGCACTGTTTATGCAATATCTCATTCCGCCGAGATCTTTCGGTGCGTCGGGAAAGACGTGTCCAAGGTGGCTGTCACCCAAAACACTTCTAACTTCCGTTCGGTTCATGCCAAATGATTTATCCGTGTTTTCATATATTAGATTACTTTTAATGGGTTTTGAAAAACTTGGCCAACCACACCCGGAATGAAATTTATCCTTTGATGAGAAAAGAGGTTCACCCGTAGTAACGTCCACATAGATTCCTTCTTCAAAATTGTCAAAGTATTGGTTGTCGAAGGGTGTTTCGGTGGCGTTTTGTTGTGTGACCATGTATTGGATATCTGTTAATTGTTTTTTAAGCTCATCATTTGATTTCTTTTGAAACTTTAATTCCTTAAGGTCATTAGAATTTATTTGTCCGGCCGTGTCAAATTTAACTTTTGAAATATGGCAATAACCCGACGGATTTTTATCGAGATAACGTTGATGATATTCTTCCGCCGGATAGAATTCAACCAGGGGCAAAACCTCCACCATTATAGGTTTATCATAATTGTCCTGTATTTTTTTTATAAAGTCGAGGATAATTTTTTCATCAGATTTATCGACGAAATAAATTCCGCTGCGATATTGTATACCTTTATCGTTACCTTGTTTATTAAGTGAGGTAGGGTCTATAATATCAAAAAAGGAATGTAATAAAGTTTCCAAGGTTATTTTTTTATCTTCGTAAACGACATGCACGGTTTCGGAATGACCGGTATTATTATGGCATACATCATTATAGGTAGGATTTTTAGTTTTACCGTTGGCGTAACCCGCCCTTGTATTGATTACGCCGTTTATCAGTGAGAAGTATTTTTCAACGCCCCAAAAACAACCTCCGGCAAAATATATTTCTTTTTTCATAATTAGTATTATGTGCAAAAGGGATCAAATTATTGTTTGAGCAAGTTGGAAAAATATGTTATAGTGACGCATGGCAAAAGAATACAACGCAAACAGTTTAACACTTTTGAAAGGTCTTGATGCCGTGCGTAAACGACCGGGGATGTATATTGGAACAACCGGTTCGAAGGGCATGCACCATTTACTTTGGGAAATAGTTGATAACGGCATTGATGACTTGGCAATCGGATTT
>JAIRSY010000067.1 GCA_031255215.1 Christensenellaceae bacterium | reverse complement strand
GGTCGGCGACACTAAGCTTTTTGTAGACGGACACCGTATCTGTTCCAGTTCCACTTAAAGCCGAGCCGGTAAAACCGGTGGCACCATAATTGAAGACCGAATGTAAGTAAGTCTGTTGGTTGTAACGACTATTGTCGTTGGAGGTGTCGCTGGACCAACGGGAAAGGTAGTGCCAGGTGCCGGCATTTGTTGGTTTATTGGGGCTGTCTGCGTCGGTTCGGTCAGTGTTGCCCGCAGAGACAAATTCTGCGTATGTTTTTGTGCCGGATATGGCGGAGGAATCCATCCACAACGTTTTAATCTTTGTCCTGCCTGCGTTGTATGCCGCGGTGCCGGAGGTTTCGTTGCCTTTCGCTACGCAAAGGAAGTTATGACCCCAAAGTTTGTAGACCTTGCCTACTTTCATGTTTCTAATTATTTGGTTCCATTGAGCAGCATCAAATGGGGACGCTGCGGACGAACCCTTATCTTTATTGCTCATGGACATCCACCAAATAGAGCCGCCGACAATTGCGGCAACGCACACAAGACAGGCGACAAGTAGGGCAATGAACTTTGTCTTCTTCATGTTATTTATTTCTCCTTAATATATTATGTATTAGTTTCCTACATAACATGAATTTTATGCAAAAATAAATAAAAAGTAAGTAACAAAAATAATGAGAAACGATAAAAGGTTTGAAAATATCCGCATTTGCCCATCAACAATTTTATATACAAAGAAAAACCCTTGCTTAAACCCAATTTAATATAATATAATGGTGCTATGAACATAGAAATACCGACGGGTGGAGATATATTCCAGAAACTTACTTACTGGCTTCTATCATCTATCATGAATTGGAATTGGATAAGTTATCCGATCGCCATCATTTTTTTTACATTGTTTATTAAACTTATTATACTTCCGTTAGATTTCTTTAACCGATATTTCTCTAAAAAAAATCAACTTTTCGTTCAAAAACTTGCCCCGGAACTCGCCGAACTTAAAAAACTTTATGCCGATAACCCATTAAAATTAAGTCAGGAGCAACAAAAACTTTACCGTAAAAATGGCGGGGCGACCGGTGGATTCATGTTAATAACTTTGGGATATATTATTTTAACGATGTGGATGTTTATATCAATTTTCGGTGCACTTCGTGAGATAGCGGCACTTAATGAATTGACCCCAATCCCATTTTTATGGGTGACAGACATTTGGCATCCCGATCAACTTTTTATATTTCCCATTTTGGCGGGTGCTGTTTCTTTTTTATCAATTTGGATAAATTCACTAATTCAAAAGAAAAATATGCCACAATCCGTAGGCACAAAAGAAAAACCAATAATATCTTACTCCCTTCGCGATACCAAAACACAAACAACTTCAACCACCGAAATTAATCCTCAAGCAACGGGCAAAGTCATGATGTTCGTTATGCCCGCCATTATGCTCTTCTTTACCATTGGATATACCGTCGCAATGGCAATCTATGTAATCTCTTCAAGCATAATATCAACTATCCTCGGCTTGATTTTAAGCTTCATTATAGATATAATCCTTAAACATCAAAAATTAAATAAAGTTAGAGAAGACCCATTTGACCCGAATATTATCAATCCCCATACAAGGTATTTCAAAGATAAAGGAGTAAAATAAATTATGGAAACAACAAAAGAATTTATTATTGAAGGCAAAAAACAAGAAAAACACCCGGTTTCTGAATTTAATCCTGATGCAAAAAAATTTACAGAAAGTTACAAATTCGCTGAACAACTCTTCTATCTTATTGATCCCACCTTACGCGTTACAAACGAACATAATGATTACGAATTTATTATCAATGTCTACGGGGACAATGTTTCCCACCTTATAGGTAGAAACGGAAGGGGACTCGCCGTGTTGAACTTTCTAATCGGTTGCATCGCTATCAAAAATAATGATTGTGAAGGTTGGAGGGTCGTTATCGATATTGGGAATTATAGAAATAAACGAAAAGATGCCCTTATCGATCTTGCAACAAAAAAAGCAAAGTTTGTAAGCAAAACGGGGAAAACCGTAAAGTTACGGCCTATGCTGCCCTATGAACGGGCTATCATTCACTCCGCCGTCCAAAATATAGAAGGGGCAACTACAATAAGTGTCGGCAAAGAACCAAATCGCTCCCTCTGGATTCAACCGTCCGCAAGATAAAATAACCCCTCATGAAAAATTTGTTAAAAGATATCTCCTCATTTGACTGTATCTCGGTCTCTCCTTCTTGCTGAAAATTACGTCATGAACGTCCTTATCCAAAGTGTTGATGATTTGGTGGTATTTCCCATAGGAACTTGTCCGCTTGAAAAATCCGTTGTATGAACTGAATGCTGATCTATAATAATCATGCTCGATCATTACGTCCGCAGGGTTCTCATTCGCGTATTTCACAAAAGATTTCACCTTGTCAATAACCCTCCTCTGTATCCTCGTTATTATGCGATAACCGCCGCCACTATCTGTGCCTACGCATGAATTGGTGCTGCGTTTGATGAAAAAATTGATCCCTAAAAATTTTATGCTCTTATCCACTTTGACTATTTGTGTCTTTTCATTAAGCTCTAACTGCAAACTTCCGCTTAAACCTTTCTTTATGCTTGACAATATCTCCTCTAACCTCTCCTTACTATGATGAAAAATTATAAAATCATCCATATAACGAATGTAATGCTTAATTCGAAGTCGCTCCTTTATGTATTTGTCCATCGGGTCAAGAAAAAAATAACCTAAAACTTGCGATATCTGATTGCCAATCGGAACCCCGCGATTGCATGAAAGACGCGGAATGTTGTTGTCCTCTAAATATTTGTCCGGCGTAGCGTAACTGTCTACAAACATGTCAAAAAGATCCCTTATGTCTTTGTCCGCAATTCGCTCCCCAATGCCCCTCCTTATTACATCATGGGACATCGATGGAAAATATTTCTTTATGTCACATTTTAAACAATATATCTCTCTATCCTTATTTAATCGCCCCTCCCGCTCAATTAACATCTGCCGCAGGTGATGCCTCACCCTCTTTATCGCAAAATACCACCCCTTCCCAATTACACAACCGCAATTGTCGTAAATTACTCGCCTCTGAAAAAATGGATTTAATATTTCGTCGCACAAAACATGCTCAACAACTTTGTCTCGATACGGTAAAAATTGTATCTCCCGCTTCTTCGGCTCATATACATAAAACTTCTTATATGAACCAATACGATAGGTCTTATGTATAAGCTCATCCAAAAGCTCACTCACGTTCGCAAGCTTGTCCACCTCGAACTTCATTACCGATGGCTTATGCTTCCGTGAATGACTCGCCTTCTTATGCGCTCTCAATAATGCACCAAAGTCCCCAAACGTCCCCTTATATGTCGCCCTTATCTTTTCCATCCTTGCTTGTGCCCTTTATCCATCTATAAACTCCACGCCTCGTGTTCATGATTAACGTCGCAAGACTCCCCAATTGCCTCTCCGTAATCGCTCTATTCTCCCTCGCCGCCAATAATAATGAATCTAATGTCCGAAGCTCCGCCTCAATTAACATCTGCGTCGGCTTCCTGTCTCCCCACTCTATCCCCCACGCTACGTATGATTGACGTAAAACGTTCTCTACCGTGTTCTTGATGGAATCCATTATCCCATAACGCCACTTCTTGTTTACATTTGGAATAATTCTATATATAAATGAAGAAAGCTTCTGTGCCTCTATTAAAAAATTTGTGTTCTTCGCTTGTGGCATATTTCCCTCCTTGATTTTTATTTAGCAACGCCGTATCTATGACACGGCGTCCGCTCGCATGTGGAGTTAAAAGTAAATTGACCTTGTAACCGACATTACGGGATAAACAAAAGTTTCCTCTTGTGCCCCTGCCGACATTGTTTTTCCCCTTTCGGAGTTGGAGATGGTTCCTTCATCTTAATACACTCATTGTTCCGTTTGCTCTCTTGCCCTATAAGACAAAATCACAATTACGGAATCCAAGATACCGACGCTACCGCGTCCGCGGTAACTGGAAACTCTACAATCAACTCTACACACCCCCAATCAAACTTGTTCTTGTAAAGCTGACCGTGCAACTTTCAATTGCGGTTTCCACAGGACAAAGATGAACTGCAGGGCGGACGACATACGCGTTGTTGACGTTCCCATTCGAATTCAAAGTCCCGTCATTGTTCACATTCGACGCGTTGTTCGTATTGTTCGTCGACGGCGACCGCAACCACGAATTGTTCGTGTTGGTCGTCCCTGAATATACCGAACCATACCCACGGCACTCTCCACATGCCTATACCCATCTTAACATATCATTTTTGCCTTGTCAAAAGAAATTTCGAAGTTTTTTTTACTAT
>JAIRSY010000010.1 GCA_031255215.1 Christensenellaceae bacterium | reverse complement strand
AAGATTAATGACAAAGCAAACGACTTATCCATTCAAAAGAATGATTTACAAGCCGAGTTATCTAAATTAAAACTTGCCCGAACGATACAGCACACGAAAGACGATTTTATCGCTTACTTGCGTTTGTTTTTAAGGGCGATGTTTTTGACCACGAATACAAAAAGAAAATCATAAACATACTTGTAAATTCAATTTGGCTTTTTGATAATTATGTTTTCGTATTTTACAACATAGATGAACGAAAGCCATTAACCCTTGACGAATTTAAGGACGCATTAAAAGAAAACGGCATTGATTACGATGAAATAGTATCTGGTTCTTATTTGAAGTGTGTTGGCTCTCCGGGTAGGATTTGAACCTACGACCTGTCGGTTAACAGCCGAATGCTCCACCGCTGAGCTACCGGAGAATGCTATTATTGTATATATATTATACCGTTTTTCTTCTGTTAGTCAAGTGGAATTATGGGAATGGACTATTTGGATATTTTCGGGATTGCGATACTTCCCAAAAGAATAGATTTTTTCCTCGCAAATTCATGCACTAACAAATGGTAAAATCGTGTGACCAATACTTGGCTTGTAGGAATATCGTTAGGGAAGAGTGCCTTGAATTTCTCACGCTCTGACCATTTTGTCGTTAGTTTTTTCAAATCTAATTGTAGGCAGCCGCGTGTTATAATATTTGCGTCACAAACCTTACGAATAACATTTGTGTAGTTCAACGAAATATCCACGGACGATTTTAACGCGGTCACAAGTATTTTCACCAACAATTCGGTTCCAAAATATTCAAACGGACAATCATAACTTTCAATAAAAGCTGCAACATAATTGTGCATAATTAAATAATGTTACAAAATGGAGAAATTGCCAAATGTTTTTTGACGGCGGTCTTGTCTTGATGCAAACAACAAATGATATGCGGACAACCAAGGGGTTGTGCGGCGGGGTGCTTCTGTAAAATTTGTTTTATTAAAAACATAGGAAAAATAAATATATTGAATATAAAATCAAGAGGGCGTAACCGCCGTATTTTTTAGGGAGAAGCGACAATAAACTTGCAAGCAAAATAAAAGGAATTGAGAGAAATAAGTATACATTTGAAATGAATAATCCGCTTGATGATATTGCCGGAATTGCGAATAAAATTGTCCAATTAAAGATACATGAGCCGATTACGTTTCCAATTGCAAAATTTAATTCCTTCTTCTTTATTGCTGAAATTGCCGTAAAAAGTTCCGGTGCACCCGTCCCGACGGAAATAAAAGTGCCGGCGATTATTCCTGTGGGAATGTTCAAAATTATGGCAAGGTTTTCGACAAAGTAGCAGCATAAATATGCACCCAATGCCAAAATGGCCGCACCAAATGCGAAAAATACAATAATTTTGGTTAAATCTCCCTTTTCTCTTTGACATGCCTCGCCGCTTTTATGTGAAAGATTCAACAATAGAAATAAAAGGTAAATTAAAATTAAAACAAGGCCTTCTAACCAATTTATATTGTTATTTAATGAAAAAAGAAATAAAATTAATGTGCAGAGAATGAAAAATAAATTTTTCCATGTGAATTGAGACTTCCTTACGAATAAATAAAATGCAACAACGGCAAAAATGTTAAATGCCGTTGAACCAATCGCGTTCCCTACAACTATGTCATGTTCACCGCTCAATGTGGCGGTAATCGATATGAAAAACTCCGGCAAACTTGTCGCAATGGCAATAAATACAGAACCGATCAAAAGTGGATTCATGCATGTCGCCTTTTGTAACTTTATGCTTGCCGATATGATTAAATCACTTCCCTTTATAATAAAAAATAAGCCGGCGATAAAGACTATAATTAAAATAAGCACAACAATATATATGATTTTTTTTACAAATGAGAATATATACATGGTCAAAAAGATTCCTTGCGGTTCCGTCTTGTCGGGGTGGTGTTGAATTTTGCAAAAAGTTTTATAAAATGTGTTGACATTGATCAACAATAAAATTATAATAAATAATATTTGTGAAAAAAAGGAGAAAATGAAAAAAATGGCAGAGAAAGAGAAGTTTAATAGAGGAAAAAACCACGTCAATATAGGAACAATCGGTCACGTTGACCACGGCAAAACAACTTTGACCGCCTCGATTTGTTGTTATTCTGCACTTACGGGAAAAGGGCAGGCAATGAAATATGACGAAATTGATAAGGCACCCGAGGAAAAGGCACGCGGAATTACAATCAATACCGCCCACGTTGAATATGAAACCGACAAAAGGCATTATGCTCATGTCGATTGTCCTGGTCATGCCGACTATGTTAAGAATATGATTACCGGTGCCGCACAAATGGACGGTGCAATCTTGGTTGTTGCCGCAACGGACGGCCCTATGCCGCAAACAAGGGAACATATCCTTTTGGCAAGACAGGTCGGCGTTCCTTATATAGTTGTCTTTATGAATAAATGTGATTTGGCGGATGATAAAGAATTGCAGGATTTGGTAGAGATGGAGATTCGCGAATTGCTTACGAAAAATGGTTTTCCGGGCGACAAAACGCCAATCATCAAAGGTTCGGCGTCGAAGGCACTTGCCGATGCAATGGCGGGCAAGAAAGATACAGAGAACACAAAATGCATTGGCGAATTGCTTGATGCAATTGATTCGTTCATTCCCGATCCCCAAAGAGACATTGATAAGCCGTTCCTTATGCCTGTTGAAGATGTCTTTACAATTACCGGACGCGGAACGGTTGCAACGGGAAGGGTTGAACGTGGTTCCTGCAAAATCGGTGATGTTGTTGAAATTGTCGGCATGGGTTCCAAGAAATCTACAACGGTTACGGGTATTGAAATGTTTAGGAAATCGCTTGATTCCGCAATGGCGGGCGACAACGCCGGCGTGTTACTTCGCGGCGTAGAACGAAAAGATATTGAAAGAGGACAGGTTTTGTCCGCACCGAAGTCAATTACACCGCATACGGAATTCACGGCGGAAGTTTACGTCCTTAAAAAAGAAGAAGGCGGACGTCATACACCGTTTTTCAATGGATACAGACCGCAGTTTTATTTTAGAACAACCGACGTTACGGGCGTGATTGAACTTCCCAAAGGTGTCGAAATGGTAATGCCGGGCGACAACATTTCAATGACGGTTAAACTTATTACCGACATTGCAATTGAAAAGGGTTTGCGTTTCGCGATTCGTGAAGGCGGACATACGGTAGGCTCGGGCGTTGTGGCAACGATTATCAAGTAAAAACATGCAAAAATGAATTAAGAAAAATGGTGAGGACATCACCATTTTTTTATGTTGAGATGAAAGAAACATAAAAATAAGCAGTTACATTTCAAGACCGTTTTTCTTCTCTGGCGTGCCATTTATCCAATGGTTAGCCAAATCAGCGTCAATATAAACGGGTCTCTTGCCATTTTTCTTGGCATTTTTATTTGACATTGATATATTTTTAAGCTTTTCCAAGAATGGATCCGGGCTGCCTTCCGGAAGCGGTTGCAACCCTTTTTTCACAATATTGCTCATTTCAACAAGGCCTTGTGTCGCGAACATTTCAATTAGTTTAATTTGTGACAGGACGTATTCAAAAGAACCAATGGCACTTCTCGATGACCTGCCCGCTTTTTCAATGGCCACCGCCGCTTTTATAATCTCATCCAAAATACGATAAACATTCCTGAGCAAATTTTCATCCTCTCCCACTTCTCCAATAAATGACATAAAATTTTCTCCTTTTAATATAAGGTCTTGTGCTTTGAAACAAAAACAATGCCAAATGCCCTTTAACAAAGTCATCTATCCTCCGCTTATCAATCTTTGCTCAAAAAAACAAAGTTGGTGATATTTTGCAAATAATGATTTTCACGGTTGGCGGTAATTTTATTTCATATTTTTTACAATAAAATCGACAATGTCTTTTATGGTTTTCAAATTGAGCAGCTCTTCGTCCGGAATAGAAATGCCGTATTCTTCTTCCAAGTTTATAAGCATTTCTATAATGTCCAAACTATCTGCACGCAAATCTTCTTTTAATTCTTTGTCGGCGGTGACGGTTTTCGGGTCTTTTTTTAATTGCGATGCCACAAGGGCGATCACCTTTTTTTCTACTATTTTTGTGTCCATTCTATAATTCTATTCTAAAAGAAACAAAAAGTCAAACAGAAAAACTCAACTTAAAAAGATAAGGCAGCGTCCGCGACGCCCCCCGACTTGTCCCATATGGTTGGGTAGGTGCCGTGCCAACCGCGGGCGGATAGAATTGCGAAAGCAATGAGTGTTGAAAGGTTGTTTTCCGGTTGATTTAATTTTGTTTGTCCAATCAACATAATTGTGATAAAATATCCGCCTATGGGTATTTACTATGTTGGGTATAAAGCAAGCGATATTGAAAATGATAATTTTTTTCAAGGCAGCATTACCTTGTATGAGGCGAGTGATGTTTTCACCGCCAATGACGACATTTTCTTTGAAAGTGAAAAATCGAATAAGAGAAAGAAATATATTTCAAAGAAATGCAAAGAAATTATAAAAAAGGATGCAAACGCGGAATTTTTGCCCGCTTCTTTATTTATTGCAAATTTAATACCGACGGAATACCAAGAGAAAATTGTTTGTGTCAATAGTCCAATTTTCATAGAGTATTTAAGCTCCAAATTCCATTTCAAAGAACTTCTTTCAAGGAATAACCTTCCCCAGTCAAATTATATCATTGAAAAGGGGTCTTGCATTCTTCAAAAGATACAAGAGAATTATTATCCCAATAAAAAGGAGGTTGTAATTCAAAATGAATATGGAGAGGGCGGATTCGGCGTTCAAATTTTAACGAGAGAAAAAAAAATCAAAGACCCTCAAGCGGTTATAGAAAAAAATCAATATTATATCGTTTCCGATTATAAAAATGTTAAACTTCGTTTCTCTTTGCCTATTTTAATATGTGATAATGCCATAGGTCGGTATCCCGCAAGTATTGAACGGCTTAACGGATTAAATACGGCAACAAATGACATTGAAGGCTTTGACCGACTTTCCGCCAAAATAAAAGATAAATGCAAAAAAATCTCTGTTCAACTTGGTGAGGCGATTAGGGGTATTACAACATTAAGAAACAATAAAAGGATAAAACTTCGTAACCGAGGTTTTTTTGAGATAAATGCGATTCTTACGAATAAAAATGAAATTCTTGTAACGGAGGTCCTTCCCATGTTTACGGGGACGACCAAGGTCCTTAATCAACTTTATTTATTGTCAAATGTCTATGGCATTTATGAACAATGTTATAAATGTTTCAAGGGGGAACCGATTGATTTGGATAATTTTCAAAATATACGCAAATTGGTTAAAAAGGAATACAAAAAAATTGTATCTATCAATACCTATGATGACAGGAACATTGAACGGACCTATATGGTACAAAAAAATAAGGACAAGTTGCTTGTCCGTAAGGCACGCCCCGACGATATTGATGAAATAATGCGTATTTACAGGGCGGCAAAACAATTTATGGTAAATACGGGCAACCCAAATCAATGGACCGGTGATTGGCCATACAAGGAGATAGTTTTAGAGGACATACAAAAAAGGGAACTTCATAAGGTCTTATTTAACGGAAATATTGTCGGCTGCTTTGGTCTGGAAGAAAAATTAACCCATGCCGAAATTCATCGTATCGCCGCCGATGGAACGGTAAAAGGTATTGCCAAGTTTGTCCTTGATTTTGTATTTAATCGAGTAGACAAAGTGTTGGCGGAAACAAGTTTTGACAATAAAATAATGCAGCATATATTTACAAAATACGGGTTCAAGACGACGGGGACCGCCAAATATACATATCCCGACCAAAACGGAAAACCTATCACAAAAGGATATTATTGTTATGAAAAGGAAAACGGTTAAGTGTTGACAAAACCGCGATTTTGTTCTAAAATTTAACATAGTGATAAAAGTTGATAACAAAGTATGTGTTTATTTAATTGGGCATAACAATCATTTAGGAACGAAAATCCGCTTTGGCGTTGAACCCGATATAAAACATTTTGTCGGTCTATATAGAGAAATATGAGGTTATTGCGAAAGGGTGCTATTTTTTTATAATGATTTTTCTTAACATGTCTGCGGGAATTATCATAAATGATAAGACAATGGATAGGAAGAGATAACGAAGCGGGATCGCCGAGGTCCTGAATATTTCCCCTCCGTCATAGATGATAAAGATTTGTGCGATGAAAATCAACGCCATTATGATCAAAAACGCCATGTTCTTTGTGATTCCTGCAAACAAATTCACACGTTCCGTCCTTGCATTAAATGCGTTCAAAATATTAAAGAACATAAAGAAAGAGAAGAAAACGGTCGCAAAACTTAAATCGTCATTTATTATGTGTTTTATATAAGATGATGTAAGGAACCAAAGACAAATTCCAATACCCAAGAAACTTCCCCAGATTATCTTTGTCCACATCTCTTTTGTAATCAAGTTTTCGTCCCTCACTTTTGGGCTTTGCTTCATGTATTCCTTAATCGGTTTTTCTCCGCCGAATGCTAAACCTGCCAAAGTATCCATAACTAAATTTATATAAAGCATTTGAATGACGGTAATTGGACTTTGAACACCGATAAGTGGGGCAACGATACAGATTGCCATAGCGATAAAGTTTATAGTAAGTTTGAAGACCAAAAACTTTCTTATGCTTTCAAATAGGGTCCGTCCAAAGGCGACCGCCTTTGTGATGGACTTTATGTCGTCGTCCGTTATTACTATATCTCCGGCACTTTTTGCAACTTCTGTTCCGGTTCCCATTGCAAAACCGATATCCGCCAATTTAAGTGCCGGTGCATCATTGACACCGTCGCCGGTCATACCGACGACGAGGTTCAATTCCTGTGCAAGTTTAACCAATCGGCTTTTGTCGGTGGGAAATGCACGTGCAACGACGCGTAGGTTGGGAAGAATCCGTTTTATTTCCGCATCGCTCATCTTACTTAATTCATCGCTTGTCAAAACGATACCGTTTTGTAAAATGTCCGCTTCCTTTGCTATTGTGACGGCGGTTTCCCTACTGTCACCTGTAAGCATTACGACTTGAATATGTGCGGAATGAAGTTCGCGGACGCTTTGCCGTGCCTCTTTTCTTATTGGGTCTTTTATCTCCACAAGGCCTAATAACTTGTCATTTTTCTTTACACAGATTATGCGGTTGTTTGAATTAAATTTTATTTCGGGCATTAAGACATCCAAGGCACCCTTATAATAAATGTCCCCGTTTTGCATTTCGGTTGCCATATATTTTGTTTTAGAAGAGAACGGGGTGATTTTCTTCTTTGCGGATTGAGAAACTTGATTTATTAACCCTTCCATTTTTTCTGTTACATAATTGAAAAGACACCTGTCGGTCAAATTTCCGCCGACACCGTTCTCCGTTTCATTATTTATAATAAGGGCGGCAAGCAGCTCCCGCTCATCTTCGACAAAATGAGTTGCAATGACCCTCATCTTGCCTTCCGTTATCGTTCCGGTTTTATCGGTAAATAAAATATTCAAACTTCCTGCGGTTTCAACGGCATTTAATTTACGGACAAGTAAATTATCCTTCATCATGGCACGCATGTTTGAGGATAAAACGACGACAATCATCATCGGCAATCCCTCCGGCACCGCCATAACAATTACGGATATTATAAGGGTGGCGACGGATAGAATGGTTTGAAAGTTTATGGTTGGTTGGACAACCAAATATGAAATCCCCGCGATGAACGCACCGATATAACCTATCAAAGAAATCGTTTTGGCAAGTTTACTCAATTTCACTTTCAATGGACTTATAGGGGGTTGAGCATTAAGTGCACGTGCGATTTTTCCGTATTCTGTGGAATCTCCTATTGAATTTATTCGTGCGGAGCCTGCACCGGCGACGACAACGGTTCCGGAGTAGACCTTTTCGTTTTCCGTTTTGGCGGTTTCGTAACTTTCTCCGTTCAAAATACTTTGGTCAACCGAAATCGTTCCATTGATTAAGACCCCGTCCGCCGGCACTTTGTCGCCCGCATTCAAAAGGACAATGTCGCCGACAACGATATCGCTTGAAAGTATTTCGATGGTTTTGCCGCCGCGGCGGACACGGCTTCTCATTTCACTTGTCAATAATGATAACTTTGCAAATGCGGATTCACTTCCCATTTCGCTTAATGTTGAAACAAGGACCGCAATAAAGACGGAAATTAAAATTCCAAATGTTTCCATTACATTATGTGTATAGAAGATGAAGCACAAATTTATTGCGGTTGCAAAGAGCAGGATTTTCAATATGGGGTCATTGAAATTCGTAAACAAGATATCTAAAAAACTGCGTTTTTTTTGGGGGGATAAAACATTCGCTCCGTAAATCTTTCGATGCTTAATAACTTCTTGTTCACTAAGTCCGTTCATAAGAAATGTATATGAAATTTCACTTGCAAAAATAATGTTAAATTTATACAATACCATTATATGATTACTCAAATTTTGACGGACATAAATAAGGCGGAGAAAAAGGCCGACGCCGTCTTTCAAAATGGTAAAACTAAAATGCTTGAAATTGAAACCAATATGCAAAGGGTTATAAATCAAATAATTGAAGAAACAAATGAAGAAATTGCGAGGTTTCGGCAGGCGGCAAAGAAAGAAAACGATGCGGTGCCGAATACCGAAATGAAATTGAATGCAGAGAATAAAAACATGAAGAACGCCGTGTCCTTTGCAATTAAACGTTTTATTGAGAGGTATGACATATGAGCATATCCAAGATGAAAAAGGTATCAATAAGCGGATTAAAAAAAGATTTGAGAAAAGTCGTTGAAAACCTTAAATCAACCGCAAACTTTCAAATTGTGTTTTATAAAAACCAAAATGAACCGCTTTCCAAAAGTGACCTTGAATCAAAAGCAAAGTTTCAAACGCAATTGAACTCCGTGAAAAATGCACTCGAATTTGTTCATGCCGATACCTCCGCCGTTTCAATTTCCTATGACCAACTTCGAAAAATTTCAAAAAAAGAGGCAAGAATTATTAAACTTACCGATAAATTGCGGCAAACGGAAGGGAAAATAAATTCCTTGGGCGACCAAATGGATAAAAATCAGGCAACAATCACGTCCCTTAAACCTTATACCCTTCTTCCTGTTCCGTTAAGTTTGACAAAGAATACAAAACATACCTTCACTTTATGCGGCGTTATGCCTCAAAAACAATGGAAAAAATATAAAACTGATATAAATCTTTCTAATTATCATTATGAAGTCTTTCCGTCGGTAAATGATAATGTGTGCGTCATCGTGACCGGCAATATCGATGAGATTGAAATCGCAAACGCTATAACCGAATATAAATTTGAACCTTGCCCGTTTGATTTTAATAGGACACCCGCGGAAGAAATAACGTTTTTGACAGGGCAAAATACCGATATGAAAAGCAGATACGAAGAACTTAATAAACATAGAAGAATTAAAAGCGATGAGGTAAAACTCCTTAAAATTTATTACGATTACCTTGTCAATGAACTTGATACCCTTACAATACTTTCAAATGCAATGCAAACAAAGGATTGCTTCCTTCTTTCCGGTTGGATTCCCGCTCAATATGAACGTAAATTTAACATAATAATGAACCGTAATAGAAATATTGTTGTAAAGTCCGCCGACGCGGCGGATACCGATGTGCCTCCCGTGGTTACCAAAAACCTGCCTTGGGTGTCGCCGTTTTCCACCGTTACCGCAATGTATGGAATGCCAAGCAAAACGGACATAGACCCAAACCCGTTCGTCGCGTTCTTTTACTTCTTGTTCTTTGGAATTATGTTCGGTGACGCCGGTTACGGGCTTCTGCTCTTCGGCACCTTGACAATCTTCTTTATCGTTAAAAGACCGCGGCAGAATAAGAGGTTTCTTGCACTCTTTATGTTGGGCGGAATATCGGCGGCACTTTGGGGAATTGTCTTTGGTTCCGTGTTTGGAAATAACCTTTTTGGGATTCAATTCCTTGACCCGATGAAGGACGCGATTCTGTTTTTGGCTCTCTCCCTCTATCTCGGTGTCATTCAAATAACCATAGGCAACCTGTTGAAAATCTTTGTCAAATTAAAGAATGGGAAGTTCAAGGACGCCGTCCTGTTTGCACTTCCGCATTTCGCACTTATGTTTGGTCTATCCCTATGTTTTCCATCTTTTATAAGTCAACTTTTGGGCATTCAAAATCCCGTTCTGCAATACTTTATCCCATGGACGGATTTGGGCATTTATATTACGCTCGGCGGGGTTGCCGGCATAATTCTCTTCAATGGAATCAATAAGAAAGGGATTATGGGAAAGGTTGTCGGTTCTTTAAGCGGTGCGTATGGTTTGGTGAATTATTTCAGCGACATCCTCTCCTACGCCCGCCTTTTCGGTGTGGGACTTGCCGGTTCGGTAATCGCCTATGTCGCGAACTACTTGGGGGGTATGCTTATGACATCGCCAATAGGTTATGTCTTTGGCGTTTTGATTTTGGTAATTTTGCACGCAATAAATATTGGTTTGGGACTTTTATCCGCACATGTTCACAACACAAGACTTCAACTCATTGAGTTTTTCTCCAAATTTTATGATGGAGAAGGCAAACCGTTTACGCCGCTTACAAGCAACCTTCGTTTTTCACGTATAAAGACGTGAAGGGCAAAGGTGTTTTTGGGCGGAAGTATTAAAAAAAAGGAGGAAAAAATATGGATGGAAATACATTGGCATTGATAGGGGCGGCACTTGCCGTTGCGTTGGCGGGTGCCGGTTCCGCCTTCGGTGTTTCGTTTGTGCAGCAGGCGTCGTGCGGAGTAATCACGGAATACCCCGAAAAGTATAACAAGACCCTTGTTTTGCAGCTTGTTCCCGCGTCGCAGGCACTCTATGGTTTTGTTGTCGGCTTTTTGGTTCTTACAAAGGTTGTCCTTACCAATACGGCAACTTATACCCCGATTGAAGGCGGTATGGTGATGGGGGCATGTTTAGCGGTCGGCATTGCCGGTCTTTTTTCCGGACTTGCACAGGGCAAAGTTTGTGCATCCGGAGTAATTATGATAGGCAAGAGGGAGGAAATGCTTGGCCGTGCACTTACAATGGCGGTCGTTCCCGAATTGTTTGCGTTGTTTGGTTTGATTGTTTCAATCCTTACGGTTCTTTTAATTGAACCGACCGGTCCCTCAATCATTGATGAAATTTATAATGTCGCGGCGGGTGCCTGATTATGACAAAAGGAAATGAACAAAACGAACGTAATGGGGCGAGGAGCCCCTTGGCGAAAAAAATTATAAGCGATGCCCAAAAAGAAGTCCGCAGACTTATAATGTCCGCCGGTAAAAATGCGGAAGAAAAAATACAAATTGCAAGAGAAGAAAACGAAAAAAGGAAAAGGGAAAGTTTTGAAGATATAAGAAGACAAGTCAAGGTTCTTCGGGAACAAAGGAAATTGGCGGGGCAAGTCGAAAACATTAGAAATAATATAAACGCGAAGCAGCAGGTTTTAACCGAAGTCTATCTTGAAGTCCAAAATTCAAACCAGGTAAAAGAAATAGTTAAAAAACTTCAAGACAAATACAAACCGGCACGCGATTATGATTACGATATATCAATGCGAACTTTAATTGCGGATTTAAGAGAAGAAATTGACAGGGAGGTTGCACAAATTTTATATGAATAAAAGTGCTCTCTATGCCGACGCATATATTGAAATGCAAATATGGAAATACCTCTTAACCAAAGAAAAAATAAGGGCGTTAATGTCCGCCGAGGATTATCTTTCATGTTTGGAACAACTTAAAATTTTGGGTTATGATGTAACACCGCAGGATGACGACCAAATAATTACCGCCGAAAGACAGAAGACATTAAAAACGTTTGAAAGTTTGTCAACGAACGGCGAAATCGCAAGGCAAATAAATTCCTTCTTTAATATCAATGTTGAAAATGAAAAGGATGCTGTCCTTGACCGCGTCGCCGAAATTCGCAACGGCAAATTGGCAATTTTGCCGCAGCCAAGGTCCAACCCCCTCCTATGGTGGATTGTTATGAAACATAAGGAATTTCAAGTCGTCAAGACGATTCTAACGGGGAAGAAGTTTGGTTTATCCAACACCAAAATAAGGGAAAATATTGGGGGTTTGTATGAAGATTTTGAATGAAAGACAAAGGAGTGAAATTGCCGTTATCGGGGAAAAAGATATAATACTTCCGTTTTTGGGAATCGGTTATGACGTTTATTTTGACGTGACAAAGATAAATGAACTTGAAAATTATAAGATAATCTTGATAACAAATACCGCCGCGGAAAAGGTCAAAGACTACCTTGCACGGCGTGCATCTTTTCCGTTCCCCATAATAATGCCGATTCCTGACGGCATTTCAAATTCAAATTACGGATTAAAAAAGATAGAAGACAACATAAAGAAAGCGATAGGAAGCAAGCAGGGCGAAAACATTTGAAAAAGGAAAATTTGGACTTCTTGTTCTGTAACGTCATTTAACTTGAAAACCAAATTTAATAATCCTTACTTTTTACTTAATGGGGGATTCTGTAAAAATTTTGATTGCGTTGAAGTTTATTTATTGTTTATCATATAATTCATAATGTATCCCTCCGCTTTTTAGAGCGAAAATTTATTTAGAAAGGAGATAAAAAAATGGAATATTTTTGTAGGGACGGAATCAGAGGAGTTTTTGGACGCAAATTAACACCGCGTCTATGTCGGGCGGTTGCACGCCTTTTCAAGGACAAAAAGGTCGTGATAGGTAGGGACACGCGTGCAAGCGGCGAATTTATCGTTGATATTTTCAAACAGGAAATAAAAAACATTAAGGATTTCGGCCTTGTCTCCACTTGCGAAATGTCTTTTATTGCGGCGGATAATAATGCGGATTTCGGCATTATGATAACCGCGAGCCACAACGATTACCGTTACAATGGAATTAAGATTTTTGACGGGAACGGTGATAAATTGGAACCGAATGCAATACAAGAATTGGACGATGAAATTGTAAAAAGTTTTAACCGTCAAGGTGCGGAAAAAACCGGATTGACTTTTCAAGATGAAAAAAGGAGCGAATCGGCGGAAAACACGAAGGGCGGACTTACGAATTGGCAGAAGCATTTAGCCTCAAAATTTGAACATCTTCGCGGGTTTGATGATTTCTTTGTCATATTGGATTGTGCCAATGGTTCCGGTGCCGGAAGTGCCGCCGCGGTTTTTGACGCGTTGAAACTGCCGTATAAAATTATCAACAATTCGCCGAACGGGTTCAATATAAATGATAAGTGCGGGGCGGTTTACCCAAGCGGTGCGGTTAAGGAATTAAAAAAACATAAAAATGCAATCGGTTTCTCTTTCGACGGTGACGCGGACAGATGCGTTATGTGTTATAAAGGTAAAGTATTTCATCAGGACAAATTGATCGCCCTGCTTGCGGGAAACCGAAAGAAAATCGTCGCGACAATCGTCTTCAATGTCGGTGTCGAAAATTGGTTGAATGAACGTGGATGTGAAATTATCCGGACGGAGGTCGGCGACGGCTTCGTTGCGGGTAAAATGAAAGAGTTGGGTTTGGACTTCGGTGCCGAAAGCTCCGGACATACTACGTTCTTTGATGTTTGGAAGTCTAATGACGGTCTTATTACCGCGTTGAAGGTTTTGACAATGTTAAAGGAAAATCCCAATATTTTGGATACAAAAATTCCGCTTATGCCTATGGTCCACCGGGATATTGTATGTGATAAGGATTTCCCGAAGTATGTAAAAGACGGCATCATTATAAGAAAGAGCGAAACGGAAAACGTCATGCGGATAGATGCACCGAAAAATAAAATCAAGACCGCAATTTCGCTTGCGGAAAATTTAATTAAGAATTAAAATGTAAAATATGTTTGAAGATAAAAGTTTTGGTGAAAAGGTCGGCATGTATCTTTTTATCATTTTGGGAGGTTTTATCGGTCTTTTCCTTGTCCTTGTCGTTGGAATAAATTCTTTCAGTGACACGGCAAGCGGGTTGTTCGACATTTCAAACGCAATTGCAAGTCCGTTCTTCTCCGGCCTCTTAATATGTGTCCCGTTATTGGTTTTATGTCTCTTCCTTAATAAATTCCTTGATGTCGGTGACGGACGGAAAAAGGGCGGCGGTGACGGAAAACAATTTTATTCGAACCGTTGGATGACACCGAAGGAGAGAGACACCGTTCATTACTTTACAAGGTTATCCCAAATCAAAGAGATGCAAAAAACCGGTGCACTTGTGCGGTTTGAAGCACAAAACAGTGACGTAAATGTAAATATGGTCAAAAAAGATTATCATACAATTGTCCTTGGGACTACGGGTTCGGGTAAAACACAAGGGTATGTCTTGCCCTATGTTTATACCCTTGGAAATTCCGGGGAAAAACCGAATATGATAATTACCGACCCCAAGGGGGAAATCTACTACCATATGGCGGCAACACTTCGCGGACAAGGCTATGATGTTCAGGTTTTCAATTTAAGTGACCCGACGAAGTCATCGCGGTGGAATCCGTTTGAGAACGCATGGAACATGTTTCAACGTGCTCAAAATATTCACAAAGAAATTATTCGTCATGCAGACGAAGACCCGAGGTCGCTTAAACTTCGCTTGATCGTTTCAACATATCCGTCGGAATGGTTTGAATTTAATAAGATTGCATTCCCGACGTTTGAAATGGCGGAAAATGAAATGCGAACATTTAGACAGAAGTTGCTAAGTGACTCCGAGGCCGATATAAAGGATATTTGTGCCGCGATTTGCCCGATTGAAAATGACCGTGACCCATCATGGGAGCAGGGTGCAAGGGATTTAATACAGGGTATCGCACTTGCAATGTTGGAGGACTCTCTCAACCCAATGCTCGGTATGACCCGCGAAAAGTTTAACTTTTATAATATTTATAAAATGCTCTCCTTACGTGACAATGACCCGCAGGCGGTGTTTAAGACGATTAAGAATTACTTTGAGGGACGCGATAAGTTGTCGCCGGCGGCGACCTTGGCACAAACGGTTACCACAAATGCGGAAAATACGATGAAAAACTTCTTCGGTGTTGCGACCCAAAAACTTTCCATGTTTGCGGACAAGGGAATTTGTTATATTACAAGCGGAACGGAAGTAACATTTGATAACTTCGTGAAGAAACCAACCGCGTTCTTCTTGATCATTCCCGACCAAATCAAAATTCGTCACACTTTGGCTACGCTATGCGTCGGTCAACTCTATAAATCACTTGTAAATTTGGCAAATGATGCCGGCGGCAAGCTGCCGTGGCCAACTTATTTTATCCTTGACGAGTTCGGCAATATGCCTAAATTAAATGACTTTTCAACAATTATTACGGTCTCACGTTCACGCCGTGTCTTTTTAACACTCGTTTTACAGGATTACAAACAACTTGATGCGGTCTATGGGGAGCAGGCGGCAATCACCATAAGAAATAACTGCAATACTCAAATCTTTATCGGTGTAAATGATATGGATACAAGAAAGATGTTTAGCGACCTCCTCGGCGAAATGGAAATTACAACGGAGAGCGAAAGCATTTCGAAAAATACCGGTAAGGCGGCAAAGGAGGACAGTGACGGCGGAAGCAAAAGCCGAAGTTACAGCTCCGTAAGCCGGCCGCTTCTGCCGCCGAATGAATTGTTGGATTTGAAACCGGGAAATATCTTCGTCTACTGCTTTGGATATCATCCGCTTCGAAGTAATGTAACATATTTCCATGAATGTATAAGACGCGGTGCCGTTCGGTTACTCCCTGTGTCCGAGGAATATGTTGCGGGAAAATACTTTGATGAGGCGGCAATATATTACGACATGAGACGACGCAATGATATCGTAATAAGGAATATAAGAGCAGAAGAGAAAAAGGACATGTTCGGCTTTTGAATTATATCCCTGTGCCTTTGTCTTGGTCAATCAATGCGGGGACCTCTTTACAAGCGGACTTTTCGGTCGGTATCGCCTTGGCCTTTTTGCCGCCGTCGGGGTTGTAACCTATCTGCAATTTCTTTTCTGTTTGTTTCATTTCCTCTGGCACACATCCACCCTGAATTGCTTTAATTTCTTCCGGTGTTAAACCGTCTTCATGTGGCTCCCATGATAAGCCTTTTTTAAATTTAAATTTAATTTTTGGTTCGCCTTTCAAACCCTCTGGCACACATCCACCCTGAATTGCTTCAATTTCTTCCGGTGTTAAACCGTTTTCTCCATACATTCCCTTCCAATCCTCCTCATTCAACGATTTATAACACACTATTTATGTCTTTGCAAGGATAAATATCAAACCCAAAGACGGTGAAGACAATTAAATCGCTTTGCTCGGGTTGTAACCTTGTGGTATATTTCTTATGAATGTATAATCAGGGAGAAAACGTTTAATGGAAAATGCGGGGGAAATTGTAAAGATAAGCGGACCGCTTATCATCGCTCGAAATATGGCAAACGCTAAAATGTTTGACGTTGTCCATGTCGGCAGGGAAAAACTTATCGGTGAAATAATTGAACTTCGTGATGACCGTGCCTCAATACAAGTTTATGAAGAAACGGGAGGTCTTCGGGCCGGTGAACCCGTGGTGACAACCGGTGCTCCGCTTTCTATGGAATTGGCACCGGGTATTATGTCCGGGATTTTTGACGGAATAGGCCGACCTTTGGAAATAATCAATAAAATTTCCGGCGACCGAATTTCACGCGGAATTTCAATTCCGTCTCTTGACCGAAATAAAAAATGGGACTTTAAGGCACTGAAAAAAAACGGCGACCTTGTTGCAATCGGCGATATTTTGGGTGAGGTCAAGGAAACCGAAGTAATAACCCACAAGATACTTTCAACTTTTTCAGGCAAAATAACGGGGATAAAGTCCGGGGCGTTTACAATCGCCGAAACAATCGCCGAAATTGACGGTAACCCCGTTTGCATGCTTGTGAAGTGGCCGGTCCGTAAGGGAAGACCATATAAAATGAAACTTTCAACCAATATCCCCCTTATAACGGGGCAAAGAGTAATCGATACGCTTTTTCCAATCGCAAAAGGCGGCGTCGGTGCCATACCCGGTCCATTCGGTTCCGGCAAAACCGTAGTGCAGCATCAAATTGCCAAGTGGGCGGACGCACAGGTTATCGTCTATATTGGCTGCGGAGAACGCGGCAACGAAATGACCGACGTTCTTAATGAATTTCCTAAACTTATCGATATGCGGACAAAAAAACCGCTTATGCAACGCACAATTTTGATTGCAAATACAAGTGATATGCCCGTTGCGGCAAGGGAAGCATCAATTTATACGGGAATAACGATTGCCGAATATTTCCGCGATATGGGATACGATGTCGCAATTATGGCGGATTCGACTTCCAGATGGGCGGAAGCCTTGCGGGAAATGAGCGGACGGTTAGAGGAGATTCCCGCCGAAGAGGGTTATCCCGCGTATTTGTCAAGCCGTGTGAGTGAATTTTACGAGCGTGCCGGACGGGTCGCCGTCCTTGGATCCGAAAAAAGAACCGGCTCAATAACCGCAATCGGTGCGGTTTCGCCTCCCGGCGGTGATTTAAGCGAACCGGTGTCGCAGGCAACCCTTCGCATTGTAAAGGTTTTCTGGGGTCTTTCCGCCTCCCTCGCTTACCGCCGCCATTTTCCGGCAATTGATTGGCTTATTTCATATTCTTTATATGCGGATAAAACCGATGAATGGTATAAAAATAATTTGAACGGAGCATGGGCAGATTTGCGAAAGGAAGCGATGAAAGTCCTTCAAGTCGCATCAAATTTAGAGGAAATTGTCCGGTTGGTCGGTGAAGATTCGCTAAGCGATGCGGATAAACTTATTCTGTCCGCCGCAAATTCAATTAAGGAAGATTATTTGATGCAGTTTGCGTTTAATGAAATTGATACGTTTACTTCCCCTCAAAAACAATTCAAAATGCTCAATGCAATCATTACTCATTACTTTGTGTCAAAAGATTTAATCAAAAGAAATGTGCCGTTTCAAAATACAATTTTGCCGAGCATCAAATACGAAATCTCACAAATGAAATACTTGAAGGAAGACAACATCGGCAAGATTGACGATTTGATTTTGAAAATCAAACAAATGTCGGGGGTATCACATGAATGAAGTTATTAAAAAACAATATAAAACGATAAAAAGTGCCGTCGGTCCCCTCCTTGTCGTAACCAATGTCCGCGGGGTCTCTTATGACGAATTAGTTGAGGTCAAAGAACCCGACGGGAATGTTCGTTTCGGGAAGGTTTTGGAAATTGACGGTGATAATGCCGTTCTTCAAATGTGGACAAGCTCACAAGGTCTAAAAATATCAAAGGCATCGGCAAAATTCACCGGTCATGGTTTGCAATTGGCGGTTTCCCCCGACATTTTGGGACGCGTCTTCGACGGACTTGGAAAACCAAAAGACAAGGCCGCACCGATAATCGCCGACAAGAGAGTAAACGTAAACACAACGCCGATAAACCCAACGGCAAGGGCATACCCAAATGAATTTATTCAAACGGGGATTTCCACTATTGACGCACTCAATACTTTGGTCCGTGGACAAAAATTGCCTATCTTTTCTATGTCGGGAATGCCGCATGCCGAACTTGCAAGTCAAATCGCAAGACAGGCCTCCGTGCCGTCACACGAATCCAAGTTTGCAATCGTCTTTGCCGCAATCGGAATAACATTTGATGAGGCGGAGTTTTTCACAAGAAGTTTTGAAGAATCCGGTGCCTTGTCACGGTCCGTCATGTTTATCAACCTTGCAAACGATCCGTCGCTTGAACGAATTGCAACGCCGCGAACGGCACTTACCGCCGCCGAATACCTTGCCTTTACTTTGGGTTATCATGTCCTTGTAATAATGACCGATATTACGAATTATGCCGAGGCGTTGCGGGAGGTTTCCGCCGCAAGGAAAGAAATTCCCGGCCGCCGCGGATACCCCGGTTACCTTTATACCGATTTGGCATCAATCTATGAACGTGCCGGCTGTATCAAGAATAAAACAGGCTCTATTACCCAAATTCCTATTCTTACAATGCCCGAAGATGATAAAACGCACCCGATTCCGGATTTAACCGGCTATATAACCGAAGGACAAATAATCATTTCAAGAGATTTGGCAAAACGCGGAATAACGCCGCCAATCGACGTCTTACCTTCCTTGTCAAGATTAAAAGATAAGGGTATCGGTAAGGGTAAAACCCGCGAGGACCATTCCAACCTCCTTAATCAACTTTTCGCATGTTACGCAAAAGGTAAAGATTCCCGGGAACTTGCACAAATTTTGGGCGAATCCGCACTTTCTCCAACCGACCGGCTTTATATAAAATTTACAGACCAGTTTGAAAAGGAATTTGTCAATCAGGGATTTGAAACAAACCGAACAATCGAGGACACACTCAATTTGGGTTGGAAACTTCTCCGCAACCTTCCAAAAGAAGAACTTACGCGTATTCAACCGTCATTTATTGAAAAATATTACGATAAAACCGATGATGAGGATGACGGCAATGGCTAAGTATAATGTGAACCCTACAAGAATTGAACGTGCACGCCAATCCGGACGCCTGAAAACCGCCTTACGCGGTCACAAACTTTTGAAAGATAAATGTGACGAAATGATAAGAACATTTATGTCTTTAATAAAACAAAACAAAATCCTGCGAAACAAGGTGGAAAAAGAACTTAATGCCGCCCTTTCATTATTTATGATTGCACGGTGTAAATTAAGTGATGAGCAGGTTATGACCGCCGTTCAAAATTCCGCCGCCGTCAAGTATAATCTTATTACAAAGACAAAAAATATTATGGGTTTAACCGTTCCGGAAGTCATTTGCACGATAGAAAAGCAGCCCTTGAAAAACAATTTTCTATCAACACCAATCGAATTTGACCGTTCAATACAATCACTTCTCAATCTTACCGATATCTTGGTTGAACTTGCCAATATTGAAAAAACTTGCGACATGCTTGCGGATGAAATTGAAAAGACAAGACGCCGCATAAATTCACTTCAATATTTAATGATACCAAATACGAAAGAAACTATAAAATACATCACAATGAAACTTGACGAAGACCAACGTGGGCAGCAGATTCGCATCATGAAAGTAAAACAAATAAAATCGGTCGGTTTGGACAAATAATACCGACAAACGCGGTTTTTATATGCTTATTTTTTTTTAGTTGCAATGTTGTTTTGTAAATGTTATATATTGAATAGGTAAATTCACCGTTGGGGGAAAAATGGATAAAGTTTTACTTTTGAGTTTTAATATTGAGGATTATTACCAGTATTTTAACCAGCCCGTAAATATGATGATTGGTTTGGGCGTCTTCCTATTTTTTATATTTATTTGGGCATCAAGGGTGTTTGTCCGTATTGATAAAGAAAGATTTAGAGACGCAGAATATCTTAAAGGTGTTGCAAAGATTTGGCAGAAAGCGAAGTTTGTGCAGGAAAGCAACAGGGCGGAAGAAAGCCAAGCCTTGTTTGAAGAATTTATGACCCTATCAAGGGCAAATCCAAATGCGGCTCCGCCGATTGTAATCGACAAGGGCGTTCCGGATGTAATGAGAGAAAGTGAATACGACTACGAGGTCAACGCAAGACGTATTTGGCCACTTAGCCCGTTTTGGTTTGTATTGTCGGTTGCCTACTCCGTTATGATTTATTTGGCAAATGCCGAAAGAGGGGTGATGGATGCACTCTTTATCGCCGCAATTTTACCCGTAATTCAAATTTTATTTTCAATTGTTATAGGGGGCATGAAGCGTCAAAAAAATAAATATAGACGTAGGCTGTTTGATGATCTATCTAAATACGGAAAGGACTTTATCTTCCTTACACGAATGGAAATATTGAAGTTAAATAACGCAATCGATGAAAAAATGGAAGATGCGGAAAAACGCGGCAAAAGGTATAAACCTCAAAAAGATGAGATTAAATTTGTGGAATTCGGTGATATACCTCATGAGGTATTAAAAGAAATTGAGCAAAGCGACGTGCCTATGCAAATAATAACCGATGAAAACGGCGATGCTATTGACGATATGCCAAGTGATGTCGTCGTGGCAATGATAAACGGCGGAAAGTCAACATGGGAATTTGACGGAACAAAAAAGGTCGTGAAGACAAGGGGTATCGTCAATGAGGGTGCAAGTGCAGAGTTTGAGTATTCAACTTCACCAACCTTCAAAGAGGGCACCGTATTAAGTGAGCAGCCAACCGACGTCGGTAAATACTATGTAAGAGTGCGTCTTTCCCCGACCACGAACTATGCCGAATATCTTCAAATGAGGAATTTTGCCTCCTTTGAAATTGTAAAGAAAAATCAACACAACGTAATCGCCGTCATAAACAATAGGAACGACAAATGGGACTTTGACGGTGAAATTAAACCTGTGGGGGCAAGCGGCAATGCACTTGAAAATCCGGATATAATCTATGAGTATTCTACTACCCCTATGTTTACAAGTAATATAATGACGGAACAGCCAACCGGTGTGGGCACGTATTATGTCCGCCTGAAATTGTCCCCTACAAAAAATTATAATGAGTATTTGCAACCCAATAATTTCATGAGTTTTACAATTGAAAAGAGTATACAAAAAGATATCTATGCAAAGATTAACGACGGTCAAAAAAGTTGGCGGTTTAACGGTAAGCCTAAAACTGTGTCCGTCGTCGGTAATATTGCCGAGGGTGCAATACCTATCTTCGAGTATTGTCCGTCAAGCGATTTCGCAAATAATGTTTCTTCGGCTCAACCAACTAATGTCGGCACATATTATATCCGTGTTAAATTGACGGAAAGCGAAAGTTATAGACATTACGTTCAAAAAGGTGAATATCAGGCGTTTACAATTACAAAGGGTCAGCAGGAAAATGTTACCGCAACAATAAATAACGGCGACCTTAAATGGCAGTATAGCGGCATCGTTAAACCTGTGTCCTTAAATGGAATCGTTCATGAAAATGCTTTGATTACTTACGAATATTCTACGTTTAGTAAGTTTAATAATAACGTCTTCGTTAATCAACCCTTGGATTCCGGTGTCTATTATATCCGTGCAAAGTTAAATGCTACGATGAATTATGAGGCATACGTTCAAAATGACAACTTTGTTTCTTTTGAGATTATGAAGGCAGGACAGGTTTATGACACCGCCGAGGTTATCTACTCAAATCCGGAAGCAGAAAAAGAACCGGAAGAGAATCAATTAAAATTGGTCACAGAGCAGGAAAACATTGCCAAAGATGTCGCCCTTAACGTCGTTGACCCTAACAAGAACCAAGTTGTGGAAGTAAGAATGGTAAATGGCAGGGGCGGTGGTTTTATCGAACTGTCTAAATTGGCCCGGGAAAAAAGCGGTTTGAAGAACAAGAACGAAATAGATGCCATCGGTTACGCTTTGGAAAGTGAAATTGAGCGAAGAAAAAACAAGAATTAAATCCATAATTCCGTTTACAAACTGACGAAACACCTTGCCCCCCACTCCGCCGCTTCTGGCTGCCGCCGACCCTCGCCGCTCCGCGGCTCCGCTTCTGGCTGCCGCCGACCCTCGCCGCTCCGCGGCTCCGGTTCGCGTAAATAAAGAAAGGGACGCGGCGTTCGCTTACGCTCACTTTGCGAAACGGTAACGCTGTCGCTAAAATAG
>JAIRSY010000005.1 GCA_031255215.1 Christensenellaceae bacterium | reverse complement strand
TGCCGTTGGATTATTTACTCGGTTGGGCTTTGATGCAACTACCGAAATAACGAAGAAACTTGAAATTAATAGGAAACGTGTCTATTTCAAAGATGAAAATGGAGTAATACAAAAGAAAGAGGGTTAATCCTTTATATGACAATCTTAAAACCGATGCACCGTATAGGCATCCCGACCCCATTATCGTTAGCTTCAACGTTCACCTTGCATTTGCAAAAATACAAAAATATGTTAAAAAAAAGGAGTAAAAAAATGAAAGGAGCGACGAAAAATGATTTTGTATTTATCATCACATAAATTAGGCCGCCGAACGGAAGAATTAAAAAGTTTTATAAAAGAAATTGGCGGAAATAAAATTCTCTTTATTGCAAATGCCAGAGACGGCAAAACCGATAAAGAAAAAACGGCACAAGTTATTAAAGACGATATGAAAGAACTTGAAAGTTTGGGATATAAAGTAACTTTGTTGGATTTGAAAAATTATTTCGGTCGGACTGACGATCTATGGAGTTGTATTCAAAATTTTAACGGCTTTTATGTTATTGGTGGAACAACGCTCGTTTTAAGACGTGCATTCGCATTGAGTGGTTTTGATAAGATATTGTTGAATTTATGGCATAATCAAAAATATCTCTATATAGGTTATTCGGCAGGTATTTGCGTATTAAGCGAAAATTTGTCTTTATCAACAATAGATAAAAATAAGGAAATAAATTTTAATCCTTATAATGATGATAAAAATTTAATATTGAGCGGAGTTGGTTATTTCCATAATTGTTGGTTGCCGCACTATAAATCACAAAATATAGGCGACGTTATTGAAAAGCGAATAAAATATGCGAAAGAAAATAATATTCCTTATGAAACTATACAAGACGGTGAAGTGAAAATATTTTATTCTCATGCTTGGCAAAAAAGATGAAGACAAAAGAAAGAGGGTTAATCCTTTATATGACAATCTTAAAACCGATGCACCGTATAGACCTTCCGACCCCATTATCGTTAGTTTCAACGTTGCGACGCAATTCTATCGTTGGATTATAATGAAAGGGCAATTCATTTTTTTTCTTGATTATAAACTTTCACAAAAATTAAAGCCGCCGAATATTAAGATACATATTGTGTCCAAATTCAATGGCTTGTTAGGATTTTAGAAAAGGAGA
Source organism: Christensenellaceae bacterium (assembly GCA_031255215.1). Classification (GTDB taxonomy): domain Bacteria; phylum Bacillota; class Clostridia; order Christensenellales; family UBA1242; genus RGIG8050. The sequence goes on along the minus strand of JAIRSY010000005.1, from coordinate 7,095 downwards.
TTTTATAAATGGATAATTGGAAAAATATGGTTTACCCGTGGACGGCCGTGCCGTTAAATTATGGGTTTTCGGGGTTGGAACCCTTTATTGATACCGCGACAATGAAGGTCCATTATGAAAAACATCTTGGAAACTATATCGCAAATTTGAATGCAGCGGTGGAGGCAAACCCCCAATTTATGGGACAAACGCTTGAACAACTTATTAACTACGTTTCAATAGATGAAAATGCGTTTTTAGATAATAATGTCCGGACGGCAATATTAAGGAACGCGGGCGGAGTCTTCAATCATTTCTTCTATTTTGATGAATTGCGTCCGTTTACGGGCAATATCGTAATTGGAATTTCGCAGGCACTTCTTGCCGCCGCATCAAAGAATTTCGGCGGAATGAATGAAATGAAAAGGCAGGTTTCCGCCGCGGCAATGTCCGTCTTTGGTTCCGGCTATGCATGGCTTGTCAAAAGTAAGGACGGAAGGTTGGACGTTGTGACAACAAAGGACCAAACGACAACCTTGCCGGACGGTTTGACCCCTCTCCTGGCTATTGACGTTTGGGAACATGCATATTATCTAAAACATAAAAATGAACGGGATAAATATTTGGAGGACTTTTGGAATGTCGTAGATTGGGCAAAATTGTCCGCAAAGATTTGACTTGTAAAAAAAGGTATCATCAAAGAAGAAAAGATATCATAATGTGTTCCCCATATGACGTTTGAAGAACAAGGTGTCTTGGCAAATACCAAAGAAACGAAGTGTGCAGGTTTCAAAAAAAGGTAAAGAAAACCAAACGTTAAAAAAATGCTTTGCAATATTGTTTTATATGAGTTATAATCACGCTCATGAAAACAAAAATTATATGCACAATCGGACCTGCAACGGAAACGGAGGAGGTCTTGAATAAATTGATTGACGCCGGAATGGGGGTTGCACGCTGCAATTTCAGTCACGGTTCCCATGAAGAGCATAAGGCTAAATTTGACAAATTCAAAAAGATACGTGAGGAACGGGGGATTGATTTGCCGATTATGTTGGATACAAAAGGTCCCGATGTCCGTATCAAACGGTTCAAAGACGGAAAGGTTGTCTTGAATAAAGGGCAGAAGTTTAATTTCTATACCGAAGATAGGGTCGGCGACGAAAACGGTGTTTCCGTTACACATGATGGACTTACAAAATATGTAAAGGTCGGCGACATGATTTTTTTGGGTGACGGCTTTATGCAATGCAAAATTACAAATGTTCATGATTCCGTGATAGAGAGTGAAGTCATAAACGGCGGGAAATTATCCGACAATAAGGCGGTCGCGGTGACCGGTGTCGATGTTGGACTTCCGTTTATGCGTGAGGCGGATATAATTGACCTGAAATTTGGGGTAGAACAAAACGTTGATATGATAGGTGCAAGTTTCGTTAATTCTGCGGACGATGTCCGTGCCGTCCGCAAAATTGTAGGCCCTAAAATTAAAATTATCGCTAAAATTGAAACCGGAAAAGGCGTTGCCAATATAGACGAAATTTTGAAAGAAGCGGACGGCGTCATGGTCGCACGCGGCGGTCTTGGAACTAATGAACCGCTATCTAAATTGCCGATTTTCCAGAAGAAGATTTTGGCGGCGGCTAAAAAACACAACAAATTTTCTATCGTCGCAACCGAAATGATGGATTCAATGATAAATAATGCCCGCCCGACAAGGGCGGAAGTGTTGGACGTCTTCAATGCCGTTGTTGACGGTGCAAGTGCGGTCATGTTTTCGGGCGAAACCGCAATCGGGAGTTGGCCGGTTGAGGCGGTCAAAATGATGGCGTCAATAGCCGAACAAGCGGAAGGATACATTTCTTAAAAACAACTTAATGTATTGATTACCGGAAATCGTGTTTGGTGCAACCGGAGGAATTCGAATCCCCAACCGCCCGGTTCGTAGCCGAGTGCTCTATCCAGTTAAGCTACGGTTGCATACGCTAAACAATATAACATAATAAGCCGTAAGTAACAAGGAAAAAGTATTGATATTAAAAAAAATCAATCTATTCCCAATCTATTCCATACATGGTTTCGTCGTTTCCGCCGTTTTGTATGGTATTTCTTCTGTCTATCTCAATAAGTTTTGGACATTCTTGTTTATTGCATTTGTCAGCCTTTCCAACACCCGAAAATCTACCCAATTTGTCCGGACATTTTGCACATGCATCGACCGATTGTTCCTTGTCGTTATGCAGGTCATCTTTTATGTTTTTCATAAATTTACTCCTTTTCTCTTTAACCGTTGACAATAGTCATGTTATTTTGAAATAAGTATAGCATAGTCTTTTGAAAACCGCAATAGGAATGTGTTGACGCCCCCAATCGCTTATATTATTTACAATTTATTGTTGACACCGCATATATAATATATTATGATGGCTGCTATGAGCAATAATTGCTATTTGCAAGAGTTTATTGAATTTTGTCCAACGGTTGCAAAGTTTTTCTTGCGTGAGTTCAAGAAAACCGCGGATAAATTGAATCTCTCTTTACCGTGTGCCAACGTTTTGATATGGCTTCTTTCTTATCAAAAAGAATTTGCACAAAATGAGATTGTCGAGTTATTCAAGGTGCATCCTTGTATCGTTTCAAGACTTATTGACGGTATGGAGAAAAAGAAACTTATAAAACGTTTTGTCAATAAGAATGACCGAAGGGAAAACTTGATCGTTTTAACCGATATCGGGAAGAAAAACGCGAAGGAATTGGAGCTTGCAAACCGCGGCATTTATGAAAGGATTTTGTCGCCGCTTAATAGAGAAGAAATTGAATACTTATTAAAGATAATAAGGAAGATGGAGGTAATGAGATGATGAAAAATAAGGATTTGGATAAAGGCACGGTCAATATCGGGCAAAAGAAGAATTTGGAAGAAAACATAAAGGAAAATTGGTTTGCGAAGGTCGGTGTGCACAGCCCCTATACGGTCGCCGTCTTTATGCTTATCATTTTGATTTTGGGAGTCTTCTCCCTTTCAACCATGCACACCGAGCTTTATCCCAATATGAATATCCCCTATGCAATTGTTGCAACCGCCGTTGATGTTCCCGCCGCCCCAAGTCCAGATGACCCGGACTACCAGGCAAAAATGCAATCTTATATGCAAAAGATTCAAGAGATACAGGCATTGACGCCGCAGGACGTGGAAAAACTTACTATTAAAATGGAACAGGCACTTTTATCCGTTACGGGGATTAAGAATATTGAAAGTTCGTCCTCGGCACAAATGTCTTTGGTAATAATTGAATTTAATGATGGGGCGGAGGTCGACCAATACTCAATATTTTCTTCGATTCAAACACTTGATTTTGAAGTGAACGGAGTTAAGTTTACCAATCCACAGATACAAAAACTTGACCCGTCTATGATGCCGGTTATGACCATATCAACAACTTTTACAAATGGTGATACGGACGCGGAGAAGTTGTCGTGGTTTCAAAATACGTTTGTTCCCGCCCTAAAAAGAACAAATGGGGTTGCCCAGGTTTCCCCCGTATACGGTGATTTGGATAAAACCCTTGTCAATGCTTCTTACAGCAGATTCAACGGCGAAACCTCTTATACATTTCAAATAACCAAGTCAAGCGATGCAATTACAACCGACGTTGTTGGCAACATTAAGGCGGCACTTGATAAAATCAAGGAGGATTACGGCGGATTCACCTATAATATTCCGTATTCGCAGGGGGATTTCATAGAGCAATCCGTCGGGAACGTTTTGAATGACCTCGTTATCGGCGGACTCCTTGCGGTTTTAATTTTATTTGTATTTTTGAGGAGGGTTAAACTTACTCTCGCAATTGCAATTTCAATTCCTCTATCTATCATCGGCACCTTTGTCGCGATGTATTTTATGGGAATGACGCTTAACATTGTTTCCATGGCAGGTTTAGCCCTTGCCGTTGGAATGGTGGTTGATAATTCAATTGTCGTCCTTGAAAACATTTATCGTTTACGTGCCGGCGGTGCAAGTATCAAAGATTCGGCAATAAAGGGAGCATCGCAGGTTGTCGGCTCGATTCTTGCGGGAACCTTGACGACAATATGCGTCTTCTTTCCAATGTTTTTTGTAGAAGGTCTTATGATGCGGGTCTTTATGGATATGATTTGGGTCATCATTTGGGCGTTGTTAATATCCTTGGCGGTTGCCGTGGGTTTCTTGCCCGCAATCGTCGCAACATTGAAACTTGATAATGTTAAAAAGGTCAAAAAAGCAGAGACAGAAAATGTCGAAACGAAAATGCCCGTTGCGGACAAAAAACCGAATTGGCTTTCAAATGCCTATGATAAGACTTTGTCTTATGTAATGAAAAATAAATGGTGGGCAATCGCCCTATCATTTGTTCTCTTCGTTGGTTCAATATTTTTGGCAATTGACAAGGGTTTTGAACTTCTGCCGGCAAGTGACCAAGGTGAATTTTCAACGACAATATCAATAAACCGCGGGGCGGCGGATAAAATGACGAAGGTATCCGCACTTATGGATAATGAAGGTTTATATAAATTGTTTAGAAATAAATACGGTGAAGATGCGGATATCTTGATCTCATATAACAATGGTCAAAGTGCGATGAGCGTCTTGTCGGGCGGCGGAGAAAACATAACGGTTTCGGTCGTTTTACCGGATAATTACAAAAAGTCAACGGGTAAAGCGGCGGAAGACGCCACCCAAATGGTAAAAGAACATTTGACCGGCGACATGATGACCGATGCAAATTTGACCGCATTTGCAAAAGATATTGAATCGACGGGCGGAAGTGATATGAGCCAAGGAATGGTCGCGACATCAATTACGGTCAGCCTTGCAACCAATGTCGAAACGGATCCGCATAAATCTCTCCAAGATGCACTTACAAATGATGACTTACTAAATAAATTGCGTGCGGTCACAGGTGTTGAAAAGGTTTCATCGGATTTTTCCGCCGCCACAATCCTTCACAGCAATAAAAATGTTGTCGGTTCCATCGAAATTAAACTTAAACACGGTCAAACAATTTCAAAGGTTCAAGAAGAGGTAGACAAGGTCATTGAGGATTTTGCCGATGAACATAAGGACGATATTTTCAAAGGGATTTACGTGGTTGAATCTGACTTTTCACAACAAATGGCGGATACTTCCACAGGAATGGGTTTGGCAATCGGCATAGGTTTCATTTTGCTTTATTTGGTCATGGTTGCTATGTTTCAAAGTTGGATTTCTCCGTTCATTGTTATAATTACGGTCTTCTTGGCATTTACGGGTGCGTTCGCGGCACTTTGGCTTTTCAATCTTCCGTTGTCCGTTCCGTCTATGGTGGGTTTATTGGTTTTGATGGGGGTAATTGTCAATAACGGAATTCTAATCATTGATTTCATCAATAAAGGCCGTGCGGAGGGCAAATCGGTTTATGATGCGGTCAAAATTGCATCTAAAATGAGAATCCGCCCGATCTTAATGACCGCAATCACTACAATTTTGGGATTCCTTCCAATGGCGTTTGGTGACGGGACGGGAGGTTCACTTATGATGGGACTTGCACTTGCCGTCATCGGCGGATTGACGTATGCGACGATTATGACATTATTCATCGTGCCGGCGTTCTATCTTTGCTTCAACAAAGACAAACCGTTGCAAAATCAAGCATAAAACCGCCGGTGTACCCGGTTATGTAGAACATTCGAATTATGTTATTTTCAAAAATAAAGATTGCCTTTTTTTCTCTCTCATTGTATAAAAGAATTATGTTTATAAATTTGTTTCTTGAACTCCCAAATTGGGCTTGGCTGCTTATTGGTCTCGCTTTTATGGCTCTCCTTTGGGCGGGTATAAAGGGAAGTGAATGGTTGGTCGAATATACACGCGAACATGACCGGATTGTAAAAGAAGGCATGGGTGCCTTTGACGCGGAATTGAATGACGCGGAACAGGATTATAAAAAACATATTGAATACCGTGAAAAGGTTATTAAACATGCAAATATGAAGAATGAGGATTTGATTAAAGAAATTGGCAATTTGGGCGTGAATGAACTTACCGATGTCTTGTTTGAACGCCTTTTCGGTGACGATAAAACAAAGGAAGAAAATACGAAGAAAATTAAGGCCGAAAAGTCCGCTTTTGTTGAGGGCGGCACAAGGGTCGTTGATCAACCGCAGACGGTGTCGACTATTTTTGGAAAGAAAAACACTAAAATATCAAAGGAAGATAAGAAAATATTGAATGAGATAAAAAAGAAATAACCGGTCATGCGAAAGGTTGATACTAAATATTACATTCAAGGCAAGGACACGGAAGAAGTCCGCGGCAAGGTCTATGTCGCCGCAGACAACCATGGTTGGACGATAAAGAATTGTTCTGCGTTGGCACAGACAACAAAGACGCACGGCAATGGGGCGGTCAAGAGCGAGGCCGTAAGGATGTGGTGAAGGAATATTATTCCTGTTGCACCGACACAAATGATATGTCCGCGGGTAGTATAATAATCTTAACTTCATAGACTTCGTAGACGACGTAGTTACTTACTTTTACATATACGTATCTATTTGCGGATGTTGCTTCTTCTAAACTTGTAAATGTCGCGGTCGGGATTGTGGAAGTAAATTCCATGTCTTCCGTTATTGAATTTAAGCGAGTGGCAACCGTAGGGACGGAGTAGTATGTTAGGGCGGAGGTGTCTATATTTTCTCCTGTATTCATACGATGTACCAATTTGACGTTACTTTGTATGACGCTATCGATTAAATCCATTGCACCTGTGTGATAAGTCACCTTTTCTTGAAGTTGATTTGGACTGATGGGCGGTTGGTCTGAATAACTCAAATGAACTGCAGGGCGCACGACACACGCGTCGCCGACGTTCCCAACCGAGTTCAAAGTCCCGTCATTGGCCACACGCGACGCGTAGTTCGCAGTGAGCGCCCACGGCGACCGCAACCACGAATAGGACGGGAAGGTATTATTACCATCAGGGGTCGACCCAATGACGTCGCCGATGGCGGCGGTCCAACCAGATGTCCATTCCCGGTCGGCGGTGCCAAGCATCCATATGCCATTATTCTCGACCTCTATGTAGGACGGTGCCCAGAAGT
>JAIRSY010000020.1 GCA_031255215.1 Christensenellaceae bacterium | reverse complement strand
GATTCCCTCCGGATATCATAGACAAACTGCTTAAAATCAAGTGGTGGAGATATAACCCGTATGACTTCAAGGTAAAGGGAGATATAGACATAGAAAGTTTCATATCATACATAGAGGATTGGATAGCGAGCGGAGAGTTGAGACCGTATACGCCGAAAAAGTTAAAATTAAAGGATTTTTTGGTGTAAAAAAGTATAAGAAGGATTAGAAAATTTTACATTGACACGAATAAAAAAAAATGTTAGTATGTTGAGTATGATTAAAGAAGAAGTAAATGAATTGGTAAAGAAATTCGGTAAGAATGAAAAAGATACCGGCTCTACGGAGGTTCAAATTGCCATTTTGTCAAAGGAAATAGCACATTTAACCGAGCATCTTAAAATTCACAAACAAGATAAACACAGCAGGCGTGGTTTGTCCTTGATGCTTGGAAAAAGAAAAGGGCTTTTGAATTATTTGGAAAAAACCGACCTTGAAATGTTTAGAAACTTAAAGAAAAATTTGGGGATAAGGTAAGAGGCAATCGAATGCGAAAATGGAGCGGCTGGGAGGCCGTTTTATAAAGGGGGTTGCCGCAAAAATGTTTGAATAAGTCATGGCTTGCGGGTAAAATTAAGGAGGAGGATATTATGGGTTTAGATGGGAATAAGGTCTTTGAAACCGAGATAGGCGGCAAAAAGGTAACCGTTCAAACCGGGGCACTTTGCGGACTTTCTCATGGCTCTTGTTTGGTGACATGCGGAGAAACGGTCGTAATGGCAAATGTAACGATGAGTGACAAGGCAAGGGCGGGCGTGGATTTTTTTCCGTTAGGAGTTGATTTCCAGGAAAAACTATATTCGGTCGGGAAAATTCCCGGCGGGTTTACAAGGAAAGAGGGACGCGGCGGCGACAAGGCGATTTTGACGTCAAGGTTAATTGACCGCCCCCTTCGCCCTCTGTTTACAAAAGGGGTCTATAATGATGTCGCAATGGTTGTGACTACGCTGTCTATTGACCCTGATGCCGCCCCGGAACCGCTTGGAATGCTTGCAAGTTCAATAGCCTTGGTATTAAGTGACATTCCTTGGAACGGCCCGACGGGGTCCGTTGTCGTTTCACGTGTCAACGGTAAATTTTTGGTCAATGGAAACAAAGATGAGCAAGATAAAAGCGATCTCCATTTGACGGTTTCGGGAACGAAAGATGCCATTTTAATGGTTGAGGCGGGTGCGAAAGAGGTTACAGAAAAAGACATAGTAGACGCAATTGTCTTCGCCCACGAAGAGATAAAGAAGCAGTGTGAGTTCCAGACAATGCTTCAAAAGAAAATCGGGAAAACCAAACGCAATATCTCATTTCACGTTCCAAGTGAAGAGTTGGAAGAGAAAGTAAGAAATTACGCGACCTTGTTTATAGAAAAAGCACAATTGGAAACGGATTTGGAAAAACGGCGTCTTGAAGAAGATAAGATTGAAAAAATGTGCGAGGATAACTTCGCGGAAATTTGGGAAGATGAGGCGGCGGATATTTTGGAAATCATAAGTAAAATTAAGAAAGAGGTGGTCAGGGGTAAAATTCTGTTGAAAGGTTTGAGACCTGACGGAAGAGGAACAAAAGATATACGCCCAATTTGGGTCGCAAAAAATATCTTGCCGAGGGCACACGGCTCCGCCGTCTTTACACGCGGAAATACCCAGGTCTTGAATATCTGCACCCTGGGAATGCTTGGTGATGCACAAAAACTTGACGGAATTGATGAGGAGACGGAGAAACGATACATGCACCAATACAACATGCCGCCCTATGCAACGGGTGAGGCGAGACAATTGCGTGCACCCGGACGGCGTGAAATCGGTCACGGTGCCTTGGCGGAAAGGGCGTTGCTTCCGGTTTTGCCAAGCGAGGATGATTTTCCGTATGCAATACGAACGGTAAGCGAGGTCCTATCGTCAAACGGTTCGTCTTCAATGGCATCGGTATGCGGAAGTTCAATGTCGCTTATGTCCGCCGGTGTTCCCATTAAGGCATCGGTTGCCGGCATCGCGATGGGACTTATTAAGGACAAAAATAGTTCTGCGGTGGCGATTTTAAGTGATATTCAAGGGTGTGAAGATTTTTTGGGAGATATGGATTTCAAGGTTGCGGGGACGGAAAAGGGCATAACGGCAATACAAATGGATATAAAAATTGCCGGCATTGACAAGGATATAATCGCGAAGGCTCTTGAACAGGCGAAAGAGGGTCGTAACAAGATTTTAAAGATTATGAACGGTGAGATTAAAGAGCCGGAGAAACGGTTGTCCAAATATGCACCGAAGATTATCTCATTCAAAATAAATCCGGATAAAATCAAAGATGTGATCGGATCCGGTGGTAAAATAATCAACAGGATTATAGACGAAACGGGCGTAAAAATTGACATAGAAGACGACGGCACCGTTCGCATCGGCGGTCAGGACTTTGATATGGTAAATAAGGCGAAATCCGTGATTGATGATATTGTTTTTGAACCCGAGGTTGGCACGGTTTATGACGGAAAGGTTGTCCGCATCTTGGAATTTGGTGCGTTTGTAGAGTTCAAGGGCAAAGAGGGTCTTGTCCATATTTCAAAACTTTCTAAGGAAAGGGTAAATAAGGTTGAAGATGTTGTCAAAATCGGTGACGAAATTAAGGTTAAACTTCTTAAAGTTGACGAGAAGGGTAGATATGATTTACAGAAGATAAGTGACAAGTAAGAAGTAAGGTAAGACATAAATCCTCTAAAATTTCCTTACTTGTTACTTGTTAAAAGGAGATAAATTATGAACATTGTATTAAATGGGGCATCGGGTTCGGGGAAGGGAACCTTGGCAAGATTCCTTGCGGCGGATTATGGACTTCAACATGTTTCGACGGGTGATATTTTTCGTGAAAATATAGCAAAAAAGACCGAGCTTGGACGTAAAATTGAATCATTTGTAAGTCAGGGGCTTTGGGTGCCGGACGACATCACCATTGCGGCATTATTGGATAGGATAAAACAAAGTGATTGTCGAAACGGTATCATTTTGGACGGTTTTCCGCGAACATTGGCACAGGCAAAGGCACTTGACCTCGCAATTGTAATTGATTATGTCTTGGCGATAGAAGTAACAGACGAGGTCGTGATACAACGGTTGGGCGGGCGGTTCATTTGTAAAGATTGCAATGAAATTCATAATAAAAGATGGGACAAAACGGAAAAATGCAAGGTTTGCGGAGGTGAACTTTTTCAAAGGGAAGATGATAAAGAAGAAACGATATTGAGAAGACTTCAAAATTTCAGGGCAAATAATGATGAAATCTTAAATTATTATAGGGAGCGTGGGAAACTTTTATTGGTTAAAGATAAAATTGAAAATTCGCCCGAAATGACTTATAAATTGTTTAA
>JAIRSY010000055.1 GCA_031255215.1 Christensenellaceae bacterium | reverse complement strand
TAATATAGTGACAAAGGCATCGCAAAAGCAAGACGACGAAACCCGTCTCAAAGAAAAAATGCGTCTTCTTTATGTCGCCTTGACTCGTGCGGAAAAACATCTCTTTTTAATCGGTTCGGTATCCAAATATCATGAGACCGAAAACGACAAAACCGAATCCAAACAATCCAAGTGGAGGCGTCCGTTTTCGCCGTTTGAAGTTGCAAACATGTTTGACATAATTCGTCCGCAAAACCCACATATAGTGTTTATCGCGAACATAACAAACACTATTTTGCCTCAAAAAGAGACGATTTCGCATGAAGAAAAACAACAAAGCCAACAAAAAATCTTCCATGAAGAACCGCAGGGGGAACGTCCGTTTTGCGAAGCAAAATTAGGGTTGAATTTCGACAAAACTCACGATGATTTTAACGTCTTGGCAAAACGTTCCGTTACCTCTTTGACCCAGACCGAAGAACATTTCGCCGATTATATCACACCGAAATTTCTAAACCCGGCGGATACTTCACGCCCTATACCGCACTCATTTCAAAGCGATAGGGGAGGAAGTGCCGAAGGAACCAAGATACACAAGCAGTTTCAATACGGTGAACTTCCCGCCGTGGTTGCAAATTTTGTTGCGGATTGCAAATTATACAAGGAAATTCCTTTCATTTATGAGGTTGAAGGAACTTTGGTGCAGGGTATAATCGACCTGTTGGCCGTGAAAAATGGTCAAAAAATTGTAATTGATTATAAGACCACAAGAGGCGATGAAATGTATTTGAAAAGTATTTACCAAAAACAACTCTTCTTGTATAAAGAAGCCGTCGGTGCGGACTATGCTTATATTTTTTCCACAAGACTTAATAAACTTATTCAAATAACCCACATATAGTGTTTGTTATGTTCGCGACAAACACTATATATGGGTTTTTAATCTTTTTGGCGTTTGAATGGGCAAAGGAATTTACAAGACGGATAAAGAGGTTGCCTGAAATAAAATGCTGGATTATAATGTTGTTGTGAAAGAGAGAAAACGGATTTTTTCAAACAAAACAATCGTCTTGATAAAACTTGTGTCCGCATGTATTCTTTTCTTTGGCTGCTGCCTCTTCTTTTTTCAATATTTTGATTATTTTAAGGAAGACTTTGAGAACTTTGATGAGAATATACTCTTTGAGTTTGTGTTTTTCGCGGGTCTTATTTTTATAATCTATTACATCACAAACATGGTATCAAAATTCGATGACGATATGCTTTGGAAGGCCGACCGCTTGTATACCGTTTATCAACTTGCCTTTGTCGCCGTCCTCTTGTCCGTTTTGTTTCGCTGCTTCTTCGTTAACATGACCGCCCCCAATTTTATCGCTTACATAATGATGTTTTCCGGTGTCGTGACGCTTCTTACCCCTCAAATAATAGACAACGATAATGAAGATTTTTGACCTTATATAATTATCCGCGATAAAGCGGGGCGTCTTTTGGTTTATGCCGATTTGGTTCGCCTCTTCGGGTCTTAATAAATAATTTTGTTTTTTAAGAAAAAATGTATAATATCAACCATATGAACATTATCTCCGGCAAGGAATATAGAGAAAAAAATAGCAGGTTTTTCGGCTTCTTTTGCCGTTGCAATTCCCTTGACGAGTTTAAGAATTTCTTGACCGAAATTAAAAAACAACATAAATCCGCCCGGCACTTTGTTTACGCTTATGTCATAAATCAAAGGGAAAGCAACCTCTTTGATCTCCTGCCTTTGACGGAAGATGATGAAGATGGATTGAATCCGCTCCAACACTTTGAAAAACAATCTAATGCCGGTGAACCAAGCGGCTGCGGTCAAGGGTTGCTCTCCTTGCTTCATTTTAATAAAATGCAAAACGCCGCCGTTATCGTCGTCCGTTACTTCGGCGGAACACTTTTGGGTGTCGGTAATTTGATTCGTGCCTACAAAACCGCCGCAATACAGGCAATGGAACAATGAAACTAAAAATGCCCGATTAAAGAATCATGCCAAAAAAAGGTTTTGATTGTTTTTATTGTTATGTTACCATAAATTCGAGGGAGGAAATAAATGGTGTGGGGAAGAAGGAGGACACGTGATGTTGGGACGGAAAAACAGTCAGTCAGTCAGTCAGTCAGTCAGTCAGTCAGTCAGTCATCTTTATAAACGATGGCTTGGCTTTTTGTGCGGTGCTTTAAGTGCTCTTGTCCTTTTAATATACGGCGGAAGTTTGCTTGCTCCAAAAACATCGGCACAAGATGATACCGTTGCCGCGTCCGAACATGTTGAAATTATTCAAAATTCTTTGGAGGAAATTGCTGAGGGAAAATATACTTACAAAATTGAACCGGACAAAATTGAAAATGGTCCCGTTAAGGTTGGCAATTTCTTGACCGCTCTTGCTTTCAAACTCTATCATCATTATTATAACAACGGAGTTCTTAAAGGCAAGGAATTGAAACGAGGCACGGATTATGAATTGACGTCTCTCAAAAAGAAATCGACAACTAATAATTATGACCAAAACATTGCGGTGACGAGCGATAACGTTGAACACGTTTTGGAAAGCGGCGATTATCAATTTTCCGTAACCGGTATGGGCAACTATACCGGCGTCTTCTACGGTTATTTTAACGTTACACAAGCCATTCGTGCCACCGTTATTTACAATTCAAACGGGGGAACGGGCACCGAGAAAAGATTCGAAATTTATACCGATGATCACACGGTCCTTGCATATAACGATTCAAGCATCGGTTTTTCTAGAACCGGTTACACGTTTGACCATTGGGACACCGCGTCCGACGGCAACGGAACAACTTATGCCGCAGGGGCGTCCCTTACAAGCGGAGTGGTGGGAGGAGACCCCAAATCTTATTCACTTTATGCAATTTGGAAGGCGAAAAAATACACGATAACTTACTCTTTGACAAGTGGTGGGGCCGAGCCGGCAAAGAAGGAATACACGACCGATGAGACCCCGTTCAATATTGATGCCCCACAAATGCCGGACGGTAAGGTCTTTACCGGTTGGACAACGGGAAGTGTCGGCGGAACGCCAATAACTCAAATCGATCCCGCAAACCATATCGGCGGAGTTACGCTTTATGAAAATTGGCACGAAAAAACGTACTCAATTCAATACGACGCAAATAAACCGTCGACGGCAGATGACACCGCCGAATCCGTATCCGGTCTGCCGAACAAAGAGTCCGGTATCAATTATTCAGAGCAAAAAAATGTAACATCAACCGCTCTAACGATGACCAACGGCAATTAT
>JAIRSY010000065.1 GCA_031255215.1 Christensenellaceae bacterium | reverse complement strand
TATAAAAGAGTATACGCAAGATTTATGGAATGTCAAACGATTTTTTGGTTATTTTAATTTTCTTAATACTTTGGGGTAAAAGAGGGGTTACATTTGCCTTTCATGATTTAATTTTTTATTACGTTTTGCGTAGATTGCATCCAACGCGGCGAACAAAGCGGAACAGGTAAATATAATGCCGCCCGCCACAAGGACCTGCAAAAATTCCTCTTGAATCCTTTCTTTTTCGGTCTGTGATATATTATGTTGAAGCAAATAATTAACGACTTCCCGAATAATTTCATCGGGGACATTTTTCATGCGAAGTGTCGCTTTTATTTCTTTCATAGTAATTGAATTTGATTCCGCAAACGATTGTGTTGTATTGTCCTTTTTGAAATCGTTTCCCAATTCCAGTCCCCCCGTACATTGGGTCACAAGGACGGTGGAAAGTGTGCCGATCGCGGATCCCATCACTACTACTTTTGCAAACTTTTTTAATTTTTCTCCCATTTTATATGATTCACTCCTTATTTTTCATTATTTTTTCGATAAAATTATAACATAGAAGACATTTTTTGTCAAGATATTTTTAATATACCCGAAGGTCATTTTATTTTTATTGCCGTAAATAGCATTATTGTGATACAATATTTTTTGATGTTAATTAAAGAAAAAATCGGCATAATAAACGCCGCCTCCGACAGGGATATTTCCCCGATAATCGAGGATTTTGCCCTTGGAAAAACGCATATTTTTCAACTTGCCAACCTATCAAATATAGAGGTCATGACGGGGTATTGCGAATTGATTATCAAGAGCAACGACTTTGACTGCATTATTTTAATTACCGATGAGGTCGGTCCGTCGACGGCGGTATTGCTTGCATGTATAAAAACGAATTGTCCGATTGTTGTCATGCCGACGGGGATAAACGCACGATTTGACACTGCTCTTTTGACTTTGGACGCCAAAATTGCACTTCGAGAGATTCGAGATAGAGAAACGGTCGAGGATATTTTTCAAAAACAATACGGAATTTTACCCGATTCTTTGGCGGATGAATTTTTCAAGGCATGTAAAACTTATAATCTTTGCCCAACATACCCATTTGCCTATAATTCGGCGGAATCCGCCGTTGCCGCCCGTCAAGTTGCCGAACTTGCAATTTTTCGTGCTTCAAATAGGGAAACGATCAAACATTTATTGACGAAACAATCGCCCTACAATTATCTTTTTGAGAAGGTTTTCAATACATTAGATATAAAATACCCAAAAGACGCATATCACATTAACCTTTCAACCGCGACAAACTTCGATGGTGAGGCTTGGGTTTATGAAAATTTGCAGGATGCGAATAGGGCACTTCTATCCGGAGCGATTGAGAACGGGGTTATAGTCGTAAAATATTGCGAAAACGTTGACATTTCCCAACTTGCAATCAACATAGTTGTTCTTAACAAATCGAATGAGATTGCGATTGCAACGGATGGTTTATGTCATAACAATCAAGTTTTAATTGTATCGAACATTGATACCGAGTCATTTTATTACATACAAACAAAGGACAAGATCCAAATAGAACCGTCAAAGGGCAAATTCACCCTTAATGTTACCGCGAAAGAACTTAAAATAAGAACAAAACGAATGTTAACGAATAGGTCATAGGCACACGATGGCATTTTTATTTTCTGTAACATAGGCCCAAGGTTCCGGGTCCGGTATGCGTTCCAATTATAAATCCAAGGTTACAAATTTCAATCTTCGCGTATTCGCATTCTTCCTGCACCTTTTCCGCCAACATTTTTGCGTCTTCCATTACATTTGCGTGAACGATTATGCAATCCGGATATTTTTTGTTTATATTCCTTGCTTGGCTCGCTATTGTTTGGATACTTTTATTTTTTCCCATAACTTTTCCTATACTTTCAAGCGTTCCTTTTTTTGTAACGGTAATAATCGGTTTAATGTTAAGCATTCCGCCGATAAGTGTCGCGGTCGTTGATAATCTTCCGCTGCGATGCAAATAAGAAAGCGATGACACGGTAAAGAAAGTTGACACATTTTTATAGAACTTATCAATTTCCTTAGTAATTAAATCAAAATTGTTTATTTTTACCATTTCTTTAAGTATCAAATACGCGGCCGCCGAAGGTTGTTTTGTA
Organism: Christensenellaceae bacterium; assembly: GCA_031255215.1. Taxonomy (GTDB): domain Bacteria; phylum Bacillota; class Clostridia; order Christensenellales; family UBA1242; genus RGIG8050. Next base: position 38,379 of record JAIRSY010000065.1, on the reverse strand, counting down.
TCCGGGGCAAAAAAGCGGCAATTATATTTTTTTGCGAGGTCCGTTCCCGCGTTAAATTCATTTTGCCAAGTGGAGGACAGCCCCGACGACAGCCCCAAGAAAACTATGTCGTCCCCATTTTTGAAATATGGTTCCATAAAGGAATACGCGTATACATAAGACACCAAACTTGTCCTTACAAGGTCTCCTTTTTCCATTTTTTCATAGAAGACCTTAAAATCCTCATCATCGCCGCATTGCCAAGCTTTTTCTTCCTCACCGATTGAATAATTAAGCGGTAAAACGACCACATCATTATCTTCCAAAAATTTTTTCGGCACATCACAAGTTGAATCAACCATAAAAACCAATTTAGACATAATATACATTTTCTCCTTCAAGTGCAAATGCACCACCGACAACCAAGAAGATGGACCCTGCGATTTTTAATTTTATCGTTGTCATACTTGATCGTATCATAGATAGACCAGACCAACAAATGTTTTTTTTCGGTTTATGTCCGTTTTGTCTTAATAAATCAATAAAATTGAAAATAAATCGTTTGTAAAATAATTTATTTTGAAGTAACATGGGAGAATTATGGAAGCAAGGGAAGAATTTATACAAATTTATACTCAAAACATTAAAAGGGAAGGTGCCGCCGAACTCCTTGAATTTATTAAAACGACGGATTTTTTTACTTCACCCGCATCGACAAGATTTCACGGCAATTTCGAGGGCGGACTTCTTCAACATTCAATAAAGGTTTATAAACGGTTGGTTAAACTTGTTCAAGATGAAAATATTGATATCAGCCCCGAAAGTGTTGCAATAATCGCGTTACTTCACGATATTTGTAAAGCGAACACATACAAGATTGAAATGCGAAACTCGAAGGTCAATAATGAATGGGTAAAGGTTCCATATTATACCTATAATGATTCTTTACCTTATGGTCATGGTGAAAAATCCGTTTACATAGTATCCGGTTTTATGAAACTTACGCGTGATGAAGCGATGTCAATCAATTGGCATATGGGTGCATTTGATGCGAGGAACAACAACCTCACGTCTTCGACGCTTGCAAAAGCATTTCAAATGTATCCCATTGCCTTTTTGACACACGTTGCGGATCTTATAAGTGCATATTTAGATGAAGAGATAAGACAATAGGGGGGGGAAGTGCCGGCGTTTTACATGACATTTTGAAGAATGGAATAACGGGCGGGCATTATTCAAGGTCAACCAAAATAAACATTGGCATGGACTTCTTCTCCGCTCTTGAAACACTTTGCGGTCTTTTGCCTCAAATCTTCTTAATGTTCCTTTTTCTTTTTTTGATTCAAAAGTTCCTGCCCCAATTTCAACGTTTTTTCCCTATCTTACTTGGTTTTTCCTGCACAACCCTTGCAATTTCTTCTCTTCCCAAAGGGACCAAAGCGAAAGAAAAGTATTTTTTGACACTTATTCCGTGTTCCGCGAAATGGCCGCTGCTTCTTTTGATTCTTGGATTTTGGGCGTATCCTCTTGTCGCCGTAATAATTGCACTCGGTATATTTTTTTTAGGTTTTCCAAAATTTGACTGCCCACCTTTACATTTCAAAGACGCACTAAACTACTCCATTGGATTGATATTTAGAATTTTTGTTTGTTTTGTCATTGCAAGTTTTATCCTGACGGTGTTTGATTTGCACGCGATTACAGGTTCCGTTATAATCACCGCCTTAATTTTTGGTTTAGTAGCGAAGGAGATGGCGGTTTCCGTTTTCCTGCTTTATCCTGACTTCATAACGGAATTGACACCGCCGACGGCGATTGCCCTATGTGTTTTTTATTTACTCTATCCCGTGTGTATATCCTGTCAAATGGCACTTCGCAATTGGAAGATGTTTTTCATAAGTTTATTTATTGCCGCGACCGCATCCGCAGGGGTATATTACATAGGTCAATTTATATTGTGACGTTTCAATTTACGAAGTCTTGCACTTTCAAACCTATTATACATAGGTGCAACAAGGAAGAGAGAGCTGTATGTTCCCGCAATCAATCCAAAGATAATCGGGAGGGCAAATTCCGTCAAACTTGTTAGATTCATAATGATTGCGACGGTTCCCAATACCACGACCGGGACAAGGGTGGTGGCGGTCATAATCATTGTCCGTCCAAAGGTATCATTGATAGATTTATCGACAATTTCGCTCAAGGTTTTTGCATCATTATTGTTGTTTTCATATTCTCTAATTCTATCCATAAGGACCAAGGTATTATTTATTGAATAACCGACGATTGTGATTACGGCGGCTATGAACGGCGAATTTATCTGGACTCTAAAAATGACAACCATTGCAATCATAATCAAGACATCATGCATAAGTGCGATAAGTGCGGCCATACCCGAAGTGAACTTGAAACGGAACAACATATAGAGCATAATTCCCGCAAGTGCGGCGAGAACCGCCCAAATTATGCTCTGGACTTTCTCCGCCGATGTTGAACCCGAGATAGAATCGCTCTCACTTACATTTGTTTCTCCGTATGCGGTTTTAAGTGCGGTAATTATGTCGCCGACCTTATCCTCATTTGTTTCCGCAAACTTAACGGTAATATATTTCCCTCCGCTTGAACTCTCTTCTTTTTGCACATCACATTTTGTAAAGTCACTTACTATGTTTCGAACATCGTCAATATTATTTTGGGTAGTTTCAATTTCAACCTTTATAATGGAACCGCCCGTAAAATCGAGGCCCAAATTGAACCCGCCCTGTCCTATGAAGACAAAAAACATTATAATTCCAATTGCCATAATCACCGCCGGAAGGATGATTGTTTTTTTGCCCGCATTCGCAATCCTCAAATTTGGTTTTTTGAAGTCAAAGCTCATATTTCACCTCCCAAATTAAGTTTACGTTTCGTTGATTTGGCGGTGGCCGACGCGAATTTTCCGTCATCGGTTTTTACTTCGTTACGGAATAATTTGCACCGTTTTCCGTTTTCACCATTCAACACCAGATAAAGTTTCGCATATCCACGCATCAAAATCAAACTTACAAACATTGAAACCGCCACGCCCAAAAACAGCGTAATTGCGAACCCTTTTATCGCCCCTGTCCCCAACAGATAAAGGACGGCGGCGGCAATTATCGTAGTTATATTCGCGTCGAGAATTGTTTTAACCGAACGGTTGAACCCCGCCTCAAAACTTGCCCGCAAGTTCTTTCCCGACGAAAATTCCTGCTTAATGTGTCCAAAAATTATCACGTTCGCATCCACGGACATTCCTATTGACAAAATTATTCCCGCAATTCCCGGTAAGGTCAATTGCACCGCATCTATGACCGCCAAAAAGAACAAGAGGATAATCGAATAGACAAGAAGGGATAAATTCGAGAGCAATCCAAAGTCGCCGTAAATTATCCACATCAATACAAAAATCAAGATCACACCGAGGAGCAGGGCCAACATTCCCGCAAGAAGTGCACCGTCGCCCATTGTCGCCGGAATAATTGATGTTTCACTTGCCGTAAGTTTGACCGAATAGAGCCCCGCTTCAATTTGCAAGGCAAACGCATCCGCCTGCTCCCTTGTATAACCTCCGGTCGATGAAATAACCGTTATTCCGTTTGTAATTGCGGATTCGATTCTTGGTGACATTATAAGTTTTTTATTCGACCAAATCGCCAAATATTTGCCCGCATTGGCGGTCATCGCGGCAAACTCGGTTGTCCCCTCACCCGTAAATTCAATACGCAAATCATATTTGCCGACGTTCGCACTGTCCTGCGAGGCGATTACCGTTACCGATTTGATTCCCTTCCCCGTGATTCTAACTTTTGAGGCGTCATATTCGTCGCTGCTCTGCGGTGCGGCATCCGTCGGTTCCGTAAATTCAATATTTGCGGGCGTTCCAATTGCATCAAAGATTTCCGTAGAGTCCTCCATGCCCGGGACTTCAATCCTAATCTTATAATTTGGATAAATTCCCTGTTTTGTAATCGTCGCCTCCGTGTAGCCCTTGTCCGTAAGCAACTTCTCGATCTTTTGCTTCGTCGCCTCGACCTCCCTATCAAAATCCGTGCTTCCGTCTTCTTTTTCACAATCAAAAACCGCCAAAACCCCACCGTTAAGGTCAATGCCCATTTTTGCATGAATTGCATTATAAAACCCTTCAAAATCGTATTCCGTTGTCGGGATTCTAAACTTGCAAAATGAAAGCAGCATGCCAATTATAACCAATAAACCGATTATCCCGAATTTTATTATCGCTTTTGTCTTCGTCATCTTTTTATTATACCAAATGCTTTTTGTCATTGCAATGAAAATTATTGACATGTTACGTCCAAATTGTGTCAAAGACAAGGACAACAAGTATTTTTTAAGTCATTGAGATTCAAACTCAAAAAAAACGTCAAAGCAAAGATGCTTTTGACGTTTCTTGATTTTATTTATGCCGGTATGCACCGCCAGAACACTTTATTCTCCGGGATTTTCTTCGGGATCTTCGGGATTTTCTCCGGGATTTTCTTCGGGATCTTCGGTTTCTTCTTCGGTTTCTTCGGTTTCTTCTTCGGGTTCTTCTTCGGTCTCATTAACCCAATCTATAATGTCCTGTCCGTCTGTGAAGCCGGTCACCGCCAATTCGGCGGTTATTGTCTTACCGTCAGGGTTTTCCGGTGTGGTTATCTTGTAACCAGCTACAAATCTCCAAGTTTTGTCGACGGGAATTGTAGGTGCGGATTTAAGGTGGAGATGACCGGCCGAGAAGGTCACGGAATTGTTGTTAACTACATCCCCATTTCCGGCGGGTGCCTTTTCAACCTTGATTTGGTCGATATTGTCAAGTGAAAGATTGATGCCCATTGAAGGAATTTGAACACGACCCCAATCCTCTTCTGCTTCTACCCCCGTGAAAACCGATTGATGGAAGTCAAAGTCTTCATCGAAGTTCCAAGTAACGTTGGCGGGAATTATACGAACGGAACCGTCAAGGTGTGCCTCCAAACCAAGTATCTTGCCCTCGTCCGTTGTTTCCCAATTAACGGTTGATTTGCCGTTTGCGGAGGAGAGACGAATTGTGAACGACCTTGAAATCGCCTTGCCATTGATGCCGACATCCATATAGGTCAACGTCGGCCAATTTTCATCCGCCGCATTGTCGGCGACCGAACTTCCAATTTTGCCTGTAAGTTTTTTGCCGGGTGCAACCGTGATATTCTTATCGGCGGGGAGTAAAAGTGTTTCATTCGAAGGAATGGTCATATCGTTGGTGATCATCAAATCATTAAAGACCGCACTTTCAAGTGCAATCTTTAATTGTTGAAGATTAGATATATTGTATTGAGGTCCGGATTGAGACAACAAGGCATTATAATCGGAATCTGTATAGGAATAGTTTTCGTCTTCGGCGTTCGTCCTCCCCGATACCTCTTCGTATTCTTCATTTGTGTGTGTATGATTTTCGACATATTCGTCATATTCCTCTAAGGTTTTATATTTTGAGAGGTCAACGCCGTCACACGCCGCAAAAGCGACGGCGGCGGAGAGCGTCAATCCCGCGATTGCGAATCCTTTCAAAAAGTTTCTTTTCTTATTATTCATTATTATTTCCCCTTTTTTTTATTGTTAAAGATATTATAAATACATTTACAATAATTATACATTATTATAAAATGATTTTTATGTCAACTCTTAATATTATAAAGGAACCCGATCCGTTTTTAAGGCAGATAAGCAAACCGGTAAAAGAGTTCACGCCGCGAATTCATGAAATTTTAGACGACATGGCGGATACGATGGAACGTAAAAACGGGATAGGGATAGCGGCGGTTCAAGTCGGCATTTTATACCGCATCGCAATCTTGAAGACCCATGAGTTTGGAAATTTAGAAATTATAAACCCGGAAATCCTTGAAGAATCGCAATATAAAATGGGGGTTGAGGGTTGCCTATCCTGTCCAAACAAAACGGGTAAGGTCAAACGGCCGCACAAGATGAAACTTTCCTTTTTTAACAGGAACAAGGAAAGACAAACGGCGGAGCTCAAAGGGCTTGACGCGGTAATTGCATCGCACGAGATAGACCACCTTAACGGAATCTTATTTATTGATAAATTAGAGAATGGTTAAAGATCAAAGAGAGTGATAATGTTCAATAGCTCCGCCGAGTTCGAAAACGAGCTCATCCTTCGGTTCGCGTTGAACGGACGGTTTAAAACCTTGGCAGGTACTGTGATCATAGTTTTCGTCTTTCGGAATTGTTGTTCCCCTTGGATCTTCCTTTGCATGTTTGCAAAGTGGATTGTTGCAACCCGCACGTTGGCATGTTGTCAATTTTCCTGTGCCATTATTTGTGTTCATTTTGTTCTCCTTTTTAATTTATACCCAACGGAACCGGTAGATATATAAGTGTTAATTATACCATTTTCTTATTTTGTTTGTCAATATTCAATACAATGCCGATTGCGGACATAAAGACAAGGAGGCTTGTTCCTCCAAATGAAATAAATGGTAAAGGAAGCCCCGTTGGCGGGATTGAACCCGTTGCAACGGCGAAATTCAATGCGGTTTGAACGGATATGACCACGGCTATACCATAACACAAGTAACGTCCGAACCGGTTCGAACATTTTCTTCCAACTAAAAAAATCTGCCAAATTATAAAGGCAAAAGTTGCAAAAAGGATAAGGCAGCCGACGAGTCCAAATTCCTCGGCAATAATTGAAAAGATGAAGTCGCTCTCGCTAAATGGTAAAAACATATATTTTTGAGTTGAATTGCCAAAGCCGACACCAAAGAGTCCCCCATTGCCGATTGCGTAGAGACTTTGAATAAGTTGAAAGCCCTCGTCTTTTGGATTTGCCCAAGGGTCAATAAAGGCGGAAAGACGTTCAAGGCGGTAAGGTTCGGCGACCAACATAACGACGACAAGGGCGAGAGCGGGGACGAGGAGCCAAAACATAAATTTCAATCTTGAACCGCAAAGGAAGAGCATAACGAACATTATAATGCCGACGGTCATTGTAATTGACATATTTGGTTCCGCAATAATCAAACCGCAAAGGAGCCCCCCGCTCAACAAAACGATTATTGATTGTTTAATGGTAGGAAAGTCGCCGCCTATTGTTTTGGCGGCAAAGATTACGAATGCAAACTACGCAATTTCACTTGGCTGAATTGAAAAACCGCCGAAACCGACCCAACGTTTTGCACCCAACCTTTCAATTCCTATTATGGGGACAAAAACCAACAATAGAAGAAGAACGGAAATAAGGTAGAGCCAATTTGCAATTTTCCTATACCCTTCGTAATGAACATTTGATAAGAAAAACATCGATATAATTCCCAAAAACAGACCAAGAAATTGTTTTGCGGCGTAAAAGAACGGGTCATTGTAATAATATTCCGCATTATATTTTGACGCGGAATAAACCATAATGACACCAAAAACCGAAAGGACGATGACCGCGGACAAAAGTTTCAAATTATAATGTTTCAATAATCATATTTATGAAGGATAAGGCCGCAATATTTAAGCAACAAGGAATAAAGCGGGGATTGGTTTATGCCAAGCTTGAAGGGTTTATCTCTAAAAATGTATTTATGTTCCTTGTCTTATGTTTTTCTATGATTTTGAAGAGAGATGAAGTTATTTCTTCTTCGTTCTCTTTCTTTACCCGCATAAGGATTTGGTAGCGAAATTTATTCTTTATGCGTTTGTTTGGGCAAACCATCGCGGACAGAAAGATGAACGGGTAATCGATTGACCGAATTTCTTTCATCATTTTTTCAATCAAGGATTTTATTTTCGTATCAATTTCCCCGGACACCAAAACGCGGATAATTTGAGAAAAAGGAGGAAACTTCGTTGTCATTCGGGCATTTATTTCCTTTTTATAAAGCCCCAAATAGTCATAATCCTTTACAAGTTTATAAACATAATGGTTTGGCATATAAGTTTGGACGAAGACCTTTCCCGCATTTGATTCGCGGCCGGCACGTCCCGCGACCTGGGTAATCAAGGAAAAGGTGCGTTCGGCGGAGCGATAATCGGGGATATGCAATCCATTATCGGCATCGACGACGCAGACAATATCGCAATCGGGGAAATGATGACCCTTTGCGATAATTTGAGTCCCAACCAAAACGGAGGGAAGGTTTTTAGAAAAATCGTCAATAATTTTGAGGAGTGCCCCTTTGGTCTTGGTATTGTCGGTATCCATGCGAAAGATTGGAATATTAAGTCCACCTTTTTGAAGAATGGCTTGAAGTTCGCGGACGATTTTTTGGGTTCCCATCGCCCCGTATTTCAAATAATCGCCGCCGCAATTCGGGCATTGATTTGGGACGGTCCAACGTGCATCGCAGTAGTGACATTTAAGCCGTTCTTCGTCGGCATGATAGACCAAATTGACATCACAATTTTGGCAGTTTGCCACCCAACCGCATTTTTTACAGCGAATGGATTGGGAATATCCTCGCCGATTAAGAAAAACCATGGCGGTTTTATTAGATTTCAAGGCAAGGAAGAGTGATTCTAAAAATTGTTTTGAAAAAATGCCGCCGTTGCCGCTTCGTATTTCATTACACATATCAATGATTTGTATATCGGGCATTTGTTGGTCATTCACGCGGTTTTTTAATTCAATCAAGCCGCAAACCTTTTTAAGGCGGAAAGTTTGAGTAAGGTTATTAGTCACATTAAAGTAAGTTTCAATTGACGGCGTTGCGGAGCCCAAAACCAAAGGGCAATTATTGTAATCCGCCCTCATTGCCGCTATGTCGTGTGTAAAATATCGGGGGTTTGATTCGCTTTGATAACTTCCGTCATGTTCTTCGTCGATTATAATGATTCCTATATTTTTCAATGGGGCAAACACCGCACTTCTTGCCCCTATTACAATTTTTGCCTCGCCGGAGTTAACACGCTGCCATTCATCGAAGCGTTCACCGTCGCTTAAACCGCTATGTAACATTGCAACAATATTGCCGAAACGTGCCTTAAAATTTGAAAGGACCTGCGGGGTTAAACCGATTTCCGGAACAAGCATAAGGGCGGTTTTACCGCAGGGGGAATTTTGGGAGAGGACATTTTCAATGGCGTGCATATAGACTTCGGTTTTACCGGAACCGGTTACACCATGAAGGAGGTGGACGCCGTTTGCCGACAAGATTATATTGACGGCATTTTGTTGTTCGGCGGTCAGCACCACGGGTTTATCTTGTTTTTTTATAAATGCAGGCGTTCGCATTTGATTATTTTTAAGCGGTTTACCCTTTTGAAGAAATAATTTAAGGACATCAAATTTTTTAAGTTTGAACCTGTTACAAATTTCCGGATATATTTCGATTGCTTCGGGAATCAAGCGAACTATTTTCTTTTTTATAGGTTTTGTTTCAAACTTCGGTTTATCCGCGAAAGAGACGACAAAACCGTCGGTTTCTTTTCCGCGTAAAGGAACAACAACGAAGGAGCCGATTTGCATATCGTCATCGGCGGAATAAGTAAACAGTTTATCGCCGTCGGTCAAAACATTCACGAACATTTTATTTAAGATTGACCGCCCTGGACTATCGTATCAAATGTCGGTCTTATTTCACCTTCAAAAATCTCTTTTAATGCACAAGATATTTCCTTTTGGTTTGAATCCTTAAAATATTGAGGATTTTTTATTTTCAAGTCTCTTGCTCTCTTTATCACCTCGGGAATCAAAATGAATTTACACCCGCCTGCGTTATTGATACAGATTTCGATATTGGGATATATCATTGCCATATTTCCTTCTCCTTTATACAGATACAATTAACTCTACCACAAATTTTTATAATGCCAAAACACATTTTACGGACAAATTGAAAAGGTGTTCTCTTATATCTGTTTTTGAATGCCAATCGCGATAGTCCCAACCCTCCTTTTTTACGACATCACCCGCATATAGAAGTTGACCGCATGATATTTTTTTAAATTTAGCGACGGCATAGTAGGCGGAGCATTCCATTTCGACGGTCACGCAGCCCTCATTTTTGCGAAGTTGAACCTTTGCGGGGGTTTCACGGAAGGAGGCATCCGTTGTCCATGTTTTTATCTCGCAAAAGTTTTCTTTTTCCTTTTTTAGAACTTCAATCATTTTATTACGGACATTACTTGCAATTTTAACGATACGTGCAGGCGGCAGATAATGGTAGGACGTTCCTTCGTCACGAACGGCGGAGGTAGCGAGCAAAATCTTATTGTCGGTAATCGTATTATCGAGGGTGCCCGCACCGCCGCAGACGACGAACTTCTTTATTCCTATTGCAGACAAGATTTCCATCATGCGTGCGGCCTGCGGAGCACCCAGAGGGCACAGCAGGACGTAAATGCTTTCTTTACCTTCTTTTTCATTGATTTTCAATTCATAAACGCGTGGGCGGACCCCTTCAATTCGAAGACGAAACGCCTGGAAGATGACATAATTATTTTCAAGTTTAGCGATTACATCTTGAAAGTAAGTAATAACGCAGCGTTTTATTTTATGTTTATTCGGGTAGATATCCTTTTTAACCTGGGTAATTGATTCCGCAAAAGAGTCGTATTCCAAAATTGGGATAGGCGAGCGTTTTATTTTATTTTTTTCCTTTATGCTTTCGACTTTTATTTCGCTGTTTTTATCCTGTGTATTATCTATATAAAATTCCTTCATACCTATATATTATATGAAACTGAAAAAGATTTCAACAATTATTATTTGTATATTATTTATGACAATTTGTTTTTTGAAGATAGAGATTTTCATACAATCCGGGCGGGAGGCATTAAATTTAATTTACAAGAGTGTTTTGCCGATTTTATTTCCGTTTTTTGTAATTTCAGGCATTTTAATCACGCAGACAAACAATGTTTTCTTTATTTCCCTATTGACCGGATATCCAAACGGTGCAAGAATCACGAACATCTTACACAAACACTCAATGATTTCAACGGCAAAGGCAAGACATATAAGCAGTTACACAAGCACCGCATCGCCGATATTCGTCATTGCAACGGTGGGCGGAATTTTCTTAAATTCAATTTTAGCGGGAGTTTTGATTTTTGTGTCCCATATTTCGGGGGCAATTTTCACGGGATTACTTTTAATGGGAAAAAGAGAAAATGACAAGAAAGCGATAGATAATTTCGACAGGATACAATTTAATTTTTTTGAATGTATAAAATCAATATTAAACGTATGCGGAATTATTTTTCTTTTTTATGTCGGGAGTAGCCTCCTTGGCCTGTCTCCATTTTTATCAGGAATTTTAGAGATGACGACGGGACTTTCCAAAACATCAAATATTTTTTTGGCTTGTTTTTTAGTTTCATTCGGCGGAATTTCGGTCGGATTTCAATCCCGAATTTTCATAAAAGATTTCATTGATTGGAAATATTATTTTTTTTATAAATTTCTTAATGCCTTGTTCGCAACGGCGGTTTTATCAATCATTTACGTTTTTTTCATATAAAAATTATGCCGACACTTCTTGTGGATACAAAACAAATTGTGAAGAACATACAGAAGTTCAATCACGCCATTTGTGCAATATTAAAGGCGGACGCATACGGACTTGGGATAGAAAATATTGTTCCGGTTATTGAAGATTATGTGCAATCGTTTGCCGTTTCAAAACAAAGCGAATATGATAAACTTAAAAAAATCACCAACAAGGAGATAATTTTATTAAACTCCGCCGAACACTTGAAAATCAATACCGGACTTAATAGATTTGGAATAAATGATTTTAATGAATTTATAAGGAAGGATTTAACAAAGGTCAAGAGCGTTTATACTCATTTTGCAAATGTTGATAATGGGAGACAGGACAAGATTTTTCAAAAATTCATACAACATTACAAAAGAATCAACCCGAACGGGAAGGTGCATGCCGGTTGCAGCGACAGTCCGCAATATAAATACGATTTTTTAAGGATAGGGAAAGCGATGTATTACGGAGCGGTCATTGTCAAAAGCACCATTATTGCCGTTCACGACATCAAAAAGGGCGGCTTTATTGGATACAAATATGTTGCGAAGAGAGACATGAAAATCGGTGTTGTTGACGGCGGGTATTATGACTTTGCAAGGATTAAAAAATATGTATTTGTTGACGAAGTAAGATGCAAGGTGATAGGGAGGGTTTGCATGGATTGTTTTTTTATTGATTTAACGGACAACGAACGATTCAAGGGTGCGGAAAGAAGTGGCGGAGACGAGGTAATAGTTTTATCGGGAAGGCTTCAATGCAAATACCTTTGCGGCATAAGACGTTCCCGGCTTGCCGGACAATTCCGCTAAGTCTCATTATTATTCTACTACTTCAAATTGTCCTTGAATGCCGCCGAATTTATCCTTCCATGCCCGTTCGTTTTCTTTAACCAAAATTTTAACCGTTGCGGGCAAACCATCAAACGCACCCGTATCAAAATTCGTAGGGGGGATTGTTCTCACGTCGATATTATTTAATTGTCCGCCGACACCGTCAAATGCAAATTGCTTCACATTGGTCGAAACGGAAGTTATTTTAATGCCCGTCAAAAATGAATTTCCCGAAAACGCATACGGTGCAATTTGAATTATGCCGGCGTTAATTGTGATTTGCGGAGACACCCCGCCTTCGCCCGCATACTTCAAAATACCGGAGTAGATAATATCGTCCGGCATATTTGTATTCATAAAGACGCCGTCCCCAAATGTGCCTCTAAGATTACTTCCGCCGTCTCTTATAATTTCATTAGATTCCAAGAGAAGACAATCTTTGAACGCAAAATCACCGACATAATCCAATAATGTTCCGGCGTAGAGGACGCTTTCTAACTTTTTATTTTCCAAAAAGGCTTCTTTATGAATTTCTTTTAATCTTTCGGGGAGGGTAATGTCCTCGACTTTATAATTTTTTGAGAAGGCATTTTCGCCGATTATAAGTCCAAAATTTTTGTATGATTTTTCACCGAAGATGACATTTTTTGCACTTACATTTTCAAAGGCGGATTTGCCGATGCGGGAAATGCCTCCGCCGACATAAATTGTTTCAAGGTCCGTTGTATTTTCAAGGCTCTTGAACCCGTCATCTGCTATATTTGCGACACGAACCATATAACCGCCGTTCAAGGCACCAAAATATTTATCATTAAAGACCGCAAACGGTATTGAAATTGACGTCATGGAAGTATTCGTATCTATCATCTGTGCCGTCCCGGTGGATAAGGTCACGCCGACGTTGGCGGTAATTTTATTGTCATAAACGGCATAAAATTTACGCGGAGATGTGCCGTGCTTTATTTGTTCCTTTGTAGGAACCCTTGACGTTGAAATTGAACTTTTCCCGTCAGGAAAATAGATTTGTCCTTCATCGTTCGGCAACGCCGTCCAATAAATAAACTGCTTTTCGGTATTTCCGTCATATTCGTCGGCAACGGCGGGAAGGTAAACGGAGAGTGTTTGGTCCTCGTTCAGGCTTAAATCGTCAATAGTTTTGCCGACCGCACCGACGCCGGGTTGCAACAAATAAATATCTTTACAAAGTTCGATATCGTAATCGATGCCGTTGCTGCTTCCGTAAAACTGTATTGGTGTTGCATCCCAAGAAGCGATAAAGGTTGCACCGGAAATCAAATAGTCATCATTTTCGCGTGTTATTTTGAGTCCGTTTTCTTCCAAAATCAGGTTATCTTCATTGTCCCATTCATAGAAGACAAACCATTTCTTGTCTATTGGTTCTTTGAAATTATCATCTTCATTTTCCGGCTCAAAATACAAGATATTATCATTAAAATTGACGGAACATGTATAGACCAGATCGTCACTTTCGTCGTTTGGATCCTTTTCGTCAAGAAGAAATGTGATAGTTTTCGTAAACATTTGTGCCGTACCGACACCCGCATCACGATTATAAGAGGACAAAGCCTCTTCGCTTGCAACGAAAATGGGGATATCGTGAACGTATTGTGCACCGCCGAAATGTTGATTTCTTAAAATTATATTCAGTGTTTCATTTTTGATTCCTAAAACGTGTTCCATATCCGCAATTCCGGACAGAGCGTAATTATTTACACCGACAATACCATCGGTCAAGTCGACATACATTTCTTCAAAATTATTAAGGACATAGACCAACATGCCTCCGTCGACGATTTCTCCGCCTTTGCCGTTGATACTTTCTAAATTGATTTGAAAACCGGAGACGGCATGATAGTTAGGAGTTTTAATTGTTTGCAGGGAAGACGAATGAAAAATCGCGTTGTCTTCAACCGTTCCAATACCGGTCAAGTCCAAATCGGCAAGACCGGATATATTTACAAACGCCCTTGCGATGACGGAAGAAATACCGGCGGGGTCAAACGTATCGCAAGCGGACGGGAACGCGATAAGTTTACCGTTGTTTACGTCAATCAAATAGTTACTGCTTCGAACGAACGATGCGGACGACCTTGATACTATAAAACGCATCAGCTGCGATTTCCCGATTGTAGCCCTTGTATCATTAACCCCCATTGGGTTGGCGGATAGATTAACATTATCGGGCAAGTAAAGGTCCTTTACATTGTCGGCATGAAGGACACCGGGGGCAAGTGTTATTTCGGGGGCATTTGCCGCAAAAACTATATGATGACCGTTAAATATTATCGGTTCAACAACGTTTTCACTTATATACAAAATATCCTCCGGATTATCAAGGTCTTCAAGGTATACGGGGATAAATTTGACCGAATAATTTATACTTGGCAAGTAGTCACCGGCGAACCAAATCTTTTTTTCACCGGTCACAGAAAACCCGGGATTAAACTGCGAATTAAATTTCTTTGTGAAGCGGGCATCGCCGATGTGGGAAACCTGTTCCGCATACCAACCGATAAAAGTTTTACCGGACGGTGTGATAAAGCCCGTCCGGGCGTCATCCAATGTTTTTATACCGTAATTCAAATACTGCTCCTGCATATCACCCACCGTCACACCGCCCAAATAATTCGGCGAGAAGGTTGGTTTTGAATTTCGAAGCGGCACAGGTTCAAAATACATTTCGTCATAGTTCAATCTTACTTCGGAGACAGAAAAAATTGGATAAAGTCTGATCTTGTAAAACCCGTCAACATCTTTTTGGAAGTCTATACCTATTGTTTTCGCATCGGCTTCAAGTTTCGAGACATAAACCATTGTCTCACGTTCATATTTATAATCGGGGTCACCCTCATATTCATAAGTTTCAATACCGGGCGACCAACCGTAATCGCTTTCCAAACTCCAACCATAAAAAGCATTGACATTATTGTTCGGCAATGGGTAAAGATAATTTAATCCGTCGAAGTTGTTATAGAAATAATACACATTAGGGTCGGAATAGGAATTGTCGGCGTAAAGAATCTTATATTTTCTAACTTCAATAATCGGCCAAATTTCAACGGACGGCGAATCCGGGCCGACCAAGGAATGCGGGCCAATTTTTATATTTCCATTTGGTGAAAACGCCCAACCCAATAGGTCATACCCGGGGAAATACGTATATTCGCCAAGGACATCATAAAAACTTCTCCAATACGGAGCAAAGATTTCCGCGGTTTCGTCGGTAAAGGCACTATCGTTTGGATTTTGAATATGGGCGGTTATTTTGACTATGCTGCTTTGCTGCCTTGAATCTATTTTGATATAGAAATTTAGTTTATCAAAGGTCGCAACGTTTGTTTGAACGAGGCTCTCCATAAATTCAAAACTAAATTCTAAATTGTAATTTTGTTCGTAGAGGTCTTCGCCGATTTGCCAATACTGAAAATCAAAATACCGTATATAAATATTATAATTTCCAATTACGTTCCGCGGACTAGCAAGGGTCAATGTCTCTCCAATCTTTTTATTAGTATTTATTGGGACGGATACATTATACATCTTAATGTTTTCATCATCAAAGACGGGATAGGTGTATTGCAAAATAATGTTTTGTTTTTCCCAAACGGCGGTAAGCCAACGCGTTTCACCGCCGACCGTAATTTCGGCATTCGGTGCATACGATTCACCGTCGTCGGTTTGCCAATGGTGCAAGAAATAGCCGAATCTAACCGGTTCCGTCGGCGTAATTCGAACGGTATCACCTACGAAACCAAGCATAGACGACATTTCCGGTTCATTTTGCCATTCACCTCCGTTCAAATCAAGTAAAAAGTTCAAAGCATTTTTATTCCAAATTGCCGTAAAGGTTATTTTACCCTTCGGTGTGACGGGAACCCTGAAACGCTCGCCTTGTAAATAAATCCTATGCGAATTGCCCACGGAAGATAACCAGCCATAGAAATAATAACCCTGCATGTGATGGTCTCTTGCGTCCGCTAAATTGATAGTATCAAAGATATTTGCGGTTATTTCCTCGGCACCAAAATCATTGCCGTAATCAAAATACACTTTCGTTGACAATGTTTCATCCCTATCGTCAAGGACCCCCTTGTAGTAGACATCGAACACGATTGAATGTAAATGGGATCCAACGCCTTCTACACTAAACGGTTTGCTGCCCGAATAAATTACCTGTTGTTCATTTGTAGTTAAATCATATACGACGGCACGGTCAATGACGTTTGAATCCGAATATATTGAAAATTCATTACCGTCGAACACAATCGGATTTTGTGCCGTTGCCACGGATGGATTATTCGGGGTAATCTTTTCCAATTTTGATTCATACATAGACGAGACACCCTCACCGATTTTTCTTAAATAATAGTTTCTTGCGGATGCGGAGGGGTAGAACTGCGGTTCAAAAGTAAACAGACAATGATTACTATTCCCCGCCACCGTTTCGCTTTGATAATAGATAGATGCACTAAATTCAATCACATCGTTTGGAAAATACTTCCTCTTCGTTTCGCCCTTATCGCCTTTAAGTATCCAGCAGTCAAATCTGTCAAGAAGTAAATTGCCGCCGCTTGACGTTTTATAAATCGGTGCAGGATATTTCAACTTTGAAAAGACATCATTACCTTCATCCGTATTAGGGTTATATACATCTATGTTTGAGCCGGTTGAAGTTTCCTTAAAGTATATTGAAATCGCCTTATAATCGACAATCGCATAATATGCCGACGCATAAATATTCATATTTTCCGGAACTTCCCAAGCTCCGTTACTATATAAGATTTGTTGAGTTTCGCCATTTGCATTTTCATATTCCCAACCATAAAAGGCGATATACGGTTTACCGGTCAATCCTTGTTGTATTAAATAATCATCATAAAGTGTGTCAAGGACGAAGTTTGCATTCAAATAATCATCGTCAAACGTGACCGTATCATCAACATAAAGAGTTTTCACCAAGATATCGTCAAGGAAAAGTTTCATTTCGCGTTCATAATTTCTTCTGTCCTTATCCTCATCGGGTTTCATTGCAGGTAAAAGTATGACAAAAATCAAGAACGCAACGGAGACCAAGGCGACGGCCGTACCAACGGTCAACCAAATATTGCGTTTATTAAAAAAAGATTTCAACCTTTGTAATAATCCCATCTAACAGTAGTATAAACATAATTATGAAAATAACAAATTAATTTTTATCACACATAATGGAAGCGGAGAGCGGAACGAAGGGTGCAAATTCACAAAAACTTTCCCTTATTTTACTTTTTAGATAATAAGGTTTCAAATTCTTTTAGAATAGTTTTTTTGATTTTAGAAATCGGTTCTTTCACCGTTGCACCGGCGGCGTTTCGGTGTCCGCCTCCGCCGAACATTTCCGCAATCTTTGCGACGTCAATGTCGCCCAAACTTCTAAACGAAACATTGTATTCTCCTCTTTTCAATTCTGTTATGAAAACCGATGCCAAAACCCCTTTTCTATCCGTTACATATTTGAAAAGGCCATGACGTTTGTCATGCGATAGGTTCCACTTTTTAACCTTTGAATACGGAAGCACCAAAACCGCCAAACTTTTATCGCAAACGAACTTTGTGTGCTTAATGACATAAAGCATCGGCGTAACATTTTCATTGTCAAATTCACGAAAATTGACAAAGTTTATCTTCTCAATTTCAATATTTTGTTTAAGCAATTCCGCCGCCACATAATGCGTATGTGCGGTTGTATTTGAGAACAAAAAACAACCTGTATCCGTTGCAATTCCGGTATATAAAGCGGTTGCAACGGAGGGGTTTATTTTTATATCAAGGATTTCAAGGCAATCGTATAAAATCTCACAAGTTGAAGAGAGTTGAGGGAGCGAAAGTAAAACGTCCGCATTTATTTTTGGGTTTTTATGATGATCAATCACGATAACCTTCTGCGAAATATCTAACAGTTTTTTATATTCGCCCATTCGGTTTTCATCGGACAAATCGAGAACAATAACGCAGTCGTAGTGAGGCTTAATTTCCGTCTTATTTATCATGTTTACAAACGGCATATATAAAAATCTATTTGGAAGAGCCCCCGCGACGAAAACGTTTACATTCTTGCCCGCGTTTGACAAAATCTCTTCGGTTGCAATCAAGGCACCGATTGCATCACCGTCCGGATTTTCATGAGAAACGACGGCGATATCTTTTGCCTGCTTGATTATATTCTTGATTTTTACAACAGCCTGAATTTGAGCGGTTCTTTCGTTCATCACAACACTCCTTTTTTATCTTCCCCATTGTTTGCCTTGCCGTCATGTTTATGAATCTCGGCAAGTAATTCCTCTACTCTATTATAATTCTTTTCGCCTTTATTTTCAAGGAAAACTATTCTCGGGACGAATCTTAATTTTATCTTCTTTGCCAATTCGTATCGCAACTGCCCGCTTTTTCTATTTAATTCCTGCACTTTTTTTTCTTCCACATAGCAACTGACGACACTTCCGTCTTCATTTAATTCGGCATTTACGATTGTCACGGAACCGATCAACATAGTCGACAGGGCGCGGTAAATGTCGCTTGTCAACCTCTGTCTATGTATTACATTCATCTTAAAATTTATACTCCTTTCCGTTAAAGATTACCGGCAATTCCTTTTCGCCGATACATTCAAGGATATCGCCGACAAACAATTCCGGTGTTTTTTGGAGGACAATTCCGCATTCATTGCCCTTTGATACATCCGCAACAACTTTTGTTTTAATTTTAATACTGTCAATTTTATATTTACCGATTTCTTCCGTTCCGCGTTTAACAATGACGGAGGAGCTCTTCAAGATTTTACCGTCAAGGACCATACAGCCGGCAATTTGTCCCGTTGCCGAGCTCTTGAAGAGTGCCCTTATTTCCGCCTTTCCAATCAATTCGGTTTCAAACTTTTTAGAGAACAATCTTACCATATTTTCCGTTACAAAATCAAAAATCTCATAAATTACATTAAAACTGTGAATCTTCACCTTATTTTTTTCCGCATTTTTTATGGCGGTAGGGATAGTTTTTGTATTAAATCCAATCAATAAGGCATTTGAGATTGACGCAAGGTCAACATCGCCGTCATTTATCATTCCCACGCCGGAGGAAATGACCTGGACATTCACTTCGTCACTTGTAATGTTTTTAACGGTCTGTATGATCGCCTCCAAAGAACCGACCACATCCGCACGCAATATTACATTAAGTTGTTTCTTTTGGCGTTCAACCATTGCTTCAAATGGATCAAAGTCGGCACCCTTTTGGGCGTTGACACGTTTTATTTGTTCCTTGTTTTTTCGTTCCGCAACGACTTGTTTTGAAAGTTTTTCATCGACGACGAAAGCATCGTCACCGGCATTCGGCACATCATAGAAGCCCATAACCTGAACGGGCATAGATGCGGTCGCGGTCCTTATCGGTTTGCCCATATCATCAACCATCGCCCTTATTTTTCCGCTTGTTTTGCCGGCAAGTAAGGTATCGCCGATATGAAGTGTTCCGTTTCGAACCAAAACCGTAACGACCGCCCCTTTACTTGCGTCAAGGCGACCTTCAATCACCGTTCCAAAAGCCTCTTTTTCGAAATCGGCTTTCAAATCACTAATATCGGCAACAAGTAAAATAGTTTCCAAAAGTTTATCTATCCCCTCACCCGTTACGGCGGAAATAGGGAGGATTATTGCCGTTCCGCCCCATTCCTCCCCAATCACGCCGTGTTCACTTAATTGTGTGCGAACCTTGTCAAGGGAAAACTCTTTTTTGTCACATTTATTGACCGCAACAATCATTGGAAGTTCCTGGGCCTGAATATGTTTAATTGCCTCTACCGTTTGCGGCATTACGCCGTCATCGCCGGCGACAATCAAGATTGCGATATCGGTAAGTTTCGCACCTCTCGCCCTCATTTTGTCAAACGCCGCATGTCCGGGGGTATCCAAGAAAGTTATATGCCGCATTTTGCCGCCGCCGTCACCGACGGTTATTTGATACGCACCTATATGCTGCGTTATCCCTCCGCTTTCTCCCGCCGCAACATTTGAATTTCTTAATCTGTCAAGCAAGGTTGTTTTTCCGTGGTCAACATGACCCATTATTACGACAACGGGAGGACGGGCAAGCAATTTCTCGCCCTCCTTCTTTATTTTTTGTTTCGCGGACAATTTCTCTTCGCCTGTCTTCTTAAAGTTTTGTTGTAATTGATACCCGAATTCACCCGCAACAAGTTCCGCCGTGGACCATTCTATTGTATCATTTATTCCCGCCATTTCACCCAGGACCATAAGTTGTTTTATAATTTTGTTAGCGGATTCCCCGATTTTCTCCGACAAAATCTTTACCGTCAAATTTGCATGTTCAATTACAATAACCTTTGATTTCTCTTTTTTATCCGCCGTAGAATTTTCTTTTGCTTTTTTAGTTTTGAAAACGCGTGTAAGCATTCTTTCCGAGATATCCTTTTCTTCTTCAATACCGCGGCGAAGAAGTTGTTTGCGATTAAGTTGAGTCCTCTGCTCATTTAACATTGCGGAGGAACCTTTTTTCTTGTTATTCATGAAGGTATTTACCTTCGGCGTCCAACTTGGTGCTTCCGTTCGCGGCAAAGCGAAACTTCTTGCCGTTGAAAACGCGGTATTTTCCTGCTTTGGAATAAATGTCCTGCTCCCTGTGCCGGGTGAAGACGGTTGCCCCGGACGGAAATTGTTTCTTCTTCCAAAATCATTTCTTGTCTCAATATTTTTTTTCCTTTGAAAAGGAACATAGTTTTGTGTAATCTCAAACGGTCTCCCGAATCGGTTCGTTTTTTCTCCCCAATTTTTTACGAACTGAGGCTTTGCCGGTTGAACGCCGTTTGAAAATTGAGGTTTATTTTGACTTGGAGCGGACTGCGACGCCGATTGAAATCTTGTAACCGGCGGAGGTGTAATTTGGGACGAAGCCGAAGTTTCAACCGATGTCTTCGGCGACAGATTGTTCTTTTCGTTAAACGCATTTTCCGCCCGCATCCGCTCCGCTTCCCGCTGCCTTATCAAATTTTCAAGCTCTATTCTTTTTGGATTTTCCGACCGAGAGAGTGAAGAAGCGGAATCCGGCAGAACTTCGGAAGATTTTATATTGAGCAAGTTTAACATCTTTTCCATTTCTATGCTCAACTCTTTGGTACGTTCACGAACTTTACCAATTTCGGGCAAAACGCTTGCAAGAGAAGATATCGCATCGAATGACATATCATAGCATTATATACCATCACAACAAGAAATGCAAACATTTAAGCAAAATTCTTAATTTATGAGAAAAAAATAAATCTAAAATAAATATTTCCCCCCAACCAAACACCAAAAAAACTATCTACCCGCAACCACGAAAAGTCCGTCTTGCGGACGACCCGACCATTCCAATGGTTGAGTTAGGTGTATGTCAACTTCCGCACGCCGTTGTTAAAGGTCAGGTGAACGGAGGTGAATTGAGTGATGTTTGCCGGGGCACCTTTGCACCCGGGAGCGTCTTTGTTGAAGGTTGCGAAAAGATGCTTTTGTTTATAACATGCCCATTTTCTTGGCGGTTTTAATTGTTTTTGCAAGTTCACGCATATGACGGGCACAAACACAAGATTGTTTGCGAGGAAGAATCTTACCTTCTTCCGTAATATGACGTTTCAAGCGTGGATCTTTGTAATCAATATATAAGTAATTGCCGTCGGCATCTTTTTCATTACAAAAAGGGCAAGGACGTTTTGTCTTTTGAAACGGCTTGCGTTCAAATCTCGGTTTTTGATACTGTCCTTTTTTGTTTTCAATTTTATTAAGTTTTTGAATCGCTTCCCGCGTTGATAAATTCTCACTCATTTCATTATTTCTCCCTTTATACTATTTTTCACAATACATAAGCCCGCAATCATTATGTTAGAAAGGCAAGCTGTCATCTGCGACAGGTTTCATTTCATTTTTATTTGGTGTTTCAGCATCAAAACCCGACGGAGAGCCAGGAGCTTGTTCGGCCTGTTCCCCTCTTGGCGTCAAAAATTCAACATCGTCCGCAACTATATCAACCGCAATCTTTTTTACGCCTTCTTTATCTTCGTAGTTATGAATTTGAATTTGTCCCGTAACGGCGACTTTTCTTCCCTTTGCAAGGTATTTTGCACAATTTTCGCCCTGCTGCCTCCAAACACTTATATTAAAGAAATCGGTTTCCGGGGACGAGGAATCCCTAGATTTGCGACGGCTTACGGCAAGACCGAAACGGCAGACGGCAATATTTTCGGCACCAACCGTTGTAAGTTCGGGGTCACGGGTCAAATTCCCAATCAAAAAAACCTTATTCATTGTGCGTTCTCTCCTTTTGCAGCAGATTCTTCTCTTTTTTTCTCAATAAACTTCAATTTATTTTGCTTCCTTATCACATCTTGGGCAAGCATTCTTTCGCTCTTGTAAATAAATAACGGACGGGAAATTGACTCGGTTATTCTCATTAAACCCATCATTTTTTTAAGAGTTTCAAACGCAGCGGAGAAATTCAGCACCACGTTGAAACCGTATTTTCTCATACCAAACCTATCAATCGTTGTATTTTCGCCCGCCATTGAAGCAAATTGCTGTATTATTTGCTCTCGTTTTTCTTCACTAAGTTTGCCGTCAAGGACAAACATACACTCGTAATTTTTTTGAACCATTCAATTATAATAGCACAAGAACAAAATGGCGTCAAGATTATTTTTTTTAGACGAGATCAACGGTATTTAAGTTTTTATTTGAAGCCATTAAAGAACTTGGGATTATTTCGAATCGGAACGACATTTGGATTGTTGGGCGTTTCGGGAATTGCCTGCTGCTCCACCGTTTTTTCTTTTTCGTCAACGAAACCGGAGGCAATTATCATGACTTCTATCTTTTCGCCGACATCCTTGTTGACATGTGCACCAAACTTTATGTTACAACCCGGCCGTGCCTCCCCGCCAATTGCCTGAACACAAGAACCAATTTCCTGCATTGACATGTCTTCGCTGCTTTTGAAACTTAAAATGATTTTTGAGGCACCGCGAATACTTGTTTCAAGAAGAGGGCTTGAAATTGCTTTGCTTACAGATTCAAGAAGTGTTCGTTCGCGGCCGATACCCATGTGGGCGACACCGGCATTTTTAAGGACCATTTTAACATCCGCAAAGTCAAGGTTGTGGACATTAAAAGTCGTAACAATCAAATCCGCGGTGCCGATCACGCCCTGTCTCAAAATTTCATCGGCACGCTTGTAGCCCTCGACAATACCTAATTTTTGAGTTGATAAATCGTATAACTTTTGATTTGGAACCACGATAAGGGCATCAACAAACTTTTGAAGGTTGTTAATGCCGGTGATTGCATTGTGCATTTTAAGGTCACCCTCCCAATCAAACGGTTTTGAGACCACCCCCACGACAAGAACCCCCATTTCGTGAGCGATAGACGCGATAACGGGCGATGCACCCGTTCCCGTTCCCCCGCCCATTCCCGCGGTTATAAAAATCATATCCGCACCTTCCATAAGTGCACGGATTTCTTCTTTACTTTCCATTGCTGCTCTCTGCCCAAGTTCAGGATTTGTGCCGGCACCCTGCAAACCGCAAAGATTGCGGCCAATACAAAGCGTTGTAATTTTATTCCCCACTTCCCTCTCTACATCTTGCAAAAACGCCATATCGGTATTCAAGGCATAAAGTTCAACTCCGTTCAGCCTTGAACCGTCTTCCACCATTCTTCGAACCCCACTGTTACCCGCACCGCCGACACCAAAGACTTTAATTCTTACAACGGGAGCCTCAACCGAAAACATTTTTTCCATATTACCACCTCTTAATGAATTATAAAAAGTATTTTATTTATTGTCAAAATGTTTTTTGAGGCATAATTCCGCGGTCAAAAAACGGCACAATCATCTACGTTCCGTTGCAATATTACTGTCCATATCAAGTTTCATTTTTGAAAGTAAATTATTTATGAATTGGAGGGCACCGAAAGACGTTTCCGCCATTATGATTACAAGGAGCAAATTCACCGTTGCCTTTGTGGAGTCTATGATTTCGTCAATTACGACCTTGTTTTCATCAAGTATTTTTTCAACGAGCCCCAAAGTTTCTATGCCGAAAAATTCTTTCATATACCAAATAGATATAGAGAAAAGGATAAGCATAGAGACAATAAGGACGCCACGATAGGTATTGACGGGCTGAATCATTTTGAACAGCATCGCGAAACCGGTATAGAGAGTTGCATAGATAGAGAGGGTAAGGAAGTTTTTATCATCCACATAAAGTAAGTTTGCAATCTTGAAAACGTAAAGAAGTGCTATATTTAACAAAACCACTATTGCACCGGAAAAGGCGTTCTTTATAATGTTCAAGATGAATTTACCTTCAATCGGTTGGTTATTACGTTCAAGAGCCAAAGCGAAACATGGGATACCGATTATAAGATATTCAAGAAGCATAAGGTTTTTGGGGTTGAACAGATATATTGACTGGTAATTTACGGCAATACAAAAGACGGTAAGCAAAATGGTAAAGAATGTTTTGAACAGGAAGAGAGATGAGGATTTTTGAACATTGTTGACGACGCGGCGTCCTTCCTCGACGACTTTTGGCATAGAAGAGAAAGATGAATCCATAAGGACGAGATGCGAAACATTGCGGGCGGCCTCGGAGCCGTTAGCCATTGCGATGGAGCAATCGGCCTCTTTTAACGCCAAAATGTCGTTGACACCGTCACCGGTCATGGCGACCTTACGTCCGGAAGACTTGAATTCCTTTATAAGAATTAACTTTTGTTCCGGTGTAACACGGCCGAAGACCGTATAAAGGTTTGCGGCGGAACGGACTTCACTTGGTGAAAGACCTTGAAGAGATATAAATTTATCGGCACCGTCGACGCCCGCACGTTTGGCAACTTCACTTACGGTAATTGGATTGTCACCGGATATAACGCGGATACCGACACCGGAGTCGCGGAACCATTTTAAGGTTTGATGTGCGTCTTTTCTTATATTGTCCTGGATTGTAATAATTGCCGTTGGTTTTATTTCGGCAGGAAGTTCATTCCCGTTAATTTTACCCTTTGAATGACCGAGGGCGAGGACGCGGTAACCCTGACTTATAAACCTTGAAATTTGGGAGGACGTTTTATCGGACATATCTTTAAGAACAAATTCGGGAGCGCCAAGGACATAAGTTCCAAGTTCGTTAAAGGTTACGGCGGAAAGTTTTCTTGCGGAGGAGAAAGGCAGGATATCCCTATGTTTAATAATTCCCTCGTGACCGAAATAATCTTGAAGGGCGGCGGAAGTCAAGTTATTGTCTTCAAGGGCGAAGAGCATAGAGGATATAATTTCGCGGAGGGTGTATTCGGTTTTATTATTGATTTCAACGACATCGACGACCTTCATCGTTCCGTCGGTTATTGTGCCGGTTTTATCAAGACAAAGGAGATCAACCCGGGCAAGCATTTCTATACAAAAAAGTTCTTGAACGAGAGTATTTGATTTGGCAAGGTTGATAACGCCGACGGCAAGGGCGAGAGAGGTAAGAAGAAACATTCCCGCGGGAATCATGCCGATGATATTGCCGCCGATATTAGAAATTGCCTTTGAAATTGAAAATTCATCACCGGGTTTTATAATACCTTTATCCGTCGCAATCAAACGCATAATCTGGACGGCACCAAGAATTACAATAACGACACCGACGGCCTTTATTATTGTATTCAAGGCGTTAAGCAGTTCGGATTTTGGGCGTGAATAGCGGCTCGCACCTTTGGCGATTGCCGCAATATAGTTGTCACGGCCGATTTTCTTTGTCATATATCTTGCCGTCCCGGACGAAACGAAGGAGCCGCCCCAAACCTTATCGCCGACCTTCTTTTGAATCGCACTTGATTCACCGGTCAAGAGACTTTCATTTACTTCAATTACACCGTCAAGAATCACACCGTCGGCGGGGATTTGAGCACCGTTGGTAAGGACAACGACATCGTTGAGGACAATATCGTCAAGGCTTAGGGAAAGTTCCCTGCCGCCGCGGATTACCTTTGCCTTTGAAGCGGCAACCAAGGTAAGTCTTTCTATTGAATATTTAGCACGAAGTTCCTGGATGATACCGATTAAGATATTAGCGATAATGATAAGCATAAAGAGAAGGTTGCCCCAATCGCCGCCCTCGGGCACCCCGGTTTTAGGGTCAATTTCAGAATTTGTCAAGATATTCCAAGTAAGGATTCCCGCGACACCGAAGCAGAGAAGATTGAAGAAAGAGAAAAGGTTAGTAAAAAGTATATTGAAGACGCTCTTTGTGCTTCCGCGTCGGGTATAATTGGTAAGGCAGTCATTGACACGGGATTCAACTTGTTTTTCGGTCAATCCCTCATTGGGATTTGGTTTAAATATACTTGGGTTTATAGTTGGATTTTTTGACCAAAACTTATTATACTTACGTTTATATTTACTTATTGCACGATTATCCTTATCGGTAAAGGGTGTCAAGGTAGGGAAAGACACCGCGGCGGAATTATTTGCGGCGGGCGGTTGATTTGGGGTTGTATTTATTACTTTATCGGTCATCAACATATTATTACACCAACTATCAAATTCTTCCAAACATTTTTTCAAGTTTATTTTTGTCAAATTTCAACAGAATCGGGCGGCCGTGCGGGCATAGCGGGACGGAGTAACCGTTGTTACTTATAAAGAGTTTAATTTGTTCGTTAGAAAGAAAATGCCCCTGCTTTATACTCATACGGCAAGCGGCAAGTGCTATTTTGTCCTTTATCTGGTCAACGCTCACCGTTTCGCCGTTTCGCATAATGTTTTTTTCACCAAGAATAAGGTGAAGAAACTCGGTGACCTTCATATCAAATGGGACGGCGGAAATCTTGATGCAATCATTTCCAAATATTGCCGCATCAAACCCCATAGAGTCGAGGTCAAGTTTTTCAAAATTTATCATTTCATACGGACTTAAACGAAGTACTATCGGTTCAAGAAGAATTTGGGAAGCAAAAGATTGTTTCTTCATCAATTTATCATAGTTAATCCTTTCTTGGTAGGCATGTTGGTCGATTATCCAAAGCTCACCGTTATATTTTATGATGAGGTAACAATTATAAAGCTGCCCAAAGATTTCAAGATCGGTTGGTTCATCCTTGGGAAGTGCGGTTTGAACGGGACAATTATTGATGTATTTTTTTTTATTAAAAAAGTATTCGGCAAGGAGATTCGGGGCGGATTCAACATGCTTGGCGGAGGTGTCTTGCGTGAAAAATTTAATACTTTCCATTACATTTGTTTGATGTTTTTGGATTGCAATTTTCTTTTCGGCAAGAAAATACCTGTCCATTGCGTCAAGAATTTCTTTCCTTATGGTTGTCATTATTTCATCTTTGTTTTGAAAACGAATCTCACGCTTTTGCGGGTGAACATTGACATCAATTTTTTTCGGGTCAATTTGAAGATTGACAACAAAAACCGGAAACCGACCGACCATAAGGTAATCGGAGCAGGCTTCGTTTATTGTAGATTGAATGATTCCGCCGTCAATAACACGGTTATTTACGATTACGATTTGACGGGATTTATTATTTTTATGTTGTTTTGGAGAGGAAATAAAACCGCTCAAACCGAATGTGTTACGGTCAAGCGCAAGCAGATTCTCAATCCCCCAAATTTCCTTGACGGCGTCCTTCAAACCGCTTCCGCGAAAATCAATAACATCCCTACCGTCAATAATATATTTGATATGAATGGCGGGATTGGTAAAGATTGTGTTGTGGATTACCTGTGTAACATAATTCTTTTCCGTATTGGAAGACTTCAAAAACTTTCTTCTTGCCGGGGTATTGTAGAAAAGATTTTGAACACGGACGGAGGTCCCGTGACCGTCGCCGGTTTTAGATTTGAATTCGCACCTTGATACGGCGTTTATTGATGCCATCGCCTCACCGCGAAATCCCAAAGACGTTATATTGTCAATGTCGGCGGCATCCCTTATTTTACTTGTCGCATGAGGAAGGAAGACCTTTGGTATTTCACTTTCCTCGCAGCCGATACCATTATCCCGGACGATAATTTCATCAATCCCGCCGTTAATAATTTCGACGACAATTTTAGTTGCACCGGCATCGATTGAATTATCAAGAAGTTCCTTGACAACGGAGGCAGGATTTTCTACGACTTCACCCGCGGACAAAAGGTTATAGACAGCCGGTTGAAGAATGTTAATTTGCTCCATTTCTTTTCTCCTTTGTTTTTTCTTCCTTCAAAATTTGCCTTGCATTATCAAGTATTTCGACCGGCAGACCGGACAATTTTGCGACCTCGATGCCAAGGCTGTCAGGTTCAATTCCCTCAACGACCTTGTGAAGAAAGACAAATTCATCACCGATTTTTCGGGCAAGGACTTTGTAATTTTTTATATGGTGATTCTCTTCCGCCATTTCGACAAGGTTATGGAAATGTGTTGCCATGATTGTTTTGCAACAAATCTTTGCCGTTATATACTGCATTATAGATTTTGCCAAGGCGAATCCGTCCGCCGTTCCCGTTCCGCGTCCAATTTCATCAAGAAGGACAAGCGAATTATTTGTCGCGTTATGAACGATGTTTGAAACCTCATTCATTTCCACCATAAATGTGGACTGCCCCGTCTGCATGTCATCACTTGCACCGATTCGGGTAAAGATCTTATCTGTAATTGCAATCTTCGCAAAACTGCACGGGACAAAAGAACCGATTTGAGCCAAAATTATATTAAGTGCGATGGTTTTCATAAAGGTAGATTTGCCCGCCATATTGGGTCCGGTAATCAATATGGCTGTATTTTCGGTATCAAGATTGCAATCGTTTCCAACGAAATTATTCTCCGTCGAAGACAGCACCGGATGCTTTGCTTCTTTCAACATAAGAACACCATCGGTATTAAGTGAAGGTGCGACCCACTCGTTTTTATAACTAACGAATGCAATTGCACAAAGCGTGTCGATTTCCGCTATGCTGTCCGCGTTAATTTTAATTTCATTTATTTTACTTTTAACGGTATTGATAATCTCGGTAAACAGTTTTTTTTCAAGAACCGCCGCTTTTTCCTCCGCACCCAAAATTTTGGTTTCAATATCTTGAAGTTCTTTGGTCGTAAACCGCTCCGTATTTACCGTTGACCCTTTACGGATAAAATCAAACGGAATGCGGGAGACATCTTTTGCCGGAATTTCAAAGTAATATCCCGACAGACGGCTAAAAGCAAGTTTCATCTTTTCAATATTCATTTTGTCTCTCGTAATCTGTTCTAATTTAGAGAGCCAATCTTTGCCCAAAACGGAAGATTTTCGCAAGGCATCAAGTTCCGCGTTAAACCCGTCTAAAATATACCCGCCGCCGCCCATGCCGACGCGCGATTCCGGTTCAATTGCACCCTTCAAAAAAACTTTAATATCGTTGAGGTCATGCAGCGGAAACTTCCTTGTATCAACGGTCATACGCAATTCTTTTATATGTTCAAGACAGTTTGCGAAGGCGATTAAATCTTTCGGTAGGATATTGCCGTTTGAAAGTTTACCCGCGAAACGCGATAAGTCATTAAATTTCGCAAGGATATCCCTTATGTTTTTAAGTAACGCCGCGTCTTCAACCAATTCCTTTACATATATTTGACGTTCCATTATATCTTCTACACTTCTAAGCGGTGAAGAAACGACCGCGGCCATTCTTCTTGCCCCCATAGGTGTAAGTGTCCTGTCCATTACGCCAAGCAAACTGCCATGTTTTTTATTTTCTCTATAAGTCTTCAAAATTTCCAAATTTTCGATGGCGACCCTGTCAAGTTCAAGAGAGTCCCCGCGTTTCAACCTTGTTATTTTGGTTATATTTGAAAGTTTGCCGCCCTTTTGGGTGATTGACAAAAACTCCAACAAGGCACCGCAAGCACAAACCAAGGGGGAGTTGTCATCAATGTTAAAGATTGTTGTTGTTAAGATATTAAAGTAGTTGAGGACGGTTTCGCGGGCAAATTTAGGCTTAAACGCATAATCATATTTATCCTGCGTAATTATTTCCCGAGGATTTATTTTTGCGATTAAATTATCCGCAGGAATTTCCAGACAATAAAATTCGCCTGTTGTAATATCGCAATACGCACAATATTGACCCTCATAGACGGCGGAAAGGAAATTGTTCGTGTCTGCACAGAGCATCGTATCGTCGATCACCGTTCCCTGCGTAATTATTCGCACCACTTCCCGTTTTATCAAGGTCTTTCCGTTCGCTTCCTCCATCTGCTCCGCTATTGCAATTTTATAACCCATATCAACAAGTTTTTTTATATAGATGGTTGACGAATGAAACGGCACCCCGCACATCGGTGCCGGTTTTGCGAGACCGCATTGTTTAGAGGTAAGGGTAAGGCCGATTTTAGACGCAACCAATTCGGCATCTTCGAAGAACATTTCATAAAAATCACCAAGACGGTAAAAGATTATCGCGTCCGGGTTTTCCGCCTTGAATTCTAAATATTTCTGCATTGAAGGAGATATCTGCATACGCCGTATTATAACATTTCTAATATTGAATGGAAAGCATTATTACAACAAGGAGGAAGTAATAAAGTAAAAAACAACATAAATTTTACTAAAAATCCTTAATTATTGCTTAACTGCTTTTTTTCTTTACGCATAAGATTGATAAGTTTGGTTGCCCGTGCCTTTCGGGTTGAAAACGGAATTTGAGGCATTGCGGCGGCACGGGTTCCGGAACGGATTGAATAAGGGAAGATATAGCAGGCGTCAAACTTAATACGTTTCACGACGGCAATTGTTTCATTAAAATCTTCTTCCGTTTCGGTGGGAAAGCCGCAAATTATGTCGGTAGTTATGTGAATGTCGGGGACTAAACGGCGAAGTTTATTTATCAGCATTTCATAGTGGGCAACCGTATATTTTCGGTTCATAAGTTCCAAAATCCTGTCGCAGCCCGATTGCAACGGCAGATGGAGGTCTTTTTCTATCTTTTTATTGACGGCGATTGTCCTTATAAGGTCGTCCGTAAAATCTTTTGGATGAGAAGAAAGAAAGTTAACCGTAAAATCGCCGTCTATTGAGCAAAGTTTTTGTAATAATTTATGAAAATCGGGATATTCGTTAACATTTTGTCCAAGAAGGACGATACGTTTATTAAATCTTATTTTATAGACAAATTCCCTTAAGATTTCTTCCTCACCGCGAATTCGTAAATGACCGCGGACGGACGGGACGATACAATACGAACAATGATTGTCGCAGCCATATGTAATGTCTATGAATTTATTTTTTGTAAGGAGATTGTTGATATTAAAAATTTCAAATCTATTTTTCAATTTTTGAGAAAGGCAGCCGGAGATTAAAATTTTTTTGTTCTTTTGTTTTTCAACGGCAATATGCGACATAATTTTTTGTTCGGCCGTATCCCGAATGCAGCAAGTATTAAAGATAACGAGGTCATAATCAATTTCATCGTATAGATATCCAAGTGAAAGGAAGTGGATTTTAATCTGTTCACTTTTATTTTCATTCATTTGACAGCCGTAATTCTTTATACAAAAACGAAAAGGTTTTCTTATTTTTTCAACATTAAATTGATTTTCGATAGTAAATTTCACGAAGTAGCATACAATAAATTGTGAAAAAAAGCAAAACAAAGTCAAAAATCGCCCTTCAAATCTTTTTGGCATTGATATTGGTTACGGGGATTTTTGCGTTTTGTTTTTGGCAATCCCAAAAGGTCCATGTCGATAAACTTACCCTTCATACATTTTTAATCACGGACATTAACGGCGATTATCTAAGCGGAGGAAAGGCAATACAATATACAAAATTGACGGAGATGAATGATTATACAAGGGCGGCGTTTATTGCAATTGAAGACAAAGATTTTTACCGGCACAACGGTTTGTCTTACAAAAGGATTATTAAAGCATTTTTCAACAATATACGTGCCGGCTATTCAAAAGAGGGTGCAAGCACAATTACCCAGCAACTTATTAAAAATACACATTTAACAAACGAGAAAAGTTTACG
The DNA here is from genome assembly GCA_031255215.1 of Christensenellaceae bacterium. Classification (GTDB taxonomy): domain Bacteria; phylum Bacillota; class Clostridia; order Christensenellales; family UBA1242; genus RGIG8050. The sequence continues at coordinate 5,988 of JAIRSY010000065.1, read as the reverse complement.
GCGAAAATCAAGGGAGGCCGTTTTGGCACTTAAACTTGAAAAATTAAAAACAAAAGATGAGATATTAGAGTTGTATCTTAACGCAATTTATTTTGGAAATAACATTTACGGAATCGGCGATGCGGCGGGATATTATTTCAACAAGAAGGCGAAAGATTTAACATTGAAGGAATCGGCGTTTTTGGCGGCACTTATCCAAAATCCGTCAAAAATACAATCCGAACGGACGGCCTTGGTATTAAGTCTTATGAAGAAACAAAAGTATATAAACGATGAAGAATATAAAACGGCGATGGGCGAGACAATTGTCTTGAAGGAAGAAAAAAATACAAGTGCAGTTTATAAACAGGCGACGATTAAAGAGGCGAAAGACATATTAAATTTAAGTGAGGCGGACATCGCAAACTACGGATATCAAATTGAAACTTATTTTGACCCGAAGAAACAAAATTTAATTTATAAATACATAACGGCGGAGGATTACGGCATTGACGGGGACAAATGTATAATTTTAGGGAAACCGAACGGACAGATTGAAGCGATGTGGGCATCGAACCCAATTGTCCTCGGTGCAAGAAGAAACTTCGGTTCGGCACTTAAACCCATTATCGTATATGCTCCTGCCCTTGAATTGAAAGAAATAACAAGTGATACGGTGATATATGGAATTGACGATGTAAACGAAATGACCGTTAAAGACGCAATAGCGACAAGCAACAACACGGCGGCAAAGAATATTTTATCCGCCGTCGGCGTTGACAGAAGCTGCGAAATCGCAAAGGCGGTTGGACTTAAAAGTTTGAAAAATGAAAATGCATCCGCCGCCCTCGGCAATACAACCAAGGGCGTGTCCTTTTTTGAATTGACCGGTGCCTACCAAACGCTTGCAAATTGCGGCAAGACCGCAATTCCTAAATTTATCAAAAAAATCACCGATAGGGACGGCAAAATCATTTATTTGAATAATGAAGACGGTCAAAATACCGCCAAAAATGCGATTAGCGGAGAAACGGCGTATTTTCTTACAAAAATGCTATGCAAAGTTTCACAAGACGGGACGGGCAGGAAACTTAAATACTTACCATTTGAAGTGGCATCAAAGACGGGGACGACGGAGAGAGAATCGGCACAAACGAACACGGACGCGACGTTTGCCTCTTATACAAAAAACCACGTATTGATTGCATGGGCGGGAAATTTAGACATGCAAATTGAAAATGATTTACCGAAGGGCGAAGTCGGCGGCGGCAAATTGGGATTTATTGTCCGCGACATTTATAAGCAAATTGAAAAAGAGGGGACAACGTTTGCCGTTCCAAATTCTCTTAAATACAAGACAGAAAATAAAATTGAAGATGAGGCAAGGGGACAAATCGACCCGCTCGGCGTTGCGGAAATTTGGTTTCCAACGGAGGAGAATGAAGTCTATGAAATTTATAAAGATGATGTTTTGCAGGAAGTAATTACGGGGAATGACGAAAAATATCTTTATGAAGATAAGGAGAACGAAGGCACTTCGACATATAAGGTCAAAACGAAAAACGACTATTGGTTTTTTAATTTTAAGTAAAACCCAAGAATTCCTTTTCTTTGACGATCTGTTTGACAACTTCTATTGCGTGTTTTTCTATACGGCTTATGTAACTTCGGCTTATTTTCAATTTGTTTGCAACTTCTCTTTGCGGCATTGCAATATGATTGGCTAAACCATAGCGTAAATTTATAATTTCAAATTCACGTGCATCAAGACGGGATTTCATTTCCGTAATAAGTCGGTCAAGCATATTTTTAGAAATTTCAACGTCGACGCCGCCCTGCTCCATTTCACTCGGCAAAATCTCTAACAGCGACAAATCCCCGCTTTCGCCTCCATCACCAATTTCGGCAGGGGTATCAAGGGAAGAGATAGCGAGATGTTTTTTATTTACCCTTAAATACATTAAAATTTCATTATTTATACAGGTGGCGGCATAAGTAGAAATCATTGTATTTTTATCGGCACGATAGGAATTGATTGCCTTAATAAGACCGATTGTCCCGCATGATATTAGGTCGTCGGCCTCCGCCGCACCATTATATTTTTTTACGATATGGGCGACAAGGCGTAAATTATGGCGTATAAGAATATCCTTTGAAGTTTTATCGCCTGTCCAAAACCGTTGAAAGTGTTCCAATTCTTCTTTTTTTGAAAGAGGTTTGGGGAACCCGCCCTTTTCGTTTACGAAGCCGGAAAAAAAGAAGACTTTTGTTAAAAAGGTTATAAAATTTTCGAATATCATCTTGCGGCACTCTCAAAATTGGACTACTTCCTGACGATAAATTATCACCCTATCACCGACGATAACCCCGGAAGACAATTGAGGATTTTGACGTAGGATTTCGTTTGACGAAACGTTAGTATTTTTGGCGATATCCCAAAGGGAATCTTTTTCACCGACAATATAGATTCGAACGGCACTTTCATCTTTTATTTTATCTTTGCCGACAATTATTTCACTTAACATTTGGATTTGTTTTGTTTGGGAAGCGATGACGGATACGCCGACCCTTATGTCAATTAACAATTCCTGACCGCGTCTTGCCTTCATATTAACGGAGACGGGCGAAACGGCGGTCAAAACATTATGTTCACGGTCGATTCCTTCGGCACGGACGAATAAGGATACAGGAAATTCGACAGGGAAATTCAGCAGCATTTTTTCCTCGGTTTCCGCAAGAACGGACGCCTTCACGATTCCTTCGATATTCACCTTGTTATCAACGGGTGTTACATTGAAGGCACCGAAATTGACATTATCAACGGACAAAACCTTTGAAACATACCCAATATCGCCGGCGACATTGATATTTGATTCAACGTCAACAACGGAATTTATTTGAGGCATGACCTCCGTTTGTTCAATATTACCGGAAGCGAAAGCAAGTTCCTGCACCGGCGAAATCGCGTCTACCACGTTTTGAATTTCGGTATATTTATAGACGACCCCGTTGAACTGCATTATTATTTCAACATCAAGCATAAGTTTTTTGTCGGTTTCAATCTTTGTCTGCACTCCTGCAAGAATTAAATTCCCAAACGCATAATCATTAGGCGTCAAGTTTTCCGCGGCGAAGGATTTTGTAAAATCAATATCATAATATGAATTAAACGGGACACTTCCGCCGTCGCCGCCCTTTATACCGAAAACATTCAAGGAAATAATGCCCTTTACGCTTATCTTGCCCGAATTTGCAACTATATCACGAACAACGGTATTGACATCGACGGAGATTACACCTTCACAATTTTTATCAAGCTCAACGGCGTCTTCAATGCTGAATTTTTCATTTACCGCACTATCAAAACTTCCTATCTTTGTTGCATTGGTTTTAATTTCGCAGCCGCCGTCAATACCCGACACATATCGTATTGATTTTGAAGAAAGACCGGTCAACACAACATCGATAATATTATCATCGATAAGGCGTGCGACGGCGGACAGGCCGGAATATTTTTTCGCATCTTTGAGAGGAATTTTTGCTTCAAACCTGTTCGACACTTCATTGCTGTCAAATTTATCATTTTCATTTATAAATACCGCTCTTGAAATTATATCTCCAAAGACCGTAACTTCGTTGTCATTGACATCCAAATCGTTTTGAAATAAAGTATTTTTTGTGGACAAAACCTTTTTTGCATCGGCGGGGACGTCCGCCTTATAATCGATCTTCATCTGTGTATGTTCAAGGATATTGTTTGTCTTTTGCTCTAAATTATTGTAAACCGTTTCCATCTTCATCATACCTCCATTTGCAATTTATATTGAGACGGTAAAATAAATATGTCCAAAATTAAATCATTTCGGCAAAGTCCCCCGTAATGAAAACAATGGTGTTTGGCAACCAATGTTTTATTTTGTAAAAACAGAAATCACCACAGCATTTCTTCCGGTATTTCAATCGGTGCGAAAACCGCGGCACCGGTGCTTTCGAAGTTTTTTAGAATTGCAATCGTTTGAAAAATATTGCCCACATAAGGAGCGGCAACAAGGGAGCCATAGTAAACGCCGGTAGACGGTTCATCGACATAAAAATAACAAGCATATTTCGGTTTGCCTTTATTTGAAATAAAACCTAAGAATGAAGATATATAGTGACCTTGGTCAATTATGCCGTTTTTGTATTTCTGTGCGGTTCCTGTTTTACCTCCGATTTGATAACCCGCCACGCCCGCGTGTTTTCCGCTTCCGTCATTCACAACACCATACAACAAATTACGGACAATTTCGTTTGTTTCCGCGGACACTACCCGTCTCTTTACGGGCGATTCGCCGACAAAACGGGGACTTCTAAGGTTTCCGTCACCGATTATTGCGGACACGGCGGACAGAAGCTGCACGGGAGAAACGGCAATTGCCTGACCAAAACCAATGCGGGCAAGGTCAACCGTGCGAACGCGTGATGGGTTCAAAAGAAGCCCCGAGCTTTCACCGGAAAAATCAACCCCCGTCTTTTCACCAAGACCAAACTTTTTTAGGTATTCATAATACTTTTCAACGCCGACACGAAGTGCAAGTTCCATAAAGACGCAGTTGCACGAGTTGTTGACGCCCTCCTGCAACGTTTGAACACCATGCCCCTTACTTCGCCAGCATCTTATCCTTTCCCCGTCAACACTCTTTGTTCCCGAACAGGAAAAACGGTCGTTTTCAAGGTCGACAACGCCCTCCTCTATCGCCGCCGCAAGAGTAATGATTTTGAAGGTCGAACCCGGTTCCAAAACATTGATTATCGGAAGGTTTTTTATTTGGGTAAGGAGTTCGGCACCGTTATCCCGCGGCTGCTCATTCATATCATAAAAAGGTGCGGAACCGGACGCCACAACCGCACCCGTTTCAATGTCCATGACAAGGGCGGACACCGCCTTCGCTTTATGGTCGGTCAACGCCTTTTGCAGGGCATTCTGCACCGCCTGCTGTATTTGGGCATCAATATTCAAGGTAAGATTTTGTCCCGCGGTTGCCTCAACATAATATTCTTTACCGTTTTCAATCTTCACTCCGCGTAAATCCGCTTCGGTCGCAATCTTCCCATTTGTTCCCATAAGCAATTCGTTGTAATACTTTTCCAAACCCTCTTGACCGTTACCGTCAATGCTTACAAGACCCAAAATCTGTCCCGCGGTTGACCCCTGCGGATATAATCTTGTATAGGTTTGCGAAAGATAAACACCGCCCAGGTTTTTGCCAACCAAATTCATCGCCGTTTCTTTATCAATACCCATTTTTACAAGGATTTCGCTCTGTGCTTTTCCGCTTATTTTTTTAAGAAGTGATGCATAATCAAGTTGCAAAACGGACGACAGCTCCCGTGCGGCAATCTCCGCATCCGTTATCTCTACCGGTCGTAAATATATTGAATAAGAGAGTTGTGAAGTTGCCAAAGTGAGGCCGTTTGCGTCATAAATATCCCCTCGCATTGCCTGCAACGGCAAATCGCGATACCATTGTTCGGACGCCAAAACTTTCAGGTAACTTCCCTTAAAGAGCTGCACATAGACAAGCCTTCCGGTTAAAATGATTGTAATGGACAAGAAGATTACGAGGAAAACGAGGACCCTCCGCCGTTCACTTGTCGCCGTATATTTCCGCATGTTTCATCTATATTTCGCAAATAAACGAAACTTGCACTTGAACTTGCCATTTTTGAAACATTAACGATAAAGAGAACCAATAAAGTCACCAAAAACACGGCACAGGCGATTGCAATTATCAAGGTATTTTTATTCAGGTGAATGGTATAATCAAACTGCCCCATCTCTTTCTTTTCCGTATTTTTCAAGTCTGCCGATGTATTTATTTTGTCGGGACGGGTAAACACCCTTTCCGCACCGACATCTTTGCTTGCAACCTCAAACTCCGCACGTCTTTGTTTTTCTTCCTGTTTTAATAAAGTTTCGGGGGAAGTATACTTGGCAAAATCGGCATCGGTTATATTGGAAGACGGCGG
>JAIRSY010000059.1 GCA_031255215.1 Christensenellaceae bacterium | reverse complement strand
GAAGCGGCGAGGGTCGACCAAGAAGCATGAGCAAAGTGGGTTCTTTTTCCGGCTTTAACGGCACCACCATATATGCGGCATTTGTCTCTGTCGCTCCCGAGGGCAACAAAATCAACCGAACCGACGCCACCACCCAATAACCCTATCGTCCAACCAACTAACCAACCGATCGACTAACTAACCGGCCGACGCCCGGTATGGGGACACGGCGGACGGCAAATGCCATGCGGACGCATTCCGGAATTATCTTTGGGAAAGTTGTGTGATTTTGTCCGTCAGTATTTGAAGGAACTCTTTGACTTCATCCATTGTGTTGTCTTTGCCGAAACTTATCCTTATCACTTGTTTTTGTTGTTTTTTTGAAAGTCCAAGGAGTGCAAGGGAGCGGTTGCCGTTTGCGTTTGACGAACATGCCGAGCCGGTCCCGACATATATTTGTTTACTTGCGAGGGCATTGAGCATTGTTTCTCCCATAATATTTGGAAGAGAAATGTTTGTTATATAAGGGTTATTGTTGTTTCCGTTTACGTTACATCCTTCCGGCAGATTTTCAATCAAATAATCATGCAATTTATTTATCTTTTCAAGGTTTTTCTTTGTGTCAAAGTTTTCGACTGCACTTGCAAACCCGATTATGCCGCCGTTGTTTGGTGTTCCAAGCCGAAAGATATTGTTCTTTTTTGTCCAAAGTGCCCCAACGCCTTTCGGTCCGTTTATTTTGTGTGCCGAGACCGTGCAGGAATCGAAGTCCAATTCATTAACCGAGAAGTCATACTTGCAAAATGCCTGCGTTGCGTCGCAATGAATGTGGCATTGCGGGGCGGCTTGTCTTACCTTTTTAATGATTTCCTTTGCATCTATCATTGTTCCCGTATCACTATTGATAAGTCCAAAGCAGAAGAGCCGGGTATTTTTATCCGGAACGGTTGTATAGCCAAGTCCTTTGGCAACTTCATAAATTGATGCATGTTCATCGCCGATAATCGCGAGGCGGTTTCCGCTTCCTTGTTTGTCAAAGAAATGTTCAATAATAAGTTTATTTGATTCCGTTGCGCCGGACGTAAAGATCAAATGTCCCTTTGAACCGTCCAATTTCCTTAATATTATCTTTGCCGCCGATTCAATTTCGTTTTGAATTTTGACGGAATAATTTGCGTTTGCGTTCAAATAGAGAGTTTCTTCCGTTTCTTTTATCTTTTGAAAAACCGTTTGTGCAATCTTTGTTGTTGCCGCATTATCCAAATAAATCATAATTCAAATTTAACATTTGACGAAAGAAAAGTAAACAAGTAAAATGTTCCTTATGTCAACTTTTCCATTTGTTTTATCTTTCTCCTTAAAGGCGGTGTCCTATGCGGAGGCGGAAGAACTTCTTGCCGAATACGGCGATTTTTACAACTATAATATTGCCCAATATCAAAGTGTTTTTAGCCGGAAGGTTTTGGACTGTGGGGAAATTGACGACCAACCCGACGAGGACGACCGTGCCGCCTTGGAGAAGGATTCAACCGACAATGTCGCCGAATTTACGAAGCAGTGGGGAAGCAGGGACTTCGTCAATGCATGTATGTATGGGTTATCGATTAAATGGGAAGAAATACAGAAAATCTTATTTGATGAACAAAGTAAAAACATTAAAGTTCGTGACAGCTCGTTGAAACCCGCCGCGAACAAGATACGTTGTTTGGCAAGTTTATTATCGTTCATAGAAAGAACCATGCATTTCTTATATATTAAAAAAGCCGATTCCGCGGTAATGCAGTCAATAGAGGAAGGTTTTGCAAACTTGATAGACCGACTTCGCACGCATGAGCTTGTGGTCCCTGAATTTTGTAAGGAACATAAGAATTTCATGAAAGCGAATACAAAGGAAAAAATCCTTGCATATGCGAATTCAATCATTAAAAAGATTGAATTAGAGAGCGAGGGCAACGGGGAATGAAGAACTTGAAAATATGTGTTTGCGGCGGGACAAATCCCGCGACCGATAAACAATTTTTGGAAAGCATGGACGAAATTGCGAAATTGTTCTGTCAAAACAATGTCCACTTGATTTGGGGAGGAAATGTGCACGGCGTCCTTGCGGTCATATATCGGGAATATGTCAATTGGAATAATACCGCGTCCAACCAACCGACGCACACCTTAATAACCCCCGAAGTTTATAAAAATGATTTGATAGGTATGGATACCGATAAGGTTATAATTACGAAAACAATCGGCGGAAGAACGGACAAGATGTTCCAGCTTGCCGATTATATAATCTTTGTCCCCGGCGGAATCGGAACCGCCTACGAATTTTGGACCGCATTAGAGGAAAAACGTGCCGGTGCTCATAACGCGGAAATTATTATTTATAATTATAATAATTTCTTCAAATATCAAATCAAACATATTAACTTTATAAATCAATATGGTTTTACAAAGACAGGAAAGGGCGGTGCTTCTTACAAAGTCCCGCCCTCCAAGTTATTCACCGTTGTTAAAAATGTTCGTGAATTAAAGTCTGTCCTGTTTCAAGAATCTCTTGCGAATTAGCAGCCGCAGTGTTTTGGACCGAATGCACGAAGTAAGTCTTTGCCGAAGACAATAAACAAGATGATTAACGTGCATAGGTCAAGCCCGAACAATCCGCCTTTTAATACAACCATTAAAAGTATGATTATCCAAAGGACGTCGCAGGAGCTTGTGCATCTACGCCCGCCTTCCTCGTTTCTTCCTATCCCGAAAGATTTGAACAATTCGTCTATCATAATTTTTCTCCTTTTTTTATTTATTTTTGAAAGAACCAAACATAAACCGTTCACTTACGCTTTATATTTTTCTCTATTTTTGTTTTTAATTATGTTATTAAGGATAAGCGACGTCAATCTTTTGTAAAATCTTCTTATCCTTACTTCATACTATTTGTGTTGACAAAAAAGTGTGCAAATGGCATAATCATTATTAAATGTTTAAATTGCTTACAAGTTTGAAAAAAGGTGAATGGGTTTTGTTTATTTTTGGCATAGCCCTTATTCTTGGCGGTGCATATTTAGATTTAGTTATCCCGACATACCTTTCGGACATGCTTGCCGAACTTCAAAAAGGTCAAGGTGCGGTGCAGGGTGAGATCATAAGGAATGGTTTGATTATGGTTTCGATGGCGGTTGGCTCCGCATTTTCTATAATTGCATGCAATTATGTTTTTGCCATTATATCCGCAAGATTTGGCAATCGTTTGCGAGAGCTTATTTTCAACAAGGTCAATTCTTTCGGCGAGATTGAAGTGAAGAAGTTTTCGACGGCGGGTCTTCTTACACGTCTTATAAATGACGTTGTGCAGGTTCGAACATTCTTTTCTTCTTCTGTTCAATTTCTTGTAAAGGCACCTTTCATGGTGGTAGGTGCGGTAATTATGATTTTAGACAGGAGTCCGGAGCTGTCAATCGTTAACGCCATTGGTGTTGGAAGTTTATTTTTAGTTGTTATAATTCTTCTTATTTTTGTTATGCCGAAGTTCAAGAAGATTCAGTCGTATACGGATGAATTAAACGCCGCTTCAAGGGAAAACATCATAGGGATAAAGGACATACGTGCATATAATGCCGAAGAATTTCAAGAGAGGAAGTTCAACGTCAAGAACAAAAAACTTGCGGACACGTTTTTATTTGTAAACTCCGGTATAGGTATCTTTTTCCCTTTTATTTCGTTTGCGATGTGCGGGGTGGGGCTTGCAAATTGGTGGCTTGGAGCAATACTTGGAATAGATTTTGCGGACATATCAATTTTTTCTCAATGGGGTTTCCAGATAATTCTTTCATTTATGTTCCTTGTTTTCGTCATGATGCAGCTTCCGCGTGCGATAGTCTCGGGCAAACGAATCAAGGCAGTTTTGTATGCGGATTACGCCGTTGCGGACGGTTCATTAAAATTGGATAAGGGGTCAAAGGAACCCGCGGTCGTTTTTGAAAATGTTAACTTTCACGTCTTACAAAATATAAACTTTTCCGTCCAGCAAGGTCAACGCGTTGCAATTATCGGTGCGACGGGGGCGGGCAAAACAACCCTCGTAAGTTTGATTGAACGTTTTTTTGATTGTGAAAGCGGTGTGATTAAATTATTCGGTAAAGACATAAAGGAATACGACCTTAAAGATTTGCGTTCTAATATCGCTTATGTCCCTCAAACCGCCCAGTTATTCAAAACATCCGTCCGCGAAAATATAACTCTCGGCATGCAAAAAAGTGATAAGGAAATTTGGAATGCCCTCAAAATTGCCCAGGCCGACGATTTCGTTAAAAAACTTGAAGGCAAACTTGATTTTCAAATTGCACAGCACGGCGACAATTTAAGCGGCGGGCAGAAGCAGCGAATCTCAATTGCAAGAGGTGTTCTTCGAAGTCCTTTGCTCTATATCTTTGACGATACGTTCTCCGCACTTGATTATGCGACCGATGCGAAACTGCGTGCCGCACTTTCCGCCGAAACAAAAGGTGCAACACAAATAATCGTTGCCCAACGGGTCGGGACAATACGCGATTGCGACCAAATAATCGTTCTTGATAAGGGACATATCGCCGCCATCGGCAAACATCAATATCTCTTCAAAAATTCTCCTGTTTACAAAGAAATCGCCCTATCTCAACTGTCAAATGAAGAGTTGACGGATTCCGGCGGCGATACCGCAACGAAACACAAGGAGGGAACGCTTTAATGAGAAAAATTCTTGGCGTGTTAAAACCGCACGTCTTTATGCTTTCAATATCTCTCCTTTGTGCAATTATAAGCACGGTGTTTGCCTTGCTTGGACCCGATATGCTTTCTCAAATCGGTTCAGAAGTTGCGGCCGCCCAAAGGACCGGTTCCGCCGTTGATTTTGAATTTATAAAGAGGATAGGCATTACGCTTGCCATAATTTATTCATCTATGTTTATTCTTGATTATGCCCAACAATTGTTAACCGCAAGAGTTGTTCGTAAGATATCATTTTCTTTGAGGAGCGATATAGGCAAAAAAATCAACCTTCTTCCGTTTGACTTCTATGATAAAACCAATACCGGTGATATTATGAGTCGCATAACGGGGGATGTTGACACATTATCCGGAAATTTAAGTCAAAACCTTATTTATATAATTACAAGCAGCGTCATGGTTATCGGTTCCGGTATATTTATGTTCATTATAAACTGGATACTTGCATTGATTGCGGTTGGGATAACCTTGCTTGGTGTTATAGTGATGGTTGTTTTGCTTAAAATTTCTCAAAAATATTTTCGGCAGCGTGCAGAACTTTTCGGTGTTGTGAACGGCATAGCGGAAGAATCGTTTTCGAACCATCTTGCCATTACAACCAATAACGCCGAACTTCATTTTGAAAACAAATTCAGCTCTGCACTTGACAAGATTTATATTACAACGAAGAAGAGTCAATTTTTATCCGGGATTATGCAACCGATGATGTCAATGGTCGGGAACTTTTCCTTTGTTGCCGTAATAGTTGTCGGTTCAATCATGGCGGCACGCGATTTATCTTTGATTGCCGATATTATTGCGTTCATGCTCTATGTTCGTTATTTTGCACGTCCGTTTGCGGACATAGCGAATGCAAGCAGCGGTCTTCAAAGCTCCGTTGCCTCCGGTGAAAGGGTTTTCAATTTTTTGGCGGAGGCGGAATTGCCCGATGAAACCGCAATTCAAGACGAAGGCAAACCGAAGAAGTTTGACGGAAATGTTGAGTTCAAGAATCTCGGTTTTACCTATCGTGTTGGAACACCGACGGAAAAACCCGTCATTAAAAACTTTAATGCAAAGATTAAATCCGGCCAGCGTGTTGCAATCGTCGGCCCGACCGGTGCCGGCAAAACCACCATTGCTTCCCTTTTAATGAAGTTCTATGAGATAACCAAAGGCGATATCCTTTTTGACGGCGTCTCTATCCATTCCTTATCTCGTCAAACTCTTCACGAACAATTCGCCATGGTTCTTCAGGATTCTTGGCTCTTCAATGGAACCGTTGCCGATAATTTAAGATTTAATAAATTGAATGTTACCGATAAGGAAATTCAAGATGTCGTTAAAGAGGTTAACTTAACCCTTCCGCTTGACCTCAAAATAACTGAAAAAACCAGTTTAAGTAAAGGGCAGCGTCAACTTATTACGATTGCACGTGCAATGTTAAAAGAATCACCGATGTTAATTCTTGATGAGGCGACAAGTTCCGTTGATACGCGAACCGAAAAGTTGGTTGCCGATGCCATGGAAAAACTTATGGAGGGACGAACATCTTTTGTCATCGCCCACCGTCTTTCTACAATTAAAAATGCCGATGTGATTCTTGTTGTCAATAACGGAGATATCGTCGAGCAGGGGACACATTCGGCTTTACTTCGAAAAAAAGGTTTTTACGCAAAACTTTATAATTCCCAGTTTGCATGAAAATTCCGTTTGTTAATTACTTATTTTTTGTGTATAATTAAGACATGTATAATAAAGTGATCGATTTTTTGACCGTGAATACGGCAAAGATTCCGGACAATGTGATGTTTTTTATTGCATTGTCCCTTGTCGGCATATCCCTTGTTTGGGAGGTTTTGCAGGTCTCTTCCCGCAAAAAGATGTATAGATATTGCAGGGGCAAGATGAGTTTTCACGTTTTTTTTGGTTGGGCATTTGTTTTACTTGCTTTCACGAAGTATGGAAAGTTAGAGTTGCTGTCCTTACTCTCTTTGGCTTTGATATATTTCTTTCATTATGTCTTTTCTCTCTTTCTTCCCTGCAAATACAAACTTTGTAATTCTGCCGCTTATGATTTGAAACAACAAACGCCGTCCAAGAGGCAACTTCCCCTTCCGCCAAAACAAAAACAAACGGCCGAAGTTTCAAAGGACAAAAGCATCGCGGAAAAGGAAAACGTTGCAATTGAATCGCTTGAAAATGAAGTTGAAACCAAAAAGGATAAACTTGCGAGAATCAAAGAACTTGCCGATGAAATTGAACGTAAACGGCAAAGGAATATAGATATAACCGACGGCAAAAAAGAGAATAAATTTTCCGGTGTCGATATTGATTTTGAAAAGGACCAACCAAGCGTTGTCCTTCGCAAGGTCGTTGAAAATGTAAGTCCGCCCGCACCCGTTCCTCCTCCTCAAACCGGTTTCACCGTTAAACGTATCACGAGTCACACCGAACAATTAAAGACCGCAAGCAATGAGGCGTTTCGCCAAATATCCAATCTTGATCAGGAACAAAACAAACGTTCCGCCCGCGAGGTCCTTGATGCACTTAAACAACTTAAGCAGTCAATGACGGACACCAACGGCGAATCATGAAAATTGTTTATCCTTGATTGATAATTGTCTATTAAATTCTTCCATTAAGAGAACAAACTTAAAACCCTGTCAAACTCATCAACGACCAACTTGTATATATCCTCGCTCGGTTTCTCTTTTAATGCTTTTTGCAAAGCCGCCAACGCTTTTGGTGTATTCAAATCATCGTTAAGCCCGTCAAAGAATTCCTTGCGTAACCCATTTATTACCGCTTTGTCCGTCTTCACTTTTGATGCTTTATGCTTTGCAAGTTTATCAATTATGTTGTTATATGTGTTTCTTGCTCCATCTAAACTTTCAAATGAAAAGTTAAGTATCGTCCGGTAAGACGTTTGCATTACCAAATATCTAAAATGTTCAGGTTTATAACCTTTGTCAATAAGGTCCTGCAAGGTCCAAATGTTCCCCTTGCTTTTGCTCATCTTGTCATTATTTACCTTTATAAATTCGTTGTGAAACCATATGTTGCACATTTTTCTCCCCGTTGCACTCTCCGTTTGTGCTATCTCATTCGTGTGATGTATCGGTATGTGGTCAACCCCGCCCGTATGTATATCAAATGGTGTTCCCAAGTATTTTTCCGCTATTGCCGAGCATTCAATGTGCCACCCGGGGCAGCCGATGCCCCACGGGCTTTCCCATTTTTGTATTGTTTCAGGCTTGACAAACTTCCACAAGGCAAAGTCATTGGCGTTTTTCTTCTCCCCTATATTTACCCTCTTCCCGCCTTCGTTGTCCTTTAATTCTCTTTTTGACAATTCAAAATACGACGGAAATTTGCTTGAATCATAATATATTCCATCCTTGGTTTTATATGTAAATCCTTTCTTTTCAAGTTGTTCCACAAGACTTATCATTTCCTTTATTCTCAATGTCGCGGGAACAACTATCCGTGTCGGCGTTATGTGAAGGCGTTCCATATCCTTCATGAAAAGTGATGTATATTTTATTGATATTTCTTCCGGCGATAGGCCCTCCCTCTTCGCCGCACTCTCCACTTTGTCCTCGCCATCGTCGCCGTCACTCACTAAATGCCCGACATCCGTAATGTTCATTACGTCTAATATTCCGTAGCCGTTTGCACGGAGATTTTTTTTTAATATGTCTACATTTATATACGCTCGCAAGTTTCCAATGTGGGCGGCGTGATAAACCGTCGGTCCGCACGAATACATTCTAACAATCCCACTTCCGTCTATCGTGTTAAATTCCTCTTTTGTCCTTGTGAACGTATTGTATATTTTTAACATATTTATACTCTATCACATACTCTAAAATAATGGAAGCTAAAAATTATCTATCCCTTTTGGACCGTATTAAACTTAACGTGACCGGAGTTAAAAAAATTAAGTCGTCCGATCCGTCTCAAACCGTCCTCATCCTCGATAATACCGCACTCGTTATCTCCGGAACTAATCTCTCCGTTGAAAATGCATCCATTCAAACCGGCGAAGTCGAAATATCCGGCTTCATCAATTCTATAAAATACTCCTCCGTCTCCCGCAAAACAAGATTCTCCTTCAAAAATATGTTCAAATAATCACAAATAACTTGGGCGGTGCGGCAAAGTATAAAAAAGTATAAAACGGTGCAAAGAAGTGTGACCGCCCATATATAGTGTTTATTGCGAACATAACAAACACTATATGTAGGAAGCGGGCGTTTAAGATAGACTTCTGGCTCCGACCACACTCCGCCGCGTTGCGGCTCCGTAAAGGTAAACGCTTTGCGTAGGGAAAGAATGGGGACGCTTCTGGCTACCGCCGACCCTCGCCACTCCGTGGCTCCGGTTCTGGCTACCGCCGACCCTCGCCGCTCCGCGGCTCCGGTTCGCGTAGTTAAAGTGAATGGGGCGCTGTGTTCGGCTTGCGAAACGGTAAACGCACTCCGCCGCGTTGCGGCTCCGTAAAGGTAAACGCTTCTGGCTATCGCCGACCCTCGCCGCTCCGTGGCTCCGCTTCGCGTAGTTAAAGAGAATGGGGCGCGGCGTTCGACTTTCGTTCGCTTACGCTCACCCTAATTTTGCTTACGCAAAATAGATAACTTCGTCGCTTACGCTCCTTGTTATCTCACCTACGGTGGATAACTGCGTCGCCTACGCTCCTGTTATCTCACCTACGGTGGATAACTGCGTCGCCTACGCTCCTTGTTATCGCGGCTCCGTAAAGGTAAACGCTTCGC
>JAIRSY010000016.1 GCA_031255215.1 Christensenellaceae bacterium | reverse complement strand
ATACAAAGATTTCATTGTCCAAATTCAGCAGCCGGTTGATTTTGAAAACCGTTTTTTCACCTTTGATAGAATTTATCTCCGTCCTGTTATCCGCCACAACCGAGAACAGGAGGTTGTCTTCCTTGACGTCATGTTTTAACGTCAAAAACGTCCCATTCCCTTCTAACTTTATTTCCACAAAGCCCTGTATTTCATTAAGTGCATTTTTCAAAATGATTTGAGAAAAGATTTTCACATTGATATTTTACCGCACAAGGCGTGTCTAATTTTAAGAAAATCTGTCGATGATAAATTTTCCGGTCTTAAATTGCCGTTAATTCCGCTTTCTTCTAAAACTTCTTTACTAAATATATTTGAAAGTTTCTTGCGTCGTTTTGAAAATGCGTCTTTTAATACCTTGCCAAGCGATATGTCAAACTCAACTTCATTTTTAATAATTGATATGAATGCCGAATCAACCTTTGGGGGAGGTGAAAATTTGTCACGCGGAACATGCCTTAATATTTCCGTTTTTCCCATTGTTTGACATAATACGGACAAGGCACCATAACTTTTGGCGTTCGGCCGAGATACTATCCTTTCCGCAACTTCTTTTTGAACCATCAAATAAAGTGCCCTGCAATGTTTTAACCTCATAAATTTTATAATTAAAGGGGTAGTAATGTAATAAGGCAGATTCGCGACAACAATAAAATCATCAAACCTTGTAAAATCATTTTCAAGTGCGTCCCCGTAAATTATTTCAACGTTTGGGGGCAATGCCGGCTTTAAGGTTTTGTCAATTTCAAACGTGATTACCTTCTTCGCCCTTCTTGACAAAACCTCCGTCAAGGTTCCTTTTCCCATTCCAATTTCTATTACCAATTTGTCAAGTTTTATATCCTTGATGAGCGAAGATAAGAAGTCCTTATCATAAATAAAGTTTTGTCCCAAATATTTTTTTTGTTGAAAAACGGTTGACACCATACAAGATATATGTTAGCATAAAATGTTGTCATTTACAAATGATAACATATGCATAGGAAATACGAAAGCAGAACACAAGAAACACTTTTTACAAAAGGTGTAAAATAATTGCGTTTATACTTAATAAATGCATTAAAGGCACCGGAAAAATCTTTTAGCATTAGAGGCGGTAAGTTCTTCCGCCTCTTTTGCCGTCATTCCCAAAATCTCCCCGACCCGTTTCGCAACTTCTTTTATCTTATCATGACGCGGTGCAAGATACGGTGCGTCCGTTTCTATTACTATCTTATCTCTTGGTATAAACCGCACAACCTTTTCCAACATGTCTTTATATTTTTTCACGGTTATGAACCAACCGATTGAAAAATATGCATCCGGAAATTCCCGTGCAAATTCCACGTCATAACTCATACAATGCAAAAGAAATTCGTTCTTCGGTTTATGTTCTTTTAGAATCTTCAATGTATCCCTATATGCATCGCGGCTATGTATTACCAATGGTTTATTGTATAGATTTGCAATTTCAATATGCCGTATGAAAACTTTCTCTTGAATGTCCAATGAAGGAAGATCGGGTCTGTGATAATCAAGTCCGCATTCGCCGATTGCATAAAATTTAGGGTTGTCCTTATTATTTTCGACAAAATGTAAAAAGTCTTTTTCATTAAAAGTATGTGCAAACTCCGGATGAATCCCGACGGTAAAACCAAAGTTTTCCGTGTCGCCGACAAACGATGTCCCCGAAAATAAATGAAAATGAGAATCAAACATTTTATGCCCCTCCCTTTTGTCCGTAATTGCCCGTTCCTTGTTGAAGTAAAAATGCGTCGCTGAACATCTGTAAATCACCGTCAAGCACCGCCTGGACATTCGATGTCTCCGCACCCGTTCTGTGATCCTTTACCATGGTATAAGGACATAAAACATAACTTCGTATTTGGCTTCCCCACTCTATCTTTAATTGAATCGGTTGAAGGTTTTTTAATTTTCTTTGTTCATTTTCATAATGCAGATATTCCAATTTAGACAAGAGATTTTTCATCGCAAAGTCTTTGTTCTGCAATTGTGAACGGCATGTTTGACCTATACATGAAATCCCCGTAGGCAAATGGGTTATCCGCACCGCACTTTCCGTCTTATTTATATGCTGTCCGCCCGCCCCGTTTGCACGTAGGGTATCAATGCGTAGGTCGGAATCGGGAACGACCAACTCCACTTTTTCTATTTGAGGAACAATCTCTACGGCAACAAAACTTGTGTGCCGTCTTTTATTTGAATCGAAGGGAGAAATACGCACAAGACGATGGACGCCCGCCTCGCCCTTCAAGATTCCGTATGCATTTGTTCCCGAAACGTATATTGATGCACCTTTAATCCCCGCCCCGTCCCCGATTTCGATGTTGTCTATTTGATATTTGAAGCCTTGTTTCTCGCAAAATCTTGTATACATTCGCATTACTATCTCCGCCCAATCCTGGGCCTCCGTTCCGCCTGCCCCCGCCGTTATATTTATGACACAATCGCAGAAATCATATTTGCCCACAAGGAGAGTTTTTATATAGAAATTGTCGTATCTCTTTTCTACCCTTTGTCTTTCTTCAACCAAATCCTTTTCATCCATCAAAGTTTTAAGTTCATTGAAGTCCGTCACGTCCCTTTTTATACTTTCATATTCTTGAAGAAACTCCTGCAAGATTTTTACCTTCTTGTTTACTTCTATATTTTTCCAGTCCTTTTCCTGCATCGCAAGAAACGCCGACAATTCCTGCCGCCGCTCCTCAATTAAATTTTTTATATTATCAAGTTCAAACATAAACCATATTATACAATCATTCTATCCGTTGTCAATAAAATTGAGGCAACCGAGACCGCGTTTTTGATTACGCTCTTTATTACCGCCGTTGGGTCAACTACTTTCCTTGACCTTGTCTTCTTACATCCTTTCCTTGTCTTTGCCGATATTAACCTTTTAATTATATAAAGTGATTTTTTAAGTATCTTCGCCCCCGCGGTTTTCCCTTTTAACATCTTTGCAAGTTCACAATACGCCTTGCCACCTCCATGAAGAAAACCAAACTTTTTTGCATTTTGGGCGGCATTAAGCCCGTCTTCAATGCGTAAGAACCTCTCCCTCTGCTCCGCAGGTGTTGCAAATCCAACCGAAATTGTGGCAACGCCGGTTGTAAGTTTTCCAAGCAATTCTTTAAGCTTATGTTTTTTGTAATCATCTTTTTCTTTCGCTGTCTTGTATTCCAAATTTCGTATATATCTTGATAAATTAACCGACTTCTTTATACAAAACAAGGCATTATGAAGTCTAACTACGCACTTTTCTATTGTAATTTCTTTCAAGCATTCTGCCTCTTCTTCGTTAAAATATTTCAATGGTAAAACCCTCATCACTTGTTTGTTCAATAAAAGTGCCTTTATCACTTCATTTGAAAAACTTTTCGCTATTATTATGACCGGACGTTTTCCCTTTATACAATTCTCAAATTCTTCCATAAACGGTTTTATTGTATCTATTCTCTCCCGGATTATCATTAACGGATTTCGAAAGATACTTTGCATTTTATCCATATCTTCACAAAAATGAGAAGAAACCATTTCAAAATTTGTTTCAAATCCATTTGAAAAGTTCAATGTTCGTTCCCCAATATCGTTGTCCTCTAAATTTACATGCTCGCATTTGCTAACCGCATCCGCAATCATTGCGGCATCTTCTGGATTTCCGCACGAATTTAATGCTATGTCAAAAAGTGCCGTTTTTGATTTACACCGTTTCGAAATTCTGCCCGCCTTCTTTACTAAAAACGACGCCGCATCACTTAATTCATCTCGAAGTCTTATCGTGTCCTTTATCCCCTTCGCACGTCTTATTATTTCCGCCGCAAGAACAATTGATGATGTCGTTCCGTCCCCCGCCTCTTCATTGGTTTTAAGGGCTGCCTGCCGCACGATTTCTACGGCATTTTGTTCCGCCTTGTCCGTTAAAATGAAATGCTTCGCAACCGTTACTCCATCATTGGTTATAAGCGGATATCCGTTGCCGCAATCAATCAGGACGTTTTTTCCGTTTGGACCAAGTGTCATTTTTACACAATCATTTAATTTTTTTATTCCTTTTAGAAGTTCCTTTCTCATAATAAATCCTCCTTGCCGTCTGCCTGGAAATAATTTGCTTTTGAACCGTTTTCAACTATTATGCCTATAACGTCTATCTCTTTGACAAGTACTTTGCCGTCAAACTCCGAACCGGCATATTTGTTTATAATTATTTTATCCCCGCACTTAACTTTACAAACATCCCCCACGGCTATAACACGTAATATTTCAGGTTTATCGCTTTGAAGAACAAAACCGCTTTCCGTTTTTCTTTCCTTTATCGGTTCACAAAGAACCCTGTCAAATAATGGTTTTATAATCATAACATTCCTCCTTTTTATCCCCCAACGCAATAACGTCATACGGACCAAAGCCATTCCAATTCCGTTAATTTTTGCGGCATAATAACATTTTCAAAAAAAAGTTTTTCCTTGGGAGGCGCCGGGTTGGGGGGGGGGGGGGG
>JAIRSY010000008.1 GCA_031255215.1 Christensenellaceae bacterium | reverse complement strand
CGTCATATTATTATGGTAGATGGATATAGATGTAATTTTCAAAATTGCCGGAATTGGTATCTTGGCAACCGTCGTCTGTTCCATTTTAGAGCAGTCGGGTAAGAAGGAAATCGCGACGTTTGTATCCTTGTCGTCGGTTATAATTTGTTTGGTCATGGTTTTGTCGATGATAAGTGACCTCTTCTCCACAATTAGAAACTTATTCTCACTCTATTAAATGGCGGTGAAGTATGGAAATTTCAAGGGTTTTTTCTCTTATCGATAATAACCTTATCACTATCATTTTGAAAATTATCGGTGTTGGTTTCTTGTGTGAAATCGCATCAAATATTGCAAAGGATTGCGGCCGGAATACAATCGCGGACGTTATCACAATGGGTGGGAAGATTTTGATTCTGGTAATTTCTGTTCCAATTATAGAAGCACTCTTGAAGGTTGTAATGGGGGTCTTGGGATAAGGGGGAAATGGAAGAAGAATTAAACGAAGCGGTGCGGCAGGGGTTAGATGGTATTGATTTCGGCGGTCTTTCGGGGGCGTCGGTCTTTGGCGGGGAAAATTTCATTGATAAAATTGGCGAGATATTATCGGGGGAATTTTTTACGCAGTATCCCGACCTCTTCTCCGGAATTATTGCACTTCTTGGAAGTATGGTGATTGCCGTTCTTCCGGTTATTACCCTTATCGTTGCAATTACGATTTTGTGCGGCTTCATTTCAAATAACAACCAAATTGTCCATTTTGTGGCGTATGCAGCCGTCATTTTGGTCGTGGTCGGCACCGTCGCGGACTTGATAAAAATGACGGGTGATACGATAAACGGCATTAAAACCCAAATAGACGTGATTTTCCCTATTATTTTGACGCTTATGGTCGCCTCCGGTGCAAACGCCTCCGCCGGCGTCTATCAACCTGCAATTGCCCTTCTTTCAAGTGCAATTACCCAGATTTTTTCCTATGTCGTCCTGCCGCTCTTCATAATCTCTTTCGCCTTTTCGGTTGTATCCCATATCTCCCCCAATGCCAAATTAGATAGGTTCGTAACGTTCTTTAATTCCCTCTTCAAATGGTTGGTCGGCATTTGTTTTACCGTCTTCATCGGCTTTATGACCGTTAATGGTATTACCGCGGGAAGTTTTGACAGTGTAAGTATCCGTGCCGGAAAGTTGACGGCATCGACTTATATACCAATTGTTGGTGGGTATTTAAGTCAAGGGTTTGATTTAATAATGGCAAGTTCCGTCCTCATCAAAAATGCCGTCGGCTTGGGCGGAATCTTATTGTTATTGGGTATCGTCCTTTCACCTATAATTAAAATTATCGTTTTTTCATTGGCAATCAAGTTGGCAAGTGCACTTGTGCAGCCAATAGCGGATAGCAAGATAAGTAATTTTCTAAACAGCATCGGCAAATGTTTTGGCATGCTTATATCATGTTTACTCGGCGTGACCTTTATGTATTTTGTATCCCTTGCCCTTTTGATGATGACGGGGAATGTAGTATGATATTTACAGACCAAGCAAGTCATCTATTTCACGAAGTGAAATTAGGTCGAACGTAGTGAGAGATGACGGGTAATATAGTATGATAGGGAGCAAAAACGCAAGTCATACCTTTCATTACATGTCAACGCCTTAAAAATGATTTGCAAGGGGCAATGCTTTGAAAAACACTTATAATTAACCAATGAAAGGGCGGTGTAAAATGTCAAACCGTCATATATTTGAACAAGACATGTTTATAAATATAGTATGAAGGAATGGTTGGCGGGAGTTGTCGCGATAGTTGTTTTTGGAGTTATCATCGAGTTAATCTCAAAGGATACACCTCTTTGGCGTTTCATTCGCGGCATATATGGGTTTTTTGTTTTGTTTATGATTGTCCGGCCCTTGCCTCAATTTTTCAATGATTTGAAGCGGTATGACTTTTTGAATAATGAAATTGTTGTAAACGGCGAATTACTTCTTACAACAAAAAAAATGCAGATTGAAAGGGCACTTCAAACAATGGGATATGAGGATTGTATTGTTGTATGTCTTGACGGTGAAATATATATCAATTCAGGGCAAGAGATAGAGGAAGAAGATAAGAAAACAATAATTAAACAATTCGGCGGCAACATAAACTTTCTCTTTTAAGGCACGCATTTGCCCGCGGCAACGTTTTGCTGGGTCTTTCAATGATTTATATGTTATGATGTTAACATGCAAATACTTAAACATAATGATTTGAAGAAAGCGGCGGAAATTATCATAAATGGCGGGGTGATTATTTACCCGACGGATACGATTTGGGGTATTGGCTGCGACGCCGATAATTTAGATGCGGTAAAGAGAGTGATTAAAATGAAGGGCAAACGTGAAGACGCAAACTTAATCCGTCTTTATCCAAATATAAAGAGTATTGGTAAAGAGTTGACGGCCTTGGAAAAGAAATATTTGAATAAGAAGCGGACTTCGGTAATTATCGGCGGCACCGCAATCCGCGTTATAAAAACGGGTTGGATAAATAAATTATTAAAGCATTGCAAATGTCCGTTGGTTTCTACAAGTGCGAATTTTCACGGACAATTGCCGGTTCAAAGTTGGAGGCAGTCCTTAAAATTGAAGCCGGACGCGGTCATAAAGGGGCGAAAGATTTATTCTAATCGCCCAAGCAAACTCATAAAAATTGTCAATGACAAGATTGAAGTTTTACGTGAATAAAGGAGAGGGGAGGCCGTGAGAAACATTTTGCTTGATTATTTGAAACATATTGCCGGCGACAAAAATGTCCGCGAAAATCTCCCTTTGTCGCAAATTACGACCTTCAAAATTGGCGGACCTGCAAAATTTGTCGTTGATGTATTAAGCAAAGAAATACTTATGCGTTTGATTTCGGGATTGTCGTTTTTGGGTGAAAAATACTTTATTTTGGGTTTGGGAGCAAATGTGTTGGCAAGTGATGACGGGTTTAACGGCGTTATTATAAGGATTGCGTTCAAAGATATAAGCCACACCGATGATTTTATATATGCCGATGCCGGTGCCAAATTGGGCGTTGTTTGCAATTTCGCAAGGGATAATAATTTGGCGGGGCTTGAATGGGCGGTCGGTATCCCCGCAACAATCGGCGGTGCGGCCTATATGAATGCCGGTGCATTTGGCGGTCAAATGAGTGATATAATCGTGATGGCCGACATATTGGAAAACGGCGAGTTAAAAACACTCTCCGCAAATTCTATTAAATATGGATATAGAAGCTCCGTCTTTCAAGGCTTGGACAAGACCGTCCGCGTTGCCACTTCGCGGCAAAAGATTGTAATTTTGGGTGTATATTTGAAACTTCAAAGGAGCCAAAAGGATATAATCGCCCAAAAGATGAAAGATATTTTGCAAAGAAGAAAAACACACCCAAAAGAGCCAAGTGCGGGAAGCGTTTTCAAAAGACCTTTTGACGGGTTTTATGTGGGCAAGGTTTTAGATGAATTGGGCTTGAAAGGTTACCAAATCGGCGGTGCAAAGGTAAGCGAAAAACACGCAGGGTTTATTGTAAATACCGGCGGTGCAACATGCAAGGACGTTTTACATTTGATGGAAGATATAAAAACGCGGGTTAAAAACAAAACCGGAGTCCTCCTTGAAAACGAAATTGTCCTTTTGTAAATCTCATCATTTGGTGTTATCCTTGATTTATGACCTTGGAAGAATATAACAGAATTTTGATTGAAAAAAATAATGCCGTAAACTTGACGGGACATAAGACGATTGAAAAGAGTTGGGAATATAATATTTTAGACAGCCTGCTTTTTGCCGACGTGTTTGATGAATGTGAAAATATATGCGATATCGGCTGCGGTGCGGGCTTGCCGTCCGTCCCTCTTGCGATTAAATTCCCTAATAAAAAATGGACCTTGATTGACAGCACAAAGAAAAAAATTGATTTTATAAATGATTTGAAAATCCCGAATGTCCGTGCGGTTTGGACAAGAATTGAAAGTTTTGACGAAACCGGTTTTGATGCCGTCACGGCAAGAGGTGTCGCACCTTTGAAGGACTTGATCAAATATGCAATGCCGAAGTTAAAAAAAGGCGGGCGTTTGTTCGCTTACAAAGGACAAAACTTTCAACATGAAATCGACCGTATAAAATATCCTGTTGAACAAGTCATCAAGAGGTGCCTAAACGACGAAATCACGCGATACTTGGTGATAATAAGTAAAAAGGAATAAGAAAGGATAATAGAATTTGTTTTCCGGTTAAGTAATGCTAATTTAGCAGAAAACCAATTTTATTTACCAAACTTATTCCTTTTTTTACTTATTACTTATATTACTTCTTGCTTAAAAGAGTTTTTCCGCCGTATTTGCTCCAAAAATTCCATCGGGTGAAAGTCCGTTTCTCCTTTGAAATTCCGTGAGGGCATTTTTTGTTGCCGCCCCGAAAACGCCGTCCGCCGTTATATTATATCCATGTAAGATAAGTGCCGCCTGGATCAAATATACAAGGTTCCCCCTATCGCCTGTTCGCACAAGAGGAATATTGCGTTTTGTAATGGGCCCCCAAACGCCGTCCGCAAAGACACCGATTTGCATTTGTAATGCTCTTAGCAGTGACTTTCGCGTCGCCGGGCCAACCACTCCGTCAACCGTCAAGTTTTGATTGTAAACGTCGTTTAATGTCTTTTGAATTGCAATAATCTTATCCTTTTGTGTTGGTGTAGGCGTAGGCGTCGGCGTAGACGCAAATTCCTTGCATATTGCCGAAGCGATAGTATCCGCCAAAAGTGTGAATTTCGTGTCAAAGGAATTGTTGTCTAAATCACTTGTGATAAACCCTAATTCCAAAAGCATAGCCGGCATCTTTGTATTTCTAATCACATAGTAATTTGCCTCTTTTTGTCCCCGATTAACAAGGAAGATTCCCGCATTCGCAACGGCGTCATAGACATCTCTTGCGATCTGTTTGCTTCTTGCACTTGCATTCGGTGCATTATAATTTTCGAATCCGTTTGCCGTATTGTTCGTCGTAGAGTTTCTGTGAAATGAAACGAACAAGTCCGCGTTCGCATCATTTGCAATTCTAACGCGTTCTGCAAGACTTTCATAGGTATCGTCATCACGAGTATAAATGACGGTTTGCCCGCATCGCCTTAACAATTCGCCGACCGCAAGGGCAATTCTTAAATTATCGTTTTTTTCGTATCGCTCCCCGTTGACCGCCCCGGCATCGTATCCGCCGTGTCCCGCGTCAATTACTATTTTTGCCATAAAATTTACTCCTTTTAAGGATAAAATTTATCCGCAAAGACATCGTCCTTGTAAGATGAAATTTAATATCCTTCCATTTTTATGTAATGTGTTTTTATATGACAGAAAAAAAACATTTGACAAAGACCGTCATCGTTGAGGTAATTTTAACGCATTAAACCAAAAGTTTGACTTGACCATTATTATCCCTGCCTACAAGGAAACCCCCGAACCTTTTGAACAATGCAAAAATGTGATTAAAGCAGTAACTTTTTAACTATACCCGCAATGCCCGTCAGCCCGTCTATTTTTGGAAGTTGTAAATTCGGTGACGCAAACGGACAAACAATAAACGGAACCGGATTATTCGTGTGCGAAGTTACGGTTTGTCCGTTCGCGTCAAGCATTTTTTCGGCGTTGCCGTGGTCGGCGGTTATTATGAGGTTTATCTTGTTTTCCTTACATACGTCAAACAAACGTTTTATTTGACGGTCACAAAATTCACAAGCCGTCTTTGCCGCTTCAAAATTGCCCGTATGCCCGACCATGTCGGGGTTTGGATAATTTACTTTATAAAAATCAAAGTTTTCATGCCGGAGTGCGTAAACAAGTTTGTCCGTGATTTCAAGTGCTTTCATCTTGGGTGCCTTGTCGTATTGATTGTTAAGTTTGTCGCTTTCTATTTCTACCCATTTTTCCAATTCGTTATCAAATGGTTTCGCACGGTTTCCGTTAAAGAAATACGTCAAATGCCCGAACTTCACCGTCTCCGTAATTGAATATTGTAAGACCCCAAGTTTACAAAGTTGTTCGGTCAGTGTTTTATCTATCTTTGGCGGCGGACATAAGTAGTTTTTTGGAAGTCCTTTGTCGCTGTCATACTGTAAAATTCCGGCGAAGTAGCAGTCCTTGATTTTGTTGAAATCCTCCGCGGATATAAACTCGCCTTTTTCAAACATTTCGCACGTTTCAACCGCCCTGTCCCCGCGGTAATTTAATAACAAAACCGCATCTTTGTTTTTTATAAGTAATTCCTTGTTTATAACACAAATCGGGATTTGTTCGTCCGTGGCGGTGGGATGGGTATCATAAAAGTTTTTAATAAAGGTCCGCGAATCTTCAACTTCACCGATTCCTTTGACCGCGGCATTATATGCCTTTGTAAGGAGTTCCGGTTCCGCCTTGTATCTGTCCATAAAAAAACGTCCGCGTCCGCCAATGACCGAAAAGACATTGCCGTATTTCTTGGTTACACTTTCAATGTATTTCATGCAGGAACGGGGCGATACGTCGCGTCCGTCCGTTATGCCAATGACCGCGGTTTTTATGTTGTCCTTCCTGCATTGATCCAAAACCTTATAAAGATGTTCAATGTCACTGTGGACATGTCCGTCACTTAATAAAATTATAAGATTAAGTTTTGCGGCACCCGTCCCGTCCTTTATATCTTTCCAAACCTTTGATTTGAAGATTTCACCCGATGAGAATGCATCATTGAGAAGTGCCAACCCCTGCTTTATCGTTTTGCCCGCCCCGATTGCGTTATGCCCGACTTCGCTGTTCCCCGCATCTTTATCACTGTCAAGTCCAACCTCTTTTCCGCTTGCCTTTATTAAATATCCGCCGAATTGATTATAAATGTCGTTTAAGTTTTTCATTGAAAGGGTTGCATTGCCTTTTTTCTCTGCGGAGTTGCCGCAGCCGTCAATTATGCAAAGCAGGGTTTTGTTGAACTTTCTTGTCATTGAAGCACCCCTCCTTTTTTTAGAACTTCGCAGAAATCGTCCGGCTTCAAACTTGCACCGACAAAAAATACTCCGTCAATTTCCACTTGTTTCATATAATCTTCTACGTTCGCACCGGAAATTCCTCCGCCGTAAATAAAGCAGCAGCTTTTCGCAAGCGGATTGTCCGCAATTTCGGAAACAATCTCCCTTACGTATTCACCTATCATATTTACATATTCCCCGCGTGCAACCTTGCCGGTTCCCAAAGTCCAACTTGGTCGGTAACAAATTAAAACGTCTTGAATATTTGGCACACCGACAAGCGTTCCTTGAAGTTGTTTACGCAGGACATCTTTTGTGAGTCCGTTTTCGTTTTCGCTGTCACTGTCGCCGATGCAAATCATCGGGGTGATTCCGTTTTCCATAAGTCTCTTGACCTTGCTGTTTATAATGGTATCCGTTTCGCCCTGTTCCCGTTTCTCCCTATGTCCAATTGCACAGTATTTTACCCCGTATTCTTTCAAAATGTTCGCCGTCACTTCTCCCATTCGCCCGGGTGTATTCAAATCGCATACGTCTTGACTTGCAAGAGATAATGGTTTCGGCAGCCTGACTTTTGACAGTTCAAGATACGTGTGGCACGGTGCCAAACAAACCTCCGCTCTATCCCTCAAAACAAGATTCCGCCTTTGAATCTCCGTATAAAATTCTAAAACTTCTTTCGGTGTCTTATTCGCTTTCCAACAAGCGAAGAAAATTGGTCTTCTCATAGAAAACATTATATGATATTGATAGTGTTGTGAAAAGCGGTTTCTTGTCGTTTTTCGTCCGTTGGCGTTACTTCTTGTGCGGAACCGCTTTCTGCTCTTCCCTGTTTTTACTCCTAACATTACTTCCATAAAAACAATAAGCGGATAGAATGAGATATTGAACAACAAAGGTTATCCCCTCTAAATTACCGTCAATTACAACCATTAACCATAAAATCGCGGTGAACAGATTATCCATAATTTCAAGCCACATGGCAAGTGCCGTCATTCGCAGTATAAAATAAGCGTCAAGTATGGCGGTGCAAAGAGTGATGGTCGAAAAGAGCAGCTCTTCGGTATCAAGCCAGCCAAGGAAATAATAATAACCGATTCCCATGACTATTTGGGACAAAACGGCAAGGATTACCTCTCTCTCCATGAAATGTAATTGACGATGACGACCTCTTCTTTGTCTGTTGTATTACGTTTATTCTTTGTCCAAACTCTATATCCTACAATGCAAGTAGGAAGGGTGACAAGTAAACCAATAATGGTTTCACCGTAAAGACTTTCCGTAATGGTGCAGTATCCATAAAGCAGGGTGGCGATAATGCCGATGATATGTCCCGATACCTTGCCTTGTGCCAATAATAAAACCCATAAAAGCGTAAGAATCGCCGTCACTTCATTGATATAACCGGAAAGTGAATTGCCCCCGAAAATGGCGGCGGAAGCCGAAATCAAAACCGCCCCGACAATTAACATTGTAATTTCGAATTTGTCCCAGCCGGTAATTAAGTCATTGAGCCAAGCGGTCGGTCGGTGTGCTTTCCTTGTATAAACTTTTTCATTTGTTCCTCCTTAATTCAAACGTTGAATTTGAAATGTATTATGTCGCCGTCTTTGACAACATAATCCTTGCCTTCCTGCCGGACCTTGCCCGCCTCTTTCGCCTTTTGTTCCGTTCCGTATTTTACAAAATCCTCATAAGACAAAACCTCCGCTTTGATAAAACCTCTTGCGAAGTCTGTGTGAATCTTGCCCGCCGCAATTACCGCCGTATCGCCGTTCCTTATTGTCCAACTTCGCACCTCGTCCTTTCCGGCCGTTAGATAACAAATCAATCCAAGCAAATCAAAACTTCTTTTTATAAGTCTGTCAAGCCCCCTCTCAACACCGTAAATTTCGACAAATTCAAGTCCAAAAGCGTCTTCCGCATTGCCGCAAATCCCAATCGCTCCGTATTTATCTTTTATAAATTGAAAATAAGGATTGTCCGTGCCGTCGTTTTTTATGTCTTCCTCCCTATAATTCCCGACATAAATCATTGGCTTGTCAATGTTTGCGTATTGAAGTTCTAAATTGATTGTGTCAATGTCGTCCTCCGGATTTGGATTGTCTCCAAAACATCGAACAACGTGGATAACGGCGTCAACCTCTCGAATGTGTGATAAAAACTTATTCCCAAGTCCCTCGCCGTTATGTGCGTTCTTTACAAGGCCGGCAATGTCTACGAACTTTATGGTAGAATGAATGACACTCTTCGGCGTGTAAAATTTCGCCAAAAAATCAACGCGTCCGTCCGGCACCGCAACCATTCCAATATTCGGTTCAATCGTGCAAAAAGGATAATCGGCAACCTCCGCCCCCGCATTCGTAATCGCATTAAACAAGGTCGACTTGCCTACGTTCGGCAATCCAACAATTCCAATCTTCACCGTAATAATTATATAAACTTATTCGATGTTTGACAAGTACTCAATTATATCCGGAATTTGAAGCGGAACCTGCTCACTATTCCGTTCCGTTTCATGATTTATTCGCTCCGCAATCCCGTTCGATTTCTGCTTGCTTGTATAAATATCTCCCGCCTGAAAAGTCGGATGCTCCCAAATCGGGTTATGTTCATGTATTGTTTTTAATGTTTGCATAAATTATTGTATGATCGATACTTGCGGTTTGGTGAGTAGGGGGCGTGTTATGTGCAAATTGTTAGTTTACGGTGGCGACGATTATCGCAAACGTGACGCTTGTCTCCGGCGGATCAATGAATGTCCCGCTTAAATTGAATTGTGATATTGATGGCTTATTGGGACGTCCTTTGTTATTGTCTTTATCATCCGCGTATAATAAAGTGTGTGATGTGCCGGTGGTAAAAATGCTAAAACCATTCCCAATATCTCTTTGTGGTATCCCGTTAAATGATACACGGTTGAATTTACCTGTGGGATCTTTGATTTCTCCCGAAAAAGTTATCATTCCGTGATATGTGCCGTCTTTTTGCTTTTTAACGGTAATTGTTACCTTGTTTGCATTATCCGTCTTATCCCCTCCGCTAAACCCACCATTATTTTCATTATCTTTCTCCCCATCTACCCCGCTCAATTGAAAACTTACCGTGCCAAGTATAACCGACAGGACTATTATACACATAACGCTTGAAAGGACCTTTAAGATTCTATCCTTTGCCGCCTTACGTTTACTCTCATCCGTTGCCGTGCCCATAAGAAACCCAAGGTATGCGGCATAAACGCCTGCAAGTGCACCTATCGCAATAAAAACATACATGAGGACATCAAGAAGACCCGAACCGTCAAACTTCTTCATTACTCACACCTCTTATTATGTTCTTCATGCCCTCAAATTATATAAAGAAATAAAATATGCGTCAAATGAAAAAACCGCTTGACTTCCCATTAAATGTATTTAATCATATATCATGTTTTGGGGAATGATGCTCACTGACCTTGGTAAAGCGTTTGCCAATACGGTTTCTCTCGTTGGGCATTCAATTTCCCAGTTAATTGGTCAATTCATATATTTAATTTGGACCGCAATAGCACGCTTCGCCGATGCTTTGGAAAGTATCTTCTTGAGACTTGCCGGAGTCCAGGTCAAAGACGGGGACGATTTGGCGTCGAATATGATAAATAATCCCCAAATTCAACAACTCTTTTGGAACCTTGTCGCCGTGTCTACCGCAATAATGATATTCTTTACTATCATCAAAATCGTTCAGGAAAACTATAAGGAAAAAAACGGCGGCAATCCTTATGTAATCGTGTTTAGAATGTTTAAGGGTATGCTCATGTTCTTCTTCGTTACCGGTGCCGTCTTGGTTGGGCTTATGGCCTCCGGTGTGGTCTTTACTCTATTAAAAGATGCCACAGGAAGCGGAAGCCAAAAGGTATCCGGAACAATCTTTAATGCAATGGCATATGACGCGAATAGAGCAAGGTTGGGCAAGAGCTTCGGGGCAACGGATTATGATAAAATATATTATGATAAAATTGTCGGCATTTGGAATGGTGATGAAGAGGCTTTCGGTGAAAAAAAAGGTCAATACCGTTGGATCGCAAATGACGCATCAATGTTATATAAACTGACTTCGCAAGGCGTTAAGGTTCGAACCGCCTCCGAGGTCGCGGCGGATACCTACGCCGATTTGTTGAAATATGCAATCGTTAATGGTGACGGAAGTTATCAAAGTGTGATTCCGGGTTTGAAGTTGCAGTCCATCGGCACGCTCGATGAAAATGATGCCGACGGTGACGGTATGGGTGTCTACTGGACAACTAATGATTCCGTGGACGGATTTGGAAGTTTTACCCCCTGTCCGTCAAGTACTCCCGGTGCATGGAAGGCGGTGGTGCAACGCGGCGACGGCGATTATACCGTATATTACAGAAGCGGGGGCGTGAAAGAAGAATATAAACCAACCGGCTATTGGTCGTATTATGAAAATGGAAACCTCAAAGAGTTTGTTGAATATAAGGAAGGACAGGCCGCCGTAAAAGGCGGTGCCTATA
>JAIRSY010000039.1 GCA_031255215.1 Christensenellaceae bacterium | reverse complement strand
AGATAAAATTGTTCCGCTTGATAAAGTTATTGAAATGCTGCAAGCCGCGGGGGCGAGATATAAAACAAATGTTGACGGCAAAAAAGTTTTGTTATCAAACGGAGCAACCGACATAATTTTAACACGGACTACTTGCGAACACGCAAAATTGCAAAACAATCCAAGCCAGGCGTGCAATGAATATTTGGATTTATTTGTCACTCCAAGTGGCACAATAAACAAGTGTATTGTGGCAAACAACGAACAAGAAAGTATTTTGCCCGAAGTAAAGAGCCGTGATGATTTTGCCGTTGTTGCAAAACTTAAAAGCATAAATGAAAAGTTAGGTGTTGGGTGTGTTTATAACAGCCATAAACAGATTCAAGCAAACAATCGCCGTGGAGTTTCGTTATCTTTTGGAGGATAAGGCATAAGTTATATTTGTTCGCCGTGTTGTTGATAGAGGCTATATTCTTTCTGTTGTTAAAGGAGGCTTTTCGGTTTCATTATAGAAGCAACCCGTAATAGGCAATTTGTTTGTTGTATCCGCCGCCGCCTCGCGAATTATCCAATGCGGGATTTCGCTTGGTTCACTTATCAATGCCATTGTCAAAAGATGTAAATGCTTTATTGACAGGGTTGCAAAATATGTATACAATGATTGGCGGCGATGGAATCGCAAAAGGAGAGAAAATGGACAACAATTTGACAGGAATCTTAAAAGAATTAAAAGAAGAAGTCGTTGAAGGATATTGCGGACCAATTGCCAAAAAGTATAGACCAATTATCGTGGACTTTCTAAACGAATACGGACTTGACCAAACTCTTTCCGCAATAAGAAGAGGACCTTATGGTGCCGGTGACAGTAACGACAATGGTAAAATGGCGGAAGGATTGCCCAATTTCAAAATAAAAGTAAAACTTCTTCCCTTGCAAAAGGAAT
Source organism: Christensenellaceae bacterium (assembly GCA_031255215.1). Classification (GTDB taxonomy): domain Bacteria; phylum Bacillota; class Clostridia; order Christensenellales; family UBA1242; genus RGIG8050. The sequence continues at coordinate 5,342 of JAIRSY010000039.1, read as the reverse complement.
TCAGTCAATTGGTGTCCGTTATACAAGCGGAACAATCTTCAAAACGAAAGGCAATTTTCAAAGGGAGACATGACGTAAACGATTTATCGAAATTGCCGAAATTTTTTCATATATCAAAAGAAGATAGAGATATATTAGAACGAATTGGATACGATAAGAGAATTGAAAATATGATTGAAAATATTGATCAATCGTTTGCAAATGTTGACAAACATTTGGAAAAATTGCCCGATTGTTACGGTGAAAATTTTGAATACCAATTAAAAGAAGAGTTAATGCCTTTGAATGAAACAAAAATTAGAAATAACGGTTTATTTGATAATAATTTACCGCGAAAAGGCGATGTTGTGTCTATTGACCCTCAACGAAATTTTTTTGGCAATACGGTAAATCTCACTAAATTAGTTTCAGAAGTTTATTATTGTATAAATCTTGAAGATAAAGTGAGTGCGAAGGGATTAAGAGACAGTAATAATCATTCGGGATTATCCCCACAAGAATATGTTAGATATATGAAGATGCAGTCAAGAATACAAAAATATCTTAATCCGAATTATGTTTGGGTTGACAGCGTAAATGGGAGGGACCTTGGATTAAATGAAATAATTGAACATGAACCGGAAGATTCAGCAAAGGAGAGTAAATTTGAAACTTGGGAAGAACATGCCGGCAGAGTCTTCTTGCAATCGTCCGAGTTTAGTGACGGACATTTTCTGTGCGTGTTTGACAAGAAGAGATACTTCTCAAAATTGTGCAGGTTTTTTAGTGATAGTGATAAAAAATGGGTATTGCATAGCATGTCAAATAATAAGTTGCGTGAAGTTTTTCCTTTCTTGGTTGAAATGCTTGAAGAACACTATAAAAAAGTTGCACCAATTATGACAGATGTAAGAGGAGAACGTATAAATGCGGAACATAATCCCATTGATGTTTCTTGGTTGCAAATGGCGTCTAAAAGAATAGAAAAAGGAAAGGACGCCATGGCAAGTGAAATCGGACAAGAAGTTAATTACAATGAGTGGGGATATTAAAAACCTTTTTTTGCAGATATTCGTGTAAAAGTTTTGCCGCCAAATTATGTTTTGATTTTTAATCCGTGACCGCCGCCTTTTTTACATTTGAAAAGAGTTAGATAAATGCCTTTTTCGTTTGAAATAAACTTTAATTCTTTTACGCGAAAGTTTCTATTTTCAAAAATTGTAATTGCTTCGGCGGTGCGATTAACGGGGTAACAAAAGTAGATTATTCCCCCAAATTTTAGTAATTTTGTAGATATGTCGGCAAGATTTGGAAGGGTCAAACGGTTATCATGGCGTGCCATTGCCCTTGTTTCATTTTTATTGATTTTGCCGGTTGAAAAGTAGGGTGGGTTGCACACGATTACGTCCGCGGTATTCGCCCCGATTTTCTTGTGGAGGTCATTTGCGTCGCAGGTGAAGACTTCTATGTTTTTCAAATCATTGAGTTTTATGTTTTTCATTAAGACCTTTGTTTCGTCTTCATTTATATCACATGCAACGATGCGTTGCAGTTTTTGTGATAGGGATAAACATAGGACGCCGGAGCCGCAGCCCAAATCGATTAAGAAGTCGGTTGTTTTTGCGGACACAAAGTTCGCCAAGTTTATGGAATCGCTTGTGAAATGGTATTGACCTTGAATCATATTTATTTGTTTGTTTAAGTTCAAGGCGGGTATAAAATCCATAGTTGACATTATACAATAAAATTGCGATAATTGATATAGTATATTTCATGAGAGATATAATTGGAGGTAGAAGATGAAGGTTACAAAGAATTTGGTATCCTTGGTTTACAGGATTGCGGCGTCGGCACTTATTTTGGCGGGGGTTTTGTGGCTTATATTTGGAACGGACGGAACGATTGATGAAGAGACCGGCGAGGCATTTTTTCAACCCGCGGGTTGGAGTGCATTTTTGTATTACACGATTTTGTCGAACATTTTAGCGTTCGGCGTTTTTGTTGCCTTATTCATTAAGATGGTAAGGCCGAATTGGGACAAGAGGAATTTACTTCCGGTTATTGAAGGCGGTTCGGTGGCGGCGATAACTTTGACTTTGGTTGTTTTTTGGGCAATACTTGCACCCGGGACTTCGCTTGCCAACTTGTTTACATTTCATAATATGAGTGTTCATATGGTTGCACCGGTTTTATTGATTATTGATTTTTTTGTTTTCACGGAACGAGGAAGTTTGAGACGCGGTCATATTTGGTGGTGGATAATTTTCCCGATAGCATATTTAATTTTCGCATCCGTCGTAGGGTTTTTGGGTGTAGAATACAAGCATGGGGACAAGGTCACGAATTTCCCCTACGGATTTATGGACTATCATGCACTTGGATTCGGTGTAATTCCTTGGTTTGTAGGCATAGCCGCGTTTTATGTTGGATTATCATTTTTGGTATATTATTTAGACAGCAAACTTGCCAACCGTTCAAAGCCGCCGGTTAAATCCGCCGACCCCAAGGGTTAATCCGCACCAATTTGACGTGTGGTTATTCTACGGTGACCGATTTTGCGAGGTTTCTTGGGCGGTCGGGATTAAGGTCAAGTTTTTCGCTTAGACGAAGGGCGAACAGTTGTGCGGAGATGATATTTGGGCAATACATTATTTTGCCGCCGCGGGAGCGAATTTCCTCGACGGCAATTTTTGTTTTAATATCGGGACCGAAGAAGATTGCGAGTGTATTTTGATTGACAAGAGAGAGGGTGCCATGTTTCAATTCGCCGGAGGGATAACCTTCGCAATGCATATAAGTTATTTCCTTGACCTTTAACGCGGCCTCTAATGCGAAATAATATTGAAGTCCGTTTCCTATGAAGAAGATTTTATTTATATTGTGACTTAAAACATTTTTAATCGGCAACGCCGTTTGTATTTTTGTAAAATCAAAGACAATTTTATTTGTTGCAAGCAAGGAGCCAATGCAGATTGACGCGGCGAATGCCTTGGTTGATGCGACGGCAATTTCCGGACCGCAAAGCATGGGCAAAACCAAATCGCTTTGTTTAGCGATAGTAGAGGAGAGGACATTGCAGATTGATATTATTTTAAGTTTATATGATTGCAAGATTTTAATCGCGGCGATGGTATCCGCGGTCTCTCCGGATTGACTTATGACAAGGGCGGTTTCATTATTTGAAAGGATTGTGACGCCGTTAAATTCGCTTGCAATATGAATTTTGGTGCGTATTTTTAGATTTTTTTCAATTAAACTTCCAATAATAAGAGCGGCATGATAAGAGGTGCCGCAACCGATAATGTGGACACAATTTGCGGACGAGAGGTCGGGGAAGGTAAAATTTTGGTAGTGATTTTTTATTTTTTCGATAACGTCGGGGATTTCATTTATTTCTTTTTCCATAAACGTTTTGTATCCGTTTTTTGTTATTTTATAATTTGAATCAGGGAAGGCGAGGATATCGCTTGCATAGTAATTATTTTGTGATATCAAAGGCATATCGCGGGAGAAGGATATAATTTCATCCGGATTATCGGCGGAGAGAGCAAGGACGGCGAATTTACCTTTCAGCATATTTTGTGTTTGTTCGGGACCGAACAACCACAAGAGATTTGGAATCACCTCCGTATCTACCGGGGTTTTTAACTTTATGTTGTATCGAAGGAGCATGTCTTTTAACTCTTCATAATTTTCAATTATACCATTATGGATAACGGCACATTTATTATTAAAGGAAAGATGGGGGTGAGAATTTATTTGGTTGACCATACCGTTGGTTGCCCATCTTGTATGTCCAATACAAATATTTGTTTTGGGGGTATGTTTAAGTGCGGCGATTTTTTTTCTTAATTTTGTAATATCGCCGACGGATTTTATGACTTTGATTTTTTTATTTTGTATGTAAGCAAGGCCGGCGGAATCATAACCGCGGTATTGTAAAATTTCAAGTGCATCAAGGGTTTGATTGACGGCGTTTTTTGAACCATAAACGCCAAATATTCCACACATAAATTATTATATTAGAAGTTATGTCCGCGGGTTAATTTTTACGCGTTCCGCAGGTTGTTTGACGCCAAGCACAGCCTTGAACAAAAAATTTTGGGCAACCAATCGAAATCACGGCAATACAGGGTGAAGAATGTTGAAGGCAACCAAATTGGTATATTTTTTTACCGATTTTGGAGCGGGGAACGAGGTTCGAACTCGCGACCTTCGCCTTGGCAAGGCGACGCACTACCGCTGTGCTACCCCCGCATAGATATAAAATGACCGGTTTTTGTAGGGTATCATTGATTTGTAATTTTGTAAAGAACATTTTTGGGCACAAAATTGGTGGTGGCGGCGGATTCAGTTGGCGGCCGATTGCAGGACAAAGCGACAATATTTTGTTTTGTTATTGCTGCTTAATATCAAAAGTTATACGGCAGGGCGGGAGTAACTTTTATTTGACGCAATATTGAATACAATCTTTTTGTCATAACATTTAATTGTAGATATGCTTGAAACATGGCAGAACGATTTTTAATTGACGGTCCGACCGGTGCCGGCAAGACCACGACACTTAATATACTTGCAGAACAAATTAGAAAGATTTACGGCATAATTTCACTTGCAACAGACAGTAATGAGTTTTTGGTTAACACGGTAAAATGCAAACAGCAAGAGATATTAAATTTATTTGGCAAAATACCGAACGGACATATCAGGGAATTTTTGAGAGAATCTTTATTTTCGGTTCCCGATCCAATTTTACGAGCAGAATTTCTTGGAGTTGTGAGAGATTTTATTCCCGAATATATGGACCTTAAAGAGAGCAAAAACTCGAACAAATTATCACATATTGCCGACTTTCCAGGTATATTGTCTGCGAACGAAGATTTTGTTAAAAATGCAAAAAAAAGATTCTTTGTCGGGTGTGAAGAAATAATTCGAATACAAAGAAAAATAAAAAGAGGCGATCCAATGAAAGATATTCCGCAAAATTCAAGCGATGTAAGTAGAGAAGCACATAAACTTCCGCCGCCAACAAATGTTGATGAGTATATAGACAACACAAAGGGCATAGATTATCTTGAAGAACAAATCATCAGGATTTGCAATGGTCTATCAAGCCTGCAAGAAATATTTGTGCCGCTTTCGAAATGTGGCGAGGATAATATGCAACAGAAAATGTAATTGTTGACGGGGCATCATTAACGGACAATTGAATGAAATTATTTTCGTTCGTAACGTCAATATGGTGTTTCCACAAGATGCCGATGCCTGCTCCGTTTCTCACAAGAGAAACGATTGAATCACCTGTTGACGTTAAAATATCGGGTTTTATCGCGAGTTCGTTTGCGATATATTGACTTGCAATA
>JAIRSY010000026.1 GCA_031255215.1 Christensenellaceae bacterium | reverse complement strand
TGCACTTGGGTCGGCTTTACTTATATAAATTAAATCCTTGTAAAGATATAATTGGATAATAAGAGCGTTTCTTTCCGCATAAATTTGGTTGTGGGAAGGGTGGTGTCTCTCTTTGACGGTTGGAATTATTATATTTCTCTTGCCGAGTTGGAATATAAACGCGGCGAAATTAAATGTGCCCTTTCGACGGCGTTGATTGGGAAAAATTATGCGAAAACCAAGGCTCAAAAAACCGCAATTGGAATCTTTATTGCAAAATGCTACGGACAACTTGGTGATTATCAAAAAAGTTCTGCAATTTATAGGGAATTGATTGATGAAAAGGTGTATTTGCCGCCCGTTATGCTTGGAATTATGTATAATAATTTGAAGGTCAATAATGATGAGAAGGCGGAAAGGAACATATCTTTGATTAAAATATTTGAGGAGAAGGACGAATGATAATCCTTGAATTGGCATTCCTTTTTGTCGGTTCAATTATAGGTGCCGGTTTTGCCACCGGAGCGGAAATAAGCACGTTTTTTTCATCGTCAAATTCATCATTTTGGGTTGCCGTTTTCGTTGCCTTGGGGTTATCCGCCTTGATAATTATTTCAATTTATGTAAAGTTAAACAAGAAGATATTTTTGCCGGTTTATTTTGTCCTGTTTATTGCCATGACCGCAGGAATCGGTGAAATTGCAGGTGTTTTTGGCTCCGCCGTTTCTTTGATTTTGACGGCTTTGATTGTGCGTTTGGGTTTTGAAAAGTTATCTAAAATAAACTTTTTCATTATTGTTGCAATTATCGGTGTCTTATTGTTTAATAATTTTGAATATACAAAGATTGATTTTGCGTTTCAATTTGATGCGTCGATTATATGGGCGTTATTATATTCCGGACTTAATTGTTGTATGTTGGGCGGAATCATAAGTTCCGCAAAGGCTAAATACGGTAACAAAACCATAATCGTTTCCGCCGTCGCCGCCTCTTTAATCATTGCGTTTTTTGTCTTATTGATTCTTAATGCAATCAAAATCAATAACGCGGAAGACGAGGTCATGCCGCTTTTTGCCATCAATCATAACTTCATTACATTCTTTGTAATTTTATTGGCAATTTTAACAAGTCAAATGTCGGCACTTTGGACAATAAAAGAAAATTGCAAGATCAATATCAACTTGATTTCTTTGCTTTGCTTTTTTTGCTCTTTGATAGGTTTTCACCGTTTAATTTCGTGGTTTTATCCTCTTGTCGGGGCGGCGGTCCTCCTTTATCTTCCTGCTTCATGGATTGTTGCGAAATTGCGTTCAAGGCATCTTCATTGACTATCCCCGCAACGGAATTTATATCGTAAACAAGGACGGAAGCGTTCGAATCTTCCCCCGACCTAACCTTTATCGTCTTGAAACCGGGTGCCTCCTCCTTTATCTCTACAATCCGCCCGATTACACCGCTCTTCATGATTACTTTATTCCCTATTCGCAAGGAATCAAGTAAACCCAAATAATCCTGCTGCTGCTTCTTCGCTTTATTGCCCTGCCAAAACATCATTGCAACCATAAGCACCAAAAGGACGCCCATGACGATCAATGACGGGTCAAAACCCTCTAAAAATAAATTAACCATAATCCATTATATGACATTTATAAACCTTTAACAAGCACATTTTTTGCGAACCTTGACGCAATCTCCGCAAACTCATCAATGTCTTTCTTTGTTCGCGGTAAACCAACGATTTTATGACTTGACGAATATTCATTTGGTATAAATTGTTGAAGCTGCCAAGTTTCGGCACCCTCGATAAATTCCATACCCATTCCAAAGATGTCTGTTTTTGTTAAAAAAGGAGAAAGTGTTGTTCGAAACATATAAGGCACCCTGTTCTCCTTTAACAAATTTGCACTGTTTAATATATTTACGTCCCAAATCCCCGTAAACGCCCTGTATTTATAAGCAGGAGATTTTATGTCCATTGCAACATAATCAATAAGTTTTTCATTTACCAATCTTTCTAATAATGGGAAATTTACACCGTTTGTATCTAATTTTATTTTCAAGTTTAGAAAGTTTTTCCTCACTTCATATATAATGTCTATTAACGTTGGATTTATTGTCGGTTCACCACCCGAAATTACAATTGCGTCAAGCATTTTTTCGTTTGCCTTCAAGTATTCCTTTACCTCATCAAAAGGTATTTTATTTTCTTTTGTATGAAAGAGTTTTGAATTGTGACAATAATGGCATCTCATGTTACACCCCGCAAGGAAAACGACGCACGAAACACCACCCGGATAATCAATCAAAGACATTTTTTGCCACCCGGCAATCAAGATTTTCATAGCAATCCCCATTTTATACCAAATTTCACTGCAATTCAACTTGATTTTGACCGCCGCCTTGTTCAAATTTTGGAGCTTCTGCTCGGACTCGAACCGAGGACCTGCTGATTACAAATCAGCTGCTCTACCAACTGAGCCACAGAAGCAACTTGACAAGGATAACACTTTTCTTAAATAGAAGTCAACCGTATTAAGTGAAAAGTAAGAAATCCAGATGCAATTAAACCCTTCTTTCATCGTGTTGCAATTTGTATTTCGTCCGCTCCTTGTATTCTTGGCGTTTCCCCTTGTTGTAATCTGCTACCGGTCGTAAAAACCCGACAACACGGCTCCATACTTCACATTCTGCACCGCATTGAGGGCATGTCCAATGTTCCCCCGCCCTGTAACCGTGATTTTGACAGATTGAAAATGTCGGTGTAATTGAGATATAAGGCATTTTATAGTTCGTAAAAATCTTCCTTATCAAGGACTTTACCGCATTGCCGTCTTCCAATTTTTCCCCCGTATATAAATGGACAACCGTTCCGCCGGTATAGAGAGATTGAAGTTCGTCCTGCATCTTTATCATTTCGAAAACATCCTCCGTATATTGAACGGGTAAATGTGTAGAATTTGTATAATAATATCCGTTTGCGTTGCCTCCCGTGATAATCTTTGGGTAACGTTTTTTATCAATCGTCGCAAGTCTGTTTGTTACCCCTTCCGCGGGGGTTGCCTCTAAATTATAAACATGTCCCGTCTCCGCCTGATACTCTTGTAATTTAGAGCGTAAAAAGTGCATGATTTTCAGGGCAAATTCCTGCCCTTCCTGGGTAATTAAACCCAATTTATTGTCAAGAAATGCGGCGTTTTGTATACATTCCTGCATACCTATGATTCCTATCGTATTAAAATGATTTGCCCAGTAGCCGCCCGACCTATCTTTTACCCCCTGCAAATAAAATTTTGCATAAGGATAAAGTCCTTTTGTCGTTTGGTTCTCCACCACCTTTCGTTTTATTTCCAAACTTTCTTTTGCAATATTTGAAATACGGCCAAGTTCATTAAAGAATTCTTCTTCGTTTTCACATTTATATCCCAAACGCGGAAGGTTTATCGTGACAACACCTATTGAACCGGTTAAAGGATTTGAACCGAAAAGTCCGCCGCCGCGTTTTTTAAGTTCACGAACATCAAGACGAAGGCGGCAGCACATAGAGACGGCGTCGTCGGGGTCAAGGTCGCTGTTTATATAATTCGCAAAATAAGGAATGCCGTATTTGCATGTAATTTCCATAATCTTGTCAACAACGGGATTATTCCAATCAAAATTCTTTGTGATATTTATTGTAGGAATGGGAAACGTAAAAACTCTGCCCTTGTTGTCCCCGTCCTGCATGACTTCACAAAATGCCGTGTTGAACATGTCCATCTCCGCTTGGAAATCTTTGTATTTCTTGTCTTGAATTTCGCCGCCTATCACAACGTATTCATCTTGTAACGCCTTTGGAACTTTTATGTCAAGTGTGACATTTGAAAATGGACATTGAAAACCAACGCGTGTCGAAACGTTCATATTAAAGATAAACTCTTGGAGACATTGTTTGACCTGTTTATATGTCAAATTGTCGTATTTTATAAACGGTGCAAGATATGTGTCGAAACTGCTCCATGCTTGTGCCCCCGCACTCTCCCCTTGTAATGTAAATGTTGCATTGACAATGTGACCAAGTGCCGTGCGGAAATGTTTTGCCGGACCGGAAGAGATTTTGCCGATGACTCCGGTAAATCCCAACATTAAAAGTTGTTTGACGTCCCAACCAACGCAGTATGCCCCGAAAAAACCTAAGTCGTGTATATGGAATGTTCCGCTTCTATGTGCCTCCGATACCTCATACGGATAAATTTCATTAAGCCAAAAGTTCTTTGTAAATTCTTCCCGAACAAAGTTATTTAATCCGGCAACGGATTTCGAGCCGTTCGCCGTATTTTTGACCGCCGAGTCTTCTTCCTCTAAATATTGTTCAAACATGTCAATGACGGCACCGGTGAGGGCGTTGTCTTCCCTTGCTCCGCGTCTTTTTTCTCTATATAAAATATAAGATTTTGCGATCTGGTCGTGACCTGATTTTATCAAGAATGTTTCGACCAAATCTTGAACCTCCTCCACGGTCGGCGATTTGCATTTCAATTTTCCGTTGGCCTGTTTTTGACAATAAAGATTTATCAACTCCTCTTCAACCACTTTGGCGACTTTCTCCGCCCCCGCCCTGTCCGTTCCGCCAACCGCGATAATTGCCTTGAAAATTGCGTCTTCAATCTTTTTCCTGCTGTAATCCTGCATCTTCCCGTCCCTCTTCAAAATCTTCATTGCCCCTGCTTCCATTTTATATTTTCTCCTTTTATTTTGTGAGAGCATAAATAACTTAACTCTCCTCTATCATTTATAACATACCACAATATATTGTGCAAACACTTTTTTTAGAACACAAGATATAGTGCAAAGCAAGTAAAAAAGGAATAAGTAATAAGGGAGAAGTTTGGACAATGTATTACCCTCACTTGTTACTTTTTACTTCTTCCTTGTTACTTATCCTTTATCCATTATCATCGTTATCATTTCATTTTTTTTAAGGTTTTTAATAAGGAGCTGCCCCTTCCCGTAACGTTTCATTTTGGGGATGTCTTTGACGTTGACCTTGATTTCCCGGTTATTCGTTGTCTTGACCGTTATTATATCTTGTGAATTGACAACGGAATGATAAAACAAAAATTCATCTTCTTCAAGTTTTATGCCCTTGACCCCGGCGGCAATGCGTCCTTGAAGCGGAATATCGTTGGTCCTTGCGTTAAGCACATTCCCGCTGTTCGTAACCATTAAAATGGTATCGTCCTTATTCAATATCTGCACGTTGATTATCTCGTCGGGTTTATCCTCCCGTAATTTGCAGCATTGGTAGGTGTCTTTTTGAACGTTAAAGGCATCGGCGAAGGCACTCCTCTTTATCATTCCCGTTTTGGAAAGCCAAACGACCTCCACCTCGGGGCTTTTGTCCGGCTCCGTCGGTAAAACACTTATTATCTTCTCCCCATCAAATTTGGTTACATCGGGAAGTTCATACCCCATCATCTTATGAACCATTCCGTTATGAGTAAAGACATAGAGAAGTTTATCCGTTTCCGTCTTAATCGTCATCACCGCACCTTTCCCCGCACCCTTTTTAAGTCTTCCGTCTTCACTAATTGATATCTTGATATTTTCCGTGGGCGGCGTGTCGTCGCTGCTTGGAACGGGAATCTCTTCTTCCGGTCTTAAAACCGTTGTTCGTCTTCCAATCAATGATTTGAACCGTTTCTTTATGTCAAGCATTTCCTCTTTTACAATATCAAACTGCAACCGTTTACTTGCAATTACCTTGGAAAGTTTTTCAATCAAAGCAAGAAGTTCGTCCAATTCCTCTTTCAATTTGAAAACCTCTAAACTTGTAAGGCGTGCAAGCCGCAAATCCAATATCGCCTGTGCCTGCCTCTCACTTAAATTAAATGTTTTTTGAAGGCGTTCCCTTGCCTCGGTTGTATGTTTAGAAGTTTTAATGATTTTAATCACTTCGTCTATATTCTTTATTGCAATCAAAAGGCCCTCAATGATATGTGCACGTTCCTTTGCCTTTCTTAATTCAAAAACACTTCGCTTGTAAATGATATCACGTTGATAAAGGCAATAATATTCTATGATTTGCATAAGGGTCATTTGCCGCGGTTTACCGTTTGCAATCGCCACCATATTAAAATTAAAATTACATTGAAGTTGTGTATATTTATAAAGAAGTTTAACGACCGACCTTGCGTCCCCGTCCTTTTTCAAACGGATAATTACACGCGTTCCGTTGCGGTCGCTTTCGTCCGTTATTGCCTGTATTGTTTCAAGACCTTTTTTTGTTTCCCGCATATCCGCAATATTTCTTTGAAGTTGAACCTTGTTTACCTGATACGGCACCTCATCGATTACAATGCTCCGTTTATCACCCTCAACTTCAATGTGAATTTTCGCGGACATTTGGCATTTGCCCTTCCCCGTTGCATACGCGTTTACAAGTTCATCATTGTTCAAAATATAACCGCCGGTTGGGAAGTCCGGACCTTTGATTATTTTTAATATCTCTTTTAATGTTATTCTATTGTTATCAATCCATGCAATGTGTGCATCAATAAGTTCACCCAAATTGTGCGGCGGTATATTCGTTGCAAGTCCAACGGCAATCCCGGATACCCCGTTCGTTAAAAGATTTGGGTAACGTGCCGG